>CAZLHQ010000056.1:0-18236 GCA_964559355.1 uncultured Hyphomicrobiaceae bacterium
ATCAGCGTGTTGGGCTTGCACGGCAGGTTCGGGGCGATGACCGCGAGCAGCGAGGTGAAGCCGTCCTTGTTGTTCGTCAGCGAATTGCAGAACGCGGCTTCGGCAGCCGAGCCGCGCGGCCCGATGAGAAGATCGATGTGAGCGACCTCGTTACCGTCGCCGACGAGCGACTCGCCAACCATGACTTTGTTGATCTTGGCCATGCCTGGGGTTCCTCCGATTGCATTGTCACCACTGGGGGCAGTCAGGCCTTTGTTGGGCCTTCACCGTGACCGCACCCGCTCTTTAGAGAGCTATCCCAGTTGTCAGCGAACGATGAGCGTTCCCACCGATCCGGTTCGCCAGATAGCGGCGCTGTGAGCACCGGCGCTAAATAACGCCAGGATACGTCCCGAGACAAGCCTTTAGTGTCAGGAAAGGCGATCCAAATCGGCGGCAAACAGGGTTGCCACGACGAAATCCGCCGTGGTCCCGGGATTCCAGCCACTGGTCTTCAAAAACGCATCGAATGCCAGCAAAGCAGGATAAGCCGCAGGCGTCACAAGCGGCTCCCAATCAACGCGGACGGAGCGGGCCAGAGACTGCACATGCGCTGCGGTTTCGATGCCGAATTTGCGTCGGATATGGCTGTCGGGGAAGCGCATCAGGAGCGTCAGATAAAGGGAGGCGACGGTGTCTTCGGGTCGGGCGCCGCTCGAGCTTTGGGTAGCACGGGCGCGCAAGCGCGCCAGCACGGGCAGATGATCGTCGAAGATGTCGGCGAGCCCGGTGACGTAGTTGGCAGCGATGCGGTCGCGTGGAGCGGCGAGCGCCATCGCCTCTTGCAGCGCAATGTCGGGCGCTTGCGAGACGTCGGCTTGTTGCGAGCGGCCAAGTCCGCCCGGGTTGGCGTGACGGATGGCCAGGTAGACGTTTTCGGCGTCGTCCTGGCTCAGTGAGGCCAGGACGGTTGCGACGCGCTGGCGTAGTGTGCCCGGTCCGGGTTGCAGTGCGGCTGCCGCCAGCGGAGCGCACAGCAGGATGATGCCGAGATTGGTGTTGCAGTTGGCTGCAGCCATACTCACGTCCACGGCGGCGCGGATACGCTCGCCCATCCCCAGGTTCGGATCGGCGAGGATGGGTGCTGCCGCTTCGGCGGCCTTCTCGAACTGCGCCACCTCCATGTGATGCCCGCCGGCGTGGACATGGACGTTGCCGGGTTTCAAGGCCGCCAACTCCGCGCGGCAGGCGGCAAGAAATGCCGCGGCGATTGCGGCTGGCGATACGCTACCGCTTGCCGCTGCGCTGCCCGCGCTCATGCCTTCGCGGCCTCCGCCACCGCTGCCAGGAAATCTTGCGCCAAGGTCCATGCAATGTTGATGTCGGTGACGGACTGCAGGCCTTTCCAGGCCGGGTTCGAATTGATCTCGAGCACCTGAAGGTCGCCGGCCTCGTTGCGAATCAGATCGACACCGGCATAGTCGGCGCCGATCGCCTCGGTGGCGGCGAGGGCCAGCATCGCCATGTCCTCGTCGTCGGGTACCGCCGTCGCCGATGCGCCCTGATGGATGTTGGTGATCCAGCTTGCACCTACGCGCGCCATCGCCGCCAGCATGCGACCGCGGGTCACGAACACGCGCCAATCGACAAATCTCGTGTCATTGGGTGCCCGCAGATAGCGCTGGCAGTAGTAGACGTTGCCGACGGCTGCGGAGGAGGGAATGTGGGCCTCGCTTTCGACCTTGGTGACGCCGTTGCCCTGGCTGCCGAACAATGGCTTCACGACAATCGGCGCTTTCTGTTCGGCCAGGAAGCGCTGCGCGATTTCGATGCCTTCGCCCGTGCGCGTCGGCGGCACGGGCAGTCCCGCCTTCTGGAACAGGAATGTTGCGGTCGATTTATCAACGCAGCGTTCGATGGCGCGGGCGTCGTTCCATACCCTGACGCCCATTTCGCGCAAGGCATGGAGAATACCGAGCCGCATGGTGATCTGTTCGAGGCTGCCGGTCGATATGGAGCGCACAAAGGCGCCGTCGGGCAGTGCGCCTTCGAAGCCGGGAATGTCGAGACCACACGGCATGCGCGTATCGAAGGCGCAGGCCTTCAGCGTGGTCACGACGACATGTGCGCCCGCACTCTCCATCGCAGACTTCAATTGCCGCGCATGCCAGTCGCCGCCGCCCTCCTCGACGAACAGCGCAATGCGCGGACTGCGCCGGCCGCTCGTCGAGACGCTGTTGCGAAAGGCTTGGGTCATCGGGTGCGGCCGTGGCTCAGCTGAGAGATCAAGTAACTATCGCGATGGATCGCGTATCAGGTGCGAAAGCTCGCATCGACGATCTCGGGGGCCAGCGCGCCGGCATGGAACGAGGCGCCGGTATCGAGGTTGGAGACCGTCACCAGGGCCGGGCTGAACAGCATCGGATCGATCTTGTAGAAGTCGCCATTGACGGCGGCGAAGATCTCCGCGAACGGCCGCCCATAGATTTCGCAGGTTCTGCTCGGCAGCTTTTCGGCCAGATCGCGCGCCGCATCGTCGTCGCCACGAACGAACAACTGCACACGGGCGCCATAGATGATGGCGTCGTTGGTGCGTCCCATGGCCTTGATGAAGTCGGGGATCGGCGGCGCGATGGGGGAGACGCCATAGCCGTCGACGATGTTTTCCAAGGGGAAGTGCAACTCGTGTGCCTTGTGCAGCGCGACTTCCAGAACGCGCGCGGCAATCTGCACGGTGCCGGCGAGGCTACCGGTCGGCGCATACAAGATCGACAGTTTGTCGGTTCCAATGCCGCACGCCTTGGCGACGTTGGCCGCGACTTGGGAGGGCGGTGCGTTGTCGCCTTCGATGACGAGTGCGGTCCGCTCGGCTCTATCGGCATACTTGAGGTCCTCGTAGAGCTTTTCGACGCGCGACATGGCGCGCGCAGGCCCCGAGCCCAATGCGAAGAAGCTGCCCTCCGAAATGGTCCAGCCCGCGTATTGGCTGGCGAGGCAGGCGAGCACGGGGTTGGAGGAATGGACGATGACGCCGAGCGGCCAGCGTTCGAGCCCTGAGCTGGATGTGAAGGAGACGGTGCCAAGACCACCCATGCAGACTTCGCCGAGCCGGCGTCCGGCCTCCAGGCCGCCGGGGGTGGCAGCCCCACAATCAATGCGCCGCTCGCCCGCCTCACCCGTCGAGACGACGCATCGCAAGGCATCGGCGTCGGCGACAATGCGGTCGACCAGGAGCGAGGCGCGCTCGGATACGCTTACTGCGGATTTCGAATTGGCTTTCATGGGGAGTTTCCTTCCGGGCTCATATTTTTTTTGAAGAACCATACAGCATCGCTTCCAGTTGGCCCAAGCGATCGGTGAGGTTGCTTTCCGCCTGTGCCAGCGTGGTTGAGGTGGCATGTACTGTTATCGCCGGGGCGAATTGGGCGATTGTGGTGCCGGGTTGGGGCAAGTCCGTGCACCAGTCGGGCCAGGGCGCAGCGGGGGCAGTGATGCGACCGCGGTCGGCGTAGACATAGGCCAACGCGCGCGGGCGCGGCTGCCACCGAGCGGCCAGGAGGCCCGCCGCATCGTCCCCCTCGCAGGCTGCGACATGGGCCTTGAACAGCGTACCCGCCGCATCGTCCAGCACATCGAGGGAAGCGCCTGCGCGCGGGTTCACTTCGAGCAGGTAGGGCGTTTCGCTGTCGACGAGAAAATCGAAGGAGACGAGCCCACGAAGATTGCAGGCGCGGGCGACGTCGAGGCCGATCGAGACGAGCCTCGCCTCGAGGTCTGCCTCGATGTCGATTGCGCCGGCGATGCCGCCGAAGCGATAGGGCCGGCGCGGAGCCGGGCTCGACCACGATCGCGTAAAGGCGAAGGCGCACGTCGTACCGATAATGCCGAGCATGGAAACCGGCGTGCCGGCGATTTCGCGCTGGAAGTAGCGTCGGCGCTGGGTCGCAACGCCGGCCTTGCACCGCGCGATATGGGCGCCGCCGCTGCCGCCGATGCGCTTGCTGAGATAGCCCGATCCGGATTGGGGTGGGCTTGTCAGTGTTTCGGGATGGGTGATGCCAAGCGTGGAGAGAAGAGGGAAGAAGCGAGCCGGGTCCTTCACCGCTTCAATCGCCGAACGCGAGCAGCCGAGCAGCCGGTGAGCTGCACCTAGTCGCGTGAGAAGCCCCCAGTTGTCTTCAAAGCCTGCTCCCAGCACCAGCCCCAAAGGTGGCGTCGGCGCTGTTGCCGCAAGCCGCTCAAGGGCAGGGCCCAGCGTCCTGAAATGAAATCCATGCTCGACGGCACCCGGTATCACTTCGACCGCAGCGGCTAGCGTGCGCGTGTCGGCATCGCCGAAGGCATCGGCAACGAGCGGTCGATAGCCGGCTCTACGAGCGGATGCGGCAAGCGCCCGCCCGGAGAAACCGGCGATCAGAACCGTTGGGCCGGACACGTTCCTGTCCAGCCGTCAGCCGACAAACGTGCGGGCCAGCTTGAAGGCATCACGGAAGTCGAAATGCACCGGCTTGTCGGAGGCGATCATCTGCTTGAAGAGGCCGGACTCGGTTTTGTACTTGATATCGCCGATGGCAAGCGGGCCGACGCCGAGCGCGCTGCAGCCAGGCAGCGGATCGCCATTCATGAACAGCTCCATGCCTTCGACGCCGGGCGGGGGAACGGCGTTGACGTCGGCAATCACTTTCAGCTTCTTGGCGAGCTGCTTGTGCTCCTTGGAGACGACCTGCACGCCGGCCGCTGCGGCAGCGAAAATGACGTCGGCCCCCGCGATGATGTCGCGCTTCTGGTCCGCCGTCTCACCGGCCACTGCCTCCAGGTCGACACCGAAGCGCTCCTTGGAAGTCTTGGCCGACTGGATCACGCGATCGACGCCGCGGTGGGCGACGAGCTGGACATCGGCGCCTTCCAGCGCGGCGATGATCGAGGAGGCGAAACCGACGACGCCCGTTGCGCCGAACACGGCGACCTTGACGCCCTTCCAGCTGGAGTTGAACTTGTCCTTGAGCACCTTCTCGACGCACGCGACCATCGCCGCCGCCGTCGTGAACGAGCCCGCAGGATCGGCAAACGTCGACAGCTCGAAGGGCGGCACCATGGCTTCCTTGGCCGCCTTCATCATGTCGAGGGCAAGCAGCGCATCCTTGCCGCCGAAGAACACGCCGGTCTGCGGACCGTAGTGGGGCGGACGTGAGAAGATCGCGTCCTGGACCAGCGCCGTCACCTTCTTCAGCTCGACGTGGGTGTAGGGAATGATGACCTTGAAGCCGGCGTCTGCGGCCATGTTTACGTCGAACGGGCTGACGTGCTCGCTGGGGTCGAGCATATGCAGGATGGGGGTGGCGGCTTCACTCATTTTTTCCTCCTTATTGGCCGATACCAGCGGCTGGCTGCGTCTCGAATTGTGCCCCGCTGTTGCGTCCGGCGACGATCATGAGATCGAGCCCCTGCGCTTTAGCGTCTTGTACGAAAGAATGATAGAGGGCTTCGGCGTGTTTCTGGCTCTCGGCGAAGGCAAACCCGGTCGGCCCCCAGGAGCTCTGGCCGATGCCGACGGCGCCGGCTTGCGCGAGTTTGCGGGCGATGACGCCAACGCCGGGGTTCGACCACGCGCTGCCTCCCTGGGCGGGCGAGAAATGGGCTCCCACCAGCGCCTGGATCTCGGTGATGGCGGGGCCGAACGTGCCGAGATCGGCCTCCATCAGCGCGGGAACCGCCTGCATCAGGACCAGGTGGGCAAGATGGGCTGCAGTCGCACGCGGCATCTGCGGTAGCGCGGCAAAAGCCTCGGTCTCGCGGTCGCCATGCACGCCCTTGGCCGCCGGATCGAGGATCAACAGGATGCGCCAGGACTGGGGCAGGGGCTGGCGGATGAGAACGGGCGGGGGCGCGTCGTAATGGCCCTTGCCGCCGTCGACGACGAAGCCGCCCTCGTCGAAAGCGGCGATGCCGATCGCCGAGCGTTGGCCGCGTCCCGTCACCGTGCCCAGAAGATCGAGCGGTCGCTCGAGACCCGCCAATCGCAGGGCGCCGGTGGCCACTGCAAGCGCCAATTGGGTGCCTGACCCGAGGCCCGCGTGCGCGGGGATCGCCTCCTGGATGGTGATGTCATACGCGCCCGGAAGTCCGATTTTGGCGCGCAGCCGGTTGAGCGCTCGTAATGCCCGCTCACTCTCTGGTCCGCGCGCCGTATCCTGCGCCGCTCGCCGTATCGTCAGGCGCGTCGCCGGGCGGTCGATGGCGAGCCCGATCGACCCGTAAAGGCGCCCGAGCTCTCCATTGAGGTCCAGAAAGCCCAGATGCAGCCGCGCCGGCGCCGTGATGGAGAAGGCGGCGGGCTCGTGCGGCTCAGGCATCGACTGGTCCTTGTGTTGATTTGCGTGAGTTTTGCTTGAGTCTAGAGGGCAGGGGCCGACCAGCGGTATATGATGGGTCAAGCACGTCAACCCATGGAAGGAAACCTTAGCATGGCCGCTGAACGGGAAAAGCCAATGCCGGAGGCCGAAGTCAAGGCATGGCTGAGCAAGAATCTACCGAAATGGCAGCTCGAGGATGGCTGGATACGGCGGACCTACAAGACAGCAAGCTGGAAAGGAACATTGATGGTGATCAACACCGTCGGCCATCTGGCCGAAGCGGCTTGGCACCATCCAGACCTGACGGCTTCTTATGCCTGGGTCGAAGTCCGCCTTATGACACACACGGCCAAGGGCATCACCCCCAAGGATCTGGCGCTCGCCTCAAAGATCGAGCAGGTGGTGTGCTGGCAGCCGGGCAGCGAAGGTGCAGGGCTCGAAGGCACACCCAGCACCGACCAGCGGTTCGCCTACATCAAGTATGATTGATATGCACCGGCGCGAGAACCTATCCGGCCTTTGAGAAGCATAAACCGACATGAGCACCCCCGAACCGCGGTCCGGCCACGAGCGTGCGCCGCATGCCTCGCCTGCGCCCTATGATGCCATCGTCGCGCTCGGCTCCAACATTGGCGACACCCGCACCAATATGGCGCGCGCGCTGGAGTTGCTGTGCGCGGAGGGCGATGTGCGCGTCGTCAAGCGGTCGCGCGACTTCAAGACACCTCCGTGGGGCATCACGGATCAGCCGTGGTTCGCCAACGCCTGCGCTTCGGTCAAAACGCCGCTTGGCGCACGCGCGCTGCTTGAGCGCTGTCTTGCCGTGGAGCGCCAGATGGGGCGCGTGCGCACGCAGAAGTGGGGACCGCGCGTCATCGATCTCGACGTGCTCGTGCATCGCGATGGACCGCTGGCCGAGGATGATCTGGTGTTGCCTCATCCGCGCATCACCGAGCGCGCCTTCGTGCTGGCGCCGCTTGCCGATGTCGATCCGGCATTGGTGCTCGATGGCAAGTCGGTTGCTGCGTGGCTGGCGCTGGTCGACAAGACCGGGGTCGAGCCGTTCGCGGATTAGAGCATGTTTAGCCGAAGTGTATGCGGTTCGGCGTGAAAAAAATGCGTAATGCAAGGGAATTGAGCGCGATCACGTTTTCATTAAGGGTGAACGCGGCGCGTTTCCAGAAATGAAAACGGCGCCGCTTCAGGAGCGACGCCGCCTTCAATTTCAAAGCGCGCAGAAGCGCAGCTTACTTGTTGGTGCCGAGGAAAGCGATCAGGTCCTTGCGGTCCTTCTCGTCCTTGACGCCAACGAAGACCATCTTGTTGCCGGGGATGAACGCCTTGGGATCGGCCAAATAACCGTCAAGCGTCGCTGCATCCCAGGTCTTGCCCGAGTTCTTCATCGCGTCCGAATAGGCAAAGCCCTCGACCGAACCAGCCTTGCGGCCGACGATACCATTGAGCTGCGGACCGACCTTATTCTTCGCGTCAGCGCCGACTGCATGGCAGGCGAGGCACTTCTTGAACACGGCCTTGCCAGCCTCGGCATCCTGCGCCGACGCCATCGTCGGCATCGCAGCGATAAAGGCAGCCGCCAGAACCCACTTGCGCATAGTTTGACCTTCCTCCGTTTGGACCCCAGGGGGGCATGTAGAGCATGTAGATAGGTGCTCACAGTTAGACGCTCGTCCAAGATGTGGCAACTGCCTCCGGCAGATGCTCGTCAAGCTGCGACAAGCTGTGCCCAGACAGGAGAACGTTAGGATGCGCCACCTGAATAGGCAATGAACCGTCCGCCCCAGCCGCTCAGCTATCTGCAAATTCAGACGTTTTTGCGCCGCCCATGCGACGAAAGACGAATTCGGGTGGCGTGTCATGGCTTTCAACGCCGGCCACTTTCGCCCATTCCTGATGCAGTGGGGACAGCGAGCAGGCGGGGTCGGTGTTGGCCGCGTCCCCGGTCAGCGCCAGCGCCTGGCAGCGGCAGCCGCCGAAGTCGATTTCCTTCCTCGGGCACGACTTGCAGGGTTCTTTCATCCACGACGTGCCGCGGAATTTGTTGAAGGCCTCGCCTTGCAACCAGATGTCGCGCAGGTGCTTGTCGCGCACGTTGTCGAAGGTCATGCCCGGCAGACTCTCCGCGGCGTGGCATGGCAGCACGCGCCCGGACGGCGTCACATTCATCACGCCGCGACCCCAGCCACCCATGCAGGGCTTGGGATATTTCGCATAGTAGTCGGGTACGACGAAGTCGATGACCAGGATGCCTTTCAGGCGCTCCTTGGCCTTTTCGACGATATCGACGGTCTTCATGAAGGCTTCGCGCGTCGGCATCAGCGCAGCGCGGTTCTTCAACGCCCAGGCGTAGTATTGAATGTGTGCGACTTCGAGCCGGCCGGCGCCGACTTCGACGGAATAGTCGATGATGCGTTCCAGGCTGTCGATGTTCTGGCGGTGTAACGGTGCGTTGATGGTGAGCGCCAGGCCGATCTCGCCAACCCATCGCGCAACTTCGCGCTTCTTGGCCGAGCCGCCCTTGTAGGCGGCGATGCGGTCGGCATTTTCGGCGTCGACATCCTGGATCGAAAGCTGGACATGATCGAGGCCGATGCGAGCGAGAGCCTCCAGACGCTCGCGCGTCAGCAGCACGCCGGCGGTAATGAGGTTGGTGTAGAGGCCGGCCTTGACGGCGGCCTCCAGGATCTCCTCGAGGTCCTTGCGCGCGGTCGGCTCGCCGCCGGAAAGGTGCACCTGCAGAATGCCGAGCTCGGCGGCATCGCGCATCACCTTGCGCCACTCCGCTGTCGTAAGCTCGGTGTTGGCGCGCTCGAGCTCCAGAGGATTGGAGCAATATGGGCATTGCAGCGGGCAGCGATGCGTCAGTTCCGCCAACAGGCCGACTGGCGCGCGGGCGCACGCGGGCGCGGGATCGAGCTCAACCGCGTGCGAGGACGTGCTCATCTCGTTCATGCTTTCACCACTCCCTTGTCGGCAAGTTCCTGCAGCATGACGATGATGTCGGTTCGGATGACGTCGACGGGCGCGTTGAACTCACCCGACAGCACGCCGCAGATATCCTCGACGGACCGCGCGCCATCGCACAGTTTCAACACCTCGACTGCGACTTGATCGGGCGTGAATACCCGCTCGGGCGCCAACAGCAGCCAGACGCCGCGCCCGGCGTCGTGACGCAACTTGATATGGCGCGGCAGAACCGGCCGCGTCTCCTGCGTCACGATCAGTCGGGCCGGCTTGGCTGGTGTGGTCATCACGCGGCCTCCGGACGGAATGCACCGGGTGGAATGTTGCCGGGCTCGCAGTAGGCATGATGAAGGGCGTCAAGCTGCACCCAAAGCACATCGCACTTGAAGCGCACGGCGTCGACGCAGGCCTGCTGCTCTTCGCGAGTGCTTGCGTGCTCCTTGATGTAGGCGAGAGCGAAATCGGCGTCACGCGGCGCCTGATCCAGCCTACGGCGGAAATAGGCCATCACCTTGTCATCGATGAAATCGTAGTTCTCGAGCATGCCCGAGATGCGCTCGCGATGGATCTTGGGCGCGAACAGCTCGGTCAGCGAAGAGGCCACCGCAATCGTCAATGGCTGTTCGCGCACGAAGTTGACGTAGGCCTCAACGGCAAACTTGGTTGCAGGCAGCGCGCCGGCGCGGCTGATCACGTAGTCGCGCTTAAGGCCGAGGCCGTCGGTGAGCACCAGCCAGCGCTCGATCCCACCCGGCTCCTCAGGGCCAGAGCCATCATGGTCGAGAATGCGATGCATCCATTCGCGGCGCAGTTCGCGGTCGTGGCAGCGCGCCATAAGGGCGGCGTCCTTGCGCGGCACGGCCGCCTGGTAGCAGTAGCGATTCAAGGCCCACGCCTGCACCTGGCCCTTGTTGAGCTTGCCGCCGTGCAGCAGTTTATGAAACGTATGCTTGTCGTGGTAGCGCTCGGCCCCGACCGCGCGAATTGCGGCCTCGAACTCGTCTGGGCTCATGAGATCGCCGGGTGCGCCGGCTTGTGTTCTGCGATCACTCATAGGCTTACCTCCATACCGTCAAAGCCGATTTCCCAACCCGCAGCCTCCGCGTGCCGGCGCTCGGCCGATCGCTCGTCGAGAACGGGGTTGGAGTTATTGATGTGCACGAAAATCTTGCGCTTGATGGCGAGCGGCGCCATCGCCGCGATCGAGCCATCCGATCCCGACATCGAGATATGCCCCATGCGGCGGCCGGTCTTCGGCATCAGCCCCATTTGCAGCATCTCGTCGTCGGTAAAGAGCGTGCCGTCGAAGAAGACCAGTTCGGCACCTGCGATGCGGCGTGCCAGTGCGGTGTCCACGTCCGCGCAGCCGGGAATGTAGAAGAACGATTTGCCACTCGCGGGGTCGGCGATCCTGAGGCCGATGGTGTCACCTTCGCTGGTGCCGAAATCGGCGCCCTTGCTGGCGTCTTCCAAATAGAGGGCGACCTTGCCCGGCACCGAGAAGGCTTCAACGGTGAGGCCGAGGTCGCCGTCAGGGCCGGCAAGCGCGGTCGCTTGGCCCAGCTTCAGTTGGTGGCGTGCGACCTTGTCGGGATTGAGAATGTTGAAGATCGAGTTGGAAGCCAGCACCGCCAGCACCCGATCGGAGCCGTAAACAGCGAGCGGCTCCATCTCGCGCAGATTGATGAGGCCGCTGATGTGATCGACATCGCCGTTGGTCAGTACGGCGGCCTTGATCGGGCTGTTGCGCAAGGCGGCATCGGCACGCGCGCCAAGCTCGGGCGTATCGTTGATCTGCTTGCGCAGATCGGGGGAGGCGTTGAGCAACACCCAGTCGCGTCCGTCACGGCTGACGGCAAGTGAGGATTGCGTTCTGGCTCGAAAGCCGGGAGCGCCGCGGCGAACATCGGCGCATTGGCGGCAATTGCAGTTCCACTGCGGGAAGCCGCCGCCTGCCGCCGATCCCAGCACCTTTATGATCATGGGATTGCTTCGTATTGCGGGTTGGGTGTGGCAGCGTTTGGACGCCGCTTATGCCGTGCAGGTCGAAGGTAGGTTTGGCGGGTCGTGGTGGCGGTGCTCGGGTGCTCCGCAACTTCAAGGCATCAGCCGGCCAAAGATGCGAACGCGGTGTTGACGGTGATTGATGCCAGTGACGAATGCCAGTGACTAAAGCAGATCCGCGCTACGAGGTGCGGCCACAAATGATACCGCTCCAGTCGGCTATATCGACCCTTCAAATGACGACGGCGGCCGAGAGACTCGACCGCCGCGCCGAATTTCGCTCAACGCGTGAGCGAGCTGAAAGACACCTTAGATGATGTCGATCTCAGCAGGCAGGTAGCTCGTGACCTCAAGGCCAACTTCCTGCTCGGTAACCTGCGGCTTGGTCCAAACCTTCATTGCATTCCTCCTGTAAGGTAGCTGCTTTCCAGACTGGGTAGACCCGCAGAGGGTAGACCCACCTAGACGGCTTTCTTGTTTTGCTTAAAGCCGCCTCACTCTGCGGGTAACTCGGCCCCTGTCAAGAGACCACCGCGTTGGAATTATGATAAACCATGCGGCCCGCGCCCTATGCAAGTCACGTCCGCTCACAATAACGTCATGATGGTTTTCGCGGGATGATGTTCGCGGTCCGCAGGGGCTCAGGCGAGGCGCCAGGGAGCGTCAGGGATGGTCTTGGCGGTGCTGGCGAAGGGGGTTTGCTTCGGCTTTGACGGCATTGCGGGCGAGGTAATCGAGAATGCCGCGGGCCGCCGCGGCGGCGGTGGCAAACGCGCCTTGCAGCAGATAGCCCCCCGTCGGCGCATCCCAATCCAGCATCTCGCCGGCGGCAAACACGCCCGGCAGGGCATTAACCATGAACCGCGCATCGAGGCCATCGAGGCGGACGCCGCCGGCGGTCGAAATGGCGCGCTCAAGCCCGGCCGTGTCGGTGACGCGCAGGCGCACGGACTTGATGAGGTGCGCAAGCGCTGCCGGATCGCTCGGCAAAACGGCGCCGCCGCCATCAACCCCTCGCCCTTCGCGCAGAACCGCGATTGCCGCCGGGTCGAGCCCGGCCGCCTTGCGCAGGAACGTCGCCGTCGATTGCTTGCCGCGCGGCCGCGCCAGACGCGTGGCGAGGGCATCCAGGCCGAGATCGGGTCGTAGATCCAAGGTCAGCTCGACGCCGTATTCAGATGAGCCCGAGACGGCGGTTGGAACGTCGGCCTTGAGTGCTGCGCGCACAAGAGGACCAGCGGCATAGGCCGGGCCGCCTTCCAATCCATAGCGCGTGATAATCAGCTCGCCCGTAAACCGCTGTCCGGCGATGGACAGAGCAATGCGTTTCAGCGGTTCGCCTGCACGGCGCGATTTCAGTGGCTCGGACCAGGCGATCTCAAGCCCGCAATTGGCAGCCTCCAAGGGGGTCACCACCACACCCGCTTGTGTCAGCATGCCGACCCAGCTGCCGTCGGTGCCGAGCCGCGGCCAGCTTGCACCGCCGAGCGCCAGTAGAGCGGCATCAGCGCTCACCGTTGTTTGCGTCGTGCCGCGGGCACCAGTCGCGAACGTCAACACAGGCCCCGGATGCAACGCAATAAGGCGATGGCCGGTGTGCAGCCTGACGCCAAGGCGGTCCAACCGTTGCAGCCAGGCCCGCAACAAGGGCGAGGCCTTCATGGCCGTTGGAAACACGCGCCCGCTCGATCCGGTGAATGTCGTGACACCGAGATCGTTGGCCCAGGCGATGAGTGCTGCTGGTGGAAACGAGCGAATTGAATTGGCAATGGCGCCATCTGTGGGTTGGTAGCGCTGGAGCAACGCATCGAGCGGTTCGGAATGGGTCAGATTGAGTCCGCCGCGGCCCGCCATCAGCAGTTTGCGCGCAGGTGCGGGCATGCGTTCGTAGATGTCGACGGCAACGCCGCCCCTCGCCAGCACCTCGGCGGCGAACAGGCCCGCGGGGCCCGCACCGGAAATGGCGACACGCGGACGGATAGCTGCCGCCGGCTGCTGGTGGCCGTCGACCGTAGACGCTGGGAGGCCCGTCACCATGACCCCGTATTGGCCATCGAGGACCAGGGCTCGGCCGGAGCCAGCGACGCCCCCTTTTGCAGCAACTCGATCGAAATACCGTCCGGCGAGCGCACGAACGCCATGCGGCCATCGCGCGGCGGACGGTTGATGGTCACGCCGTTATCGCGCAGCCGCTGGCAGGTCGCGTAAATGTCGTCGACCTCGAAGGCGAGATGTCCGAAATTGCGTCCGCCAGCATAGACTTCGGGATCCCAGTTGTAAGTCAACTCGAGCAACGGGGCGGTTTCCTCGGCCGCCCGCCGACGGTCATGAGGGGCGGCAAGGAAGATCAGCGTAAAGCGACCCTTTTCATTCTCGACACGGCGCATTTCGCGCATGCCCAGCTTGTTGCAGTAGAAGTCCAGGCTCTGATCGACGTCAGAAATGCGGATCATGGTGTGCAGATAGCGCATGGCTCCCGTTCTCCGCTGAAAGATCGTCTGGTAGGTCGACTGGGCGTGCGAGGCGTTCACAGCGCGTGTCTAGCCGGAGCGGGCACGCCATCGCAAGACACACAGGTGGTGTGCAACGGCAACATGTCAACACAGGAACTGCATCCGTGCACGGTCTTGATAGATTTGCAAGGCATAGGGCTGGGGAAAACGCGTGGATAAGCAACGTCGGTGAGGCTCGGGCTATGCGTCCGAATCATCCCGACCAATGAGGCGAATCAATCATCTGCCAGTGGTGGCCAGTCCAGTCTGCGAAAGCGCAACCGGTAACGAATGAGAAGCGTTCACATGTCGCAGATCGAGAAAATTTGCAAACTGAGGCTTGCTTGCGAATACATCGATTTATCAATTTATTAACCATGAATGATTGGGTTGAGTGTAACCGCTTGCAACAGTTCGACAACAACTTTCGGCAACAGGGGGGCTCCCATCGTGCGGAACCGGTGGTATGGTCCGCCCCGTTGCTTGAGACACTTGGTTCGAAGAGGGGCAATCATCGGCCAAGAGTTGTCGCGGGCAGCAAATCTAGTTGAGGTCATAGGTACACAAGTACATAGCGGGGTTAAACATGGGGGATTCCAAATTCCCTCCCGAGCTTCCTGGAAAGGAAGCTGGGGACGTGAGCGGTTTTGACCGCATCGACGAGGCGAACGTCGAGGTTTTCGAGATCGCAGGCTCGATCAAATGGTTCGATGCCTCAAAGGGCTATGGTTTTATCGTTCCCGATAACGGCCTTCCCGATGTTCTACTGCACGTTACTTGCCTGAGAGCTGGCGGATACCAGACCGCCTACGAGGGTGCACGCGTTCATTGTCAGGTGATGGCCCGCCCGAAGGGGATGCAGGCCTTCCGCATTCTGTCGATGGATGAGAGCACCGCAATTCACCCCTCGCAGCTGCCGCAGCGGACGCATGTGATCGTCACGCCGGAAAGCGACTGGGAGCGGGCGATGGTCAAGTGGTTCAACCGCGTCAGGGGCTTCGGCTTCCTCACCCGCGGTGAAGGCACTGCCGACATTTTCGTGCATATGGAGACCCTGCGCCGCTTTGGGTTCACCGAGCTGCGTCCTGGTCAGATCGTTCAAGTCCGCTGGGGCTACGGCTCCAAGGGCTGCATGGCCGCCGAGCTGAAGCCCGACGGTATCGCAAGCGGTTTGCCGTCTTCGCACTGACAGCAAGCAACGGCTTGCAGACAAAGGTGGGCGCGCTGATGCGCGAACGACCAAGTACTTCCGGCAGGACGGCGCAGAGACGCGCCGTCCTGTCTGTCGTTTTGGGGATGCTTGCAACGGCGGCCCTGGTTGGTGCGTGCGGTGCGGACGATCAATCCAAACGGGCCGCGCAGAAAGCTCCCGCACCAGCGAGCACGACCGCAAAGCAAGCCAATGACAAGCTCACACTGGTGACGGCAAGCGGCCGCCACGACATTCACATCGAAGTGGCCGACACGGATGAGAAGAAGCAGGTCGGGCTGATGTTCCGCACCTCCCTCGATGACGGTTTCGGCATGCTGTTCCCCTATCGGGAACCGCAGGAAATCACCATGTGGATGCGCAACACGTATGTGTCTCTCGACATGGTTTTCATCCGCGCTGACGGCATCGTTCACCGTGTCGAGCGCAATACCGAGCCGATGTCGGAAGCGATCATCGCCTCCAATGGTCTGGCCTCTGCCGTTCTGGAGTTGAAGGCCGGGGCCGCTGCGCATTATCAGATCGGGCCGGGCAGTAAGGTCGAACACCCACTATTCGCGTCTGCGGGCAGTCGATAAGCCGCCGCGTCCGGTGCGCGGTATTTCAGCTTCTAAGTCATCACTGCCAACGGCCTGCTTGACCCGGCGCGGGGGACGCGGCACACATCAGGCCATCGCATGTTCGGGGCATAGCTCAGCCTGGTAGAGCACCTGCTTTGGGAGCAGGGGGTCGCGAGTTCGAATCCCGCTGCCCCGACCAATCGCGAATGTGCGCCACGCACGGCCATCATGGCCCCATCAATTGGGCCCGGTGTGACTGGCGATGGCGGTCAACCTCGAGGGATCGACAACATGGTGGCACGCATCTTCCAGCCCGCCAAATCGGCCATGCAATCGGGGCTCGCCCGCACCAAGGTGTGGCTGCTCGAATTCGAGCCGGAAGCCGCGCGCGGGGTCGAGCCGCTGATGGGCTGGACCAGTTCGACGGACATGAAATCGCAGCTTCACCTGGAGTTCGCCAGCAAGGAGGAAGCGATCGCGTATGCCGAGCGGCATGGCATCGCCTACCGCGTCGACGAGCCCAAGGTGAGGAAGCATCAGACCAAGTCCTACACCGACAACTTCAAATTCGGACGCATCGGCCGCTGGACCCATTGAGGTGGATTTCGCGATCTCGGCGCGAACCTGAACTTTCCCGATCGTCCACCGTCCACATGATCCAAGCATGCGCTGGGTGGCCGTGCCGACATGCCCGGTTTGGATGACGAAAGGCGTGCCTCGCCATCGCCGAAAGACAGGCGCTACTTGGCGTCCTGGGTATATCCATCTGTGAGCGTGCGCATGAATGCGACGATCGCATTCTCTTCTGCGTCCGTCAGCTTCAAGTCGCCCATCTCGTCCTTGTTGAGATTCTCCTCGACCTCGGGCGCAGGCCAACAGCCCAAACGCATGGCGTCGGTTTCGCGTGTCATCGGGTCGTTGCAGCGCGGCTTCACGTCTCGCGTGTTGTAGAAGTGGACCACGGTCTTCAGCGACTTGAAGTAGCCGTTGTGCATGAATGCCTTGACGAAAGCCGGGTGGGGACGCTTGTCGACGTTGCGCACGGTCGGCACCTTGACCTTGCCCATGTTGCCCTCGGCCTGCGCGGTGTAGATCGGATCCTTCTCGAGTGTCGCCCCCAAGCCTCGCTCCAGCCAGTCCTTGCCCTTCGGGTTGATCGAGGCGTGCTGGCCGTAGAATGGATTGTCGGGGTTACGCGGCACGCCGAGATTGTCATAGGTAAAATCGGTGAACAGAGCCGGCTCACCTTTTGGGCCGGCGTCCAGGACATGGCAGTTGGCGCACAGGCCCTTGCCCTTGTAGAGAGCAAGCCCCTTGGCCTCCTCTTCGGTAAAGCTCGCCTTGCCGGCCATCACCATGTCGTACTTGGACGAGAACGGGTTGAACTCGATCGAGGTCTCGTAGCTGGCGACGGCGAGACCGATCTTGGCGAAGGCATCGTCGGCCTTGGCGCGTGTCGCCTCGTCGAGCACGATCTTGGCGTCCGGGTCGGCACATTGCTGGTCGAGGTCGGCAGGCCACGAGATGCGGCAAAGCTCTTCACCCCACAAGTCCGCCAATGTGACCGGGTAGGCGGACGCATCGCTCGGGTTGCAGACCCGTTTGACGACACACGCGCCATCTGGCAACGCCATTTCGAGCGGATTGAGGAATGGCCCGAGCACCTGATCGGCAATCGGATTGCCGAGCTGCTTTCCCGTCGCGCGGCCATTCCAGAAGGCGCCGCCGACAAACAGCATCTCGTCATCCTCGATGCGATGGTGCAGCACCGGAGCCGGCGACATATAGGTCGCACTGGGAGGCTTGGAATTTCCAAACCGGCCAGCGATCGAGCCCTCGACCACTCCGCCGCCGGCATTGACGTCCTCGCGCGGTGAGGTGAACCCCGTCTCGGGAGCATGGCAGAACGCGCACGACTGGTTCTTCTGGGAGGAAAGAGCCGCATCGAAAAAGATCGATTTGCCTAGTCTGGCGCGGGCGGAAAGCCCGTCGCGATCAGATGGCCGGCGCTCGCTGTGCTTGGCCTGCGCTTTGGCGACAGCTTCCTTGATGGCGTCGGGCTGATCGGCCGCAGTGACGACGGCTGGGATCATGGCGGCGACCAGCAACAAGCAGCCCGTGGCGACGTGTCTGAGTTTGTCTCGTGGCCACATATTGCGATCTCCAACACCAACGATCCGCCATCAAGGCAATGTCGAGGGTGTGCCGGCGGGGGCGCGCATGCAAGCTGCAACTTGCCGCGATCGCCCGCCAGCCGGGTTTCGTCAGGCGCCGAACACGCGCTTGAAAATCGTGTCGACGTGCTTGGTATGATAGCCAAGATCGAACATCTGCTCGAGGTCGGCGGCCGACACCTTGGCAACGACGTCCTTGTCGGCCTTGAGCTCGGCAAGAAAATCAGCGCCATGCTCCCATGTCTTCATCGCGTTGCGCTGGACAAACGCGTAGGCGTCTTCGCGTGAGGCGCCCGCCTGGGTCAGCGCCAGCAGCACGCGCTGGGAATTGTGCAGGCCGCCAAGCCGGTCGAGGTTCTTCTTCATGTTGGCTGGATAAATGACGAGGTTCTCGATGACGCCGGCCAGACGGTTCAAGGCAAAGTCGAGCGTCACGGTCGCATCGGGCCCGATCATGCGCTCGACTGAGGAATGCGAGATGT
>CAZLHQ010000057.1:0-18024 GCA_964559355.1 uncultured Hyphomicrobiaceae bacterium
ATGGCTTCCTTTCCGAGAACGCGCGCTTCGCCGAGATTCTCGAAGACCACAACATCACCTTCATCGGCCCGACGTCGGAACACATCCGCATCATGGGCGACAAGATCGAGGCGAAGGAGACCGCCAAGCGGCTCGGCATTCCGGTGGTGCCAGGCTCGGACGGCGCCGTGACCAGCGAGACGCAGGCGATGAAGGTCGCCGCCGCCATGGGTTTCCCGGTGCTGATCAAGGCGACGGCCGGCGGTGGCGGTCGCGGCATGAAGGTGGCCCATAGCGCACAGGACCTCGGCCTCGCGCTGTCGACAGCCCGCGCGGAAGCCAAGGCTGCGTTCGGCAACGACAGCGTCTACATCGAGAAGTATCTGACCAAGCCCCGCCACATCGAAATCCAGGTGTTCGGCGACGGCCAGGGCAACGCCGTGCACCTTGGCGAACGCGATTGCTCATTGCAGCGTCGCCACCAGAAGGTATGGGAAGAGGCACCCTCGCCAGCGCTCAACGCCGCCGCACGCCAGAAGATCGGCGAGACCGTGGCTGTGGCCATGCGCAAGCTCAAGTATCGCGGCGCGGGAACGGTCGAATTCCTTTTCGAGGATGGTGAATTCTACTTCATCGAGATGAACACGCGGCTGCAGGTGGAGCACCCGGTCACCGAGATGATCACCGGGATCGACCTGGTGCTCGAGCAATTGCGTGTCGCTTCGGGCGCCCAGCTGACGCTCAAGCAATCCGACATCGTGTTCTCAGGCCACGCCATCGAATGCCGCATCAACGCGGAGAACGCGCGCACCTTCCGCCCCTCGCCCGGCAAGATCACCTATTGGCATCCGCCCGGTGGGCTCGGCGTGCGCGTCGATTCCGGCGTCTATCAGGGCTATTCGATCCCGCCATATTACGACAGTCTCATCGGCAAGCTGATCGTGCACGGTAAAACCCGCAACGAGTGCTTGATGCGATTGAAGCGGGCGCTCGGCGAGTTCGTCATCGACGGCATCGAAACGACGATCCCCTTGTTCAACGAGCTGATCCGCCAACCCGACATCGCCAATGGCCTCTATGACATCCACTGGCTGGAGAAGTTTCTAGGGAAGTCATAAACTGTGGCAGCAGGGACTTGAGCTTGGAGAAAGTGGCCACCGGGCTGCGCCTGTAATCGGCTAGTGTTCCGGCTCACGTTTTTCTGTTTTCCCGCGCCCGGAGTGTGGTGCTCGTGACGTCACGCGACGACATCATGATCGAGATCACGCCGCAGGTTCTGCTGAAGGCCTACAGCTGCGGCATCTTCCCGATGGCGGAAAGCGCCGAGGATCCAGCCCTCTACTGGATCGAGCCGCAGCATCGCGGAATCCTGCCGCTCGACAGCGTGCATGTGCCGCGACGGCTGGCTCGCACCATCCGCACAACGCCCTTCGACGTCCGCATCGACACGGATTACGAAGGCGTCATTTCCGGCTGCGCGGCCTCGCGCCCAGGCCGCCGCTCCACCTGGATCAATTCCCGTATCCGCGCGCTCTATCGCGAGCTGTTCGAGCTGGGGCATTGCCACACGGTCGAAGTGTGGAATGGCGAGCGTCTGGTGGGCGGTCTTTATGGCGTCGCGCTCGGCGGGGCGTTTTTCGGCGAGAGCATGTTTTCCTACGAGCGTGATGCCTCGAAAATTGCGCTCGTCCATCTTGTTGCCCGGCTCATTGCCGGCGGCTTTACCCTGCTCGACACGCAGTTCGTGACCGATCATCTGCGCCAGTTCGGCACCATCGAGGTAGACCGAGACCTGTTCCAGCGGCGGCTCGATCAGGCGCTGAAAGTAACGGGTGTCTTCTCACGCTTGCCAGCTGACGCCTCCCCCAGCGCGGTGATGGCTGTGCTTGAAACGCGCGCTCCGGGCAGTTCGCAGCGCTGAGCCGCATGCACCGCCAAGCCGGCACCGCGTGCCTCTCACCAACACGGCATCACTGCGTCGTCGGTCGCGAGACCTGACGGTCTTTTCCCAAATGTTCCGTGTGAGACAGCGCTCGATCGCGGTCTCCCGCATTGTGTGGTCATCGGCGGTTGACCACACCACTGGCAGCCGCCTCCAACGAAACGCTGCAATCATTCACTCAATCATCCAGAGATCAAAGGAGAGACCACATGCGTACCAAAACCATTCTCGCTGCCGTTCTCACCGTTTCCGTCGCCATGCTCGGTGCCGTCGGCTCAGCTGAAGCCGGCCGTGGCGGCAAGGGCGGTGGCGGTGGTGGCGGCTTCCGCCATCATTCCTCGCATCACCACAACAACCATGGCCACCACCACAAACACCATCGCCATTTCCAACACTTCTACGTCGGTCATGGCGGCGGCTGCGGCTACTACTACAAGAAGTGGCAGTTCACGGGTTCATTTTTCTGGGAGCAGAAGTATTACGAGTGCATTTCCTGATGCGCAATTGACGTACCAACGATTGCGGCGCGACGACAAATGGCGTCGTGCCGCTTCGTCGGAAACAAAATCATTTCTGATTACCAGGTGTTCTTCGACCACGGCCGGAGGACACTTTTTGTTGCGTGATGTTTCGCGCGCACCGTAAGCATTGAGAAAAATCCAATTCGCACCCGTGCGCTCTTTCGCCACTGTGTCCTTCGTGCCATTTCGCACGTCGCGCCGATGTTCTTAGTCTGCCCGCGCCTGATCTTAATATGCGTCAGGAAAAGCCGGGGTATCAGGGGCTAACAACAACGAGGTGAGTTTTCGTATGAGTATGTTCAGCAGGGCGAGTGCGCTCGCCTTGGCAGTCCTCATTGCGCTTTGCATGGGCATTGCCATTCCCGCCACGGACGCCCACGCACGCGGGGTTTCGAGCCACTCCGATGACGCCAAAACCTATCGCTCGGGTAAGAAGAAATATCATCGCACAGCCAAACGCAAACGTTCGGGCAAGCGCTATGCGACCGCGCATAAAAGCGAACGCCGGGTGCGCAAGTCACGCCACGCCAGCCACAGCCATTCCCAGCGCCGCCATCGCTCTGCCTCCTACCGTCGTAGTGAGCGCATGGGGCTCGGCGCTTCGGCAGCAGCAGCCAGCCGCACGATCCACCGGCCAGAGCGTTCCTCCGGCAACATCAGCTGGTCGGCAAGCGCAAGCTGCCTTGATTCCACGCTGCGCAACGTCGTGCACCAAGTGGCCTCGCGCTTCGGCAGCGTCAGGGTCAATTCCACCTGCCGCAGCCACGAGCACAACCGCCGCGTGGGCGGCGCAGGCCGGTCGAAGCATCTGAGCGGCGATGCGGTCGATTTCCGCGTGTTCGGCAATGTCGGTGCGGTCGCATCGTTCCTGCGCTCGCACGGCAACGTCGGCGGCTACAAGCACTACGGCGGCGGCCTGTTCCACATCGACAACGGCGATCGCCGCAGCTGGTAGAGCTGCAGCATCGTCCTTGGAACCACAATCATTTGTGCGCCGGCCGTCGCGACGATGGCCGGCGCTTTCATTTCACGCAGTTGCGCGAGTGCCTGTACGCCGTGCAGCACCACCTACCTCCGTTTACCATTAGTTGAGCTTAACCATCCGTGTGCGGTAGCGATCGCATACGGTCCGCCCGCGTGCGGCACGAGCGGGGTGTTTGAACGCGCCAGGACAGCCCAAGGCTGCACCGGCTCTACGTCGACATCCACTCGGGGGAAATTGCAACGTGCCTCGCGTCCTCGCCCGCTGCAGTGCTACTGCGGCCGAAGCCCTTGTGCTGTTCGTCAACGTGCTCGCCGTCATCGCTTCGTCTGGCACACAGGCGATTGCCGAACCCGCTCCGCCCCTGATAGCCGCAGCGCCTGCAATCCCGCCGCTGCCGGTCGCGTCACCCTGGCGTACGGCGGCTTCGCCGGAACGCGAGCGGCGCCACTGGCCAGTCCTTATCGAAACCGGACGCATGGGGCTGGGCATGGCCAAAGTGGCGCGTGAAGTTCTCACGCCCAAACGGGATGCCGATAAGCGCAAGATTGTCTGGGAGCGCCGCCCCGACTGCCTCGACCACGCTTTGCAGATCGTCATCGACGAAGTTGCCAAGCTATTCGGCAATGTGCTCGTGACATCGACCTGCCGCACGCCCGAGCACAACCGCCGTGTCGGCGGGGTCAAGCGGTCGCAACATATCGGCGGTCATGCCGTAGATTTCTTTCTTTACGGTGATGCTCACAAGGCCAAGCGCTATTTGCGGACGCACCGCAGCGTCGGCGGGCTCGGCTATTATGGTGGCGGCCGCTTTCACATCGACAATGGTCCCGAGCGTGACTGGTAAGCTTCGCACGCCCGACGCTTTGCGCACCTGATCGCACGAACCCCGGCACGGCAACCCGCGATGCCCCGGCGCCTCGCGTGATCGGCTGCGCGCGCTTCAGTATTCATTGGCGTGTTTCGTGTGGAACAGCGCGCGCATCAACGCCGCGGCATTCTCCAATCATCGAGAGCGCGCCGGTTGCCCCTCACCCGCAAGCTCCCGAACAGGTCCAGCCAGGAGAAAGGAGTACCCGCTTCGACGTGTCACCACCTCCCCCCCAAGCTTGCGCGGCCGGCCCTCCGTCCTCCCCCACGCCCCTGCCGGCGCGCAAGCATCTGCCCCCAACCGCCTCCCGGTTGGGGGCTTTTTTTCGTTCGCTTGCCAACTGAAAGCCCGCTCGACGCTGCCTATGGGCAATCATCCCATCGCATCGGACTTGGCCCGTCCGCCATGGCGACGCTGATCCATGTGCAGAGAGTAGAACGCAAACGCTATCCAGCAGGAATTGAAGACGACGCCTGCCAGCACCACGTACTCGCCCGCGATGGGCCCGACGGCGGTGCGCTCGAACAACTGCGCTATGCTCGCAAGCGGCGTGGGATGTATTGCGATCTTTCCATAGTAGGCGACGGCCTGAATGCCGAGGATCCACACATAGCTGCGCCTGAGCCGCCGCCCCAGCGCCGTCATCATCGAAATGTGGTGATGCGGTCGAATGTAATCCTGCGCCAGCGTTTCCTGCCAGCCATCGCCGTTGAGCAGCGGCTGGCTGCGCAGCATCGGCGCATAGAAATGCTTCTCGAGCCAGCGCGCCCGCGCCCGCCAGACGTTGAAATAGCGATAGCGACGCGCCTCGAAGGTGAGAAACACGATGGCGAGCAGCCCTACCAGCAACAGCGGCAGGGGCGATGCTTCCCGGCTGGAGAACACGACCGACAACGCGATTCCGAGCGATGCGACCGCCCAGTTGGTGGTGGCGTCGAGCCGCTGGCGCCACACCGTCGAGCGGTAGACCTCACCGCGATAGAGATGGGCGAGCGCACCAAGCTCGGCGGCATTGAACTGGGCTATCTTGACTTGCGAGTGATCGCTCTCGCCCTGCGCCATCTACACGCTCCACAAACCCGCCCGTCGCGCCACATCATGGATGAAAGAACAATCATAGCTCAGGCCATGCCGGTGCGGCAGACATCCTTGCGTCGAAGTAAAATCTGCCGTGCGGCCACGTAGCCGAACGGGGCAGCCCGGCCCGACAACCCGGCGGCGATGTGCACGCCACGCCGCCGCCCATGATGCCTGATGCCGACAAGCTCCCCTGCGTCAGCCGCCGAGCAGCCAACGCAGCGCGTGCCATGCCTTGCCGGCCAGCATCACGACCCCAACCAGCATCAGCCCGGCCGCCACCACCGCCAGCCGCATCGTCAATTCCGAATGAGCCATCCGGGCAAGGCGCGGCGAGCGCAGCTCATCCTTCAGCCAGAACAGACCGAGGATAAGAACCAGCAGCAGCGCGCCGGAGATGAGAAAGTACATGGGGTGAGGTTATAGCCCGCCACTTTGCAGAGCCAGCCAAACCGATCCAGTCCGCGCCGACACGGGGGCTGCAACGGTCGAGAAGATGACGAGGCACATGCGCTCGAGCGGCGCTACCGGGGTTAAGTGGAGCGCTCTTATTTGCTGCCGGTGATAGCAGAGGCAGACCATGTCAGGCACGGCTTGCCATCTGGGGATGTCTTGCGCGCCAAGTCGAGTACCATTGACTCGATCTTCTTTCGAGTTGGCTCATCAGCTTTTGTCAGCCCCGCAACGACCGGAGCTGCGATCTCGGTCATGAAGCTCCAGTACTCCTCTGCTGACTTGAACCTGAGTTCGCCAACGACGTGCCTGATGGCGATGTCTTTCAGCCCACCCTTGCGAAATGCTGCTTCCATGTATCCCGGTGCCGCACAGCGGAACAATCCGGGCGAACCAGGGGGCGGGGTGGGCATGTCAACGTGCTTGCTGATTGCACCCATAATCGTGGTGGCCCAGGAGTTCTTGTCCGGTGCATCCCAAACAGCGGTGCACACACTCCCTCCCGGCTTTGTTACGCGCGCGAACTCTTTCACGCTCAAGTCAACATCAGGGAAAAACATAAAGCCGAACCTGCACAATACGGCATCGAAAGAATTGTCCGTAAAAGGCAGAGCGCCGGCATCGCATTGTTTGGTCTGAAAGTTCGTGACCCCGCGACGCGCGGCGTTTTCTGCAGCGACCTCTAGCATTCTTTCAGAAAGGTCGGTGACGGTAACCATCCCTTTCGGCACGAGGGGAGCGGCAGTGAGCCCCGGTTCGCCGGTACCGGCGGCGACATCGAGAACGTTTGCGTTGTCCCGTAAGGCGGCACTGCGGATGAGCTCTTGGCCCACCGGCGCCAGCCAGTTGAGCACGAGTTCGTCCCATTTCTTCCAACCCACTGAGAACTTGTCCCAGGTGTGGCGTTGCTGATCGCGGATTTCCTCAAGCTGTGTGGGCATGACGATTTCTCCTCGGAGTACGAAGGCCCATTTTCAGAATTATTCCGTGCAGAGGTGACCGAGGCCCTGCGCATCCAATCAAATTATACGATCAGCTACACAGCAAGACGGACGAAACCGTTCAAGCCGGCGCACGATGGCGAGCAGCTGTTTGAAAAGGCTGCGCAGGGCGACTGTGCACGAGCAGCCAGTCACTCCCCGATCACGCCAAAGCGACGGTCACAATGGGACAACGCGACGCGATCTGACGAGTGGCTATCGGTGCACACTGACCGTCAAGCATCAATGGGCGGGAGGTTGATGGGTGATTGTCGCGGCGGGGCGCTGCGCAATCCTGTCGGTCTGCCCCTGACTGCTGACCGTGCCTAAGGTCGTGAGTTTCGGCTTCTAGCTGGAGGCGCGACGGCGGCTTTTGGCGCTCCGCAATCTTGCCCGGTGCAATCCCTGGTGAGCCGCATGAGTTAGTAGATGCCCCACCACGACGGTTCTTGTTTCGTCGTTCTCACAGCCGGTGTCGTGTGTTTCGCGGCCATGAGTCCAGCACGGTGCTGGCTGGCACATTCCGCCGCCCCTCACCCCGACCCACTCCACGGTTGAGAGAGGAGAAATGCGGCTCTTACGAGATCGGTGAGGGCCAGCAGCCCCGCTTCACTCCCACTCGATGGTGCCGGGGGGCTTCGACGTGACGTCATAGACGACGCGGTTGATGCCGCGCACCTCGTTGATGATGCGCGTTGCCGTCCGCGTCAGGAACTCGTGGCTGAAGGCGAAGCTGTCGGCCGTCATGCCGTCGGTCGAGGTCACCGCACGCAGCGCGCAGACGTGATCGTAGGTGCGCGCGTCCCCCATGACGCCAACCGTGCGCACGGGCAGCAGCACCGCAAACGCCTGCCAGATGGTGTCGTAGAGGCCGGCGGCGCGGATCTCCTCCAGATAGATCGCATCGGCCTTGCGCAGAATGTCGAGCTTCTCCGCCGTGATCGCGCCCGGCATGCGGATGGCGAGCCCCGGGCCTGGGAACGGGTGGCGGCCGATGAAATGCGCGGGCAGGCCCAATTCGCGTCCCAGCGCCCGCACCTCGTCCTTGAACAGTTCGCGCAACGGCTCGACCAGCTTCAGATTCATGCGTTCGGGCAGGCCGCCGACGTTGTGATGCGATTTGATCGTGACCGACGGCCCGCCGATGAAGGAGACGCTTTCGATGACGTCGGGATAAAGCGTGCCCTGCGCCAGGAACTGCGCGCCACCCACCTTCTTCGCCTCGCGCTCGAACACTTCGATGAAGAGACCGCCAATGATCTTGCGCTTCTTCTCGGGATCATCGACGCCGGCCAACGCAGACAAGAACTGCTCGCGTGCATCGACGTGGACGAGCGGGATGTTGTAGCTCTCACGGAACAGCGAGACGACCTCCTCGGCCTCGTTCATTCGCATTAGGCCGTGATCGACGAAAATGCAGGTCAGCTGATCGCCGATCGCCTCGTGAATGAGCACGGACGCCACCGCGCTGTCGACGCCACCCGACAGACCGGAGATGACGCGGCCCTTGCCGACCTGCGCACGGATCTTCTCGATTTCACTCGAGCGGAAATGCGCCATCGTCCAGTCGCCCGGCAGATGGCCGATGCGATGCACGAAGTTTGAGATGAGGCGGGCGCCGTCGGGCGTGTGCACCACCTCGGGGTGGAATTGCACCGCGTAGAGCTTGCGCTTCTCATCCGCGATGGCTGCGAACGGTGCACCGCGCGATACGCCTATGACTTCGAAACCATCGGGCAGCCGCGTCACGCGATCGCCATGGCTCACCCACACCTGATGCTTTTCACCCGGCTTCCACACGCCTTCGAACAGGGCCGACGCCTTGGTGATCTCGAGCTCGGCGCGGCCGAACTCGCGATGATGGCCCGCCTCCACGCCGCCGCCCAATTGCGCGCACATGGTCTGCTCGCCATAGCAGATGCCGAGCACCGGGAGCCCCGATTGAAACACCCAATCGGGCGCACGCGGAGTGCCCATTTCGGTGACGCTTGCGGGGCCGCCCGACAGGATCACCGCTCGGGGCTTCAAGCGTTCGAACGCCCGTTCCGCGTTATTGAACGGCACGATCTCGGAGTAGACGCCCGCCTCGCGCACACGCCGCGCGATGAGCTGAGTAACCTGGCTGCCGAAGTCGATGATGAGGACGGTGTCGGTCATGCGCATCCTGAGGTGGAGAACAAGAAATTGAGCGGCCAGATGCCGCCGATTGACGAGCAGCAGGGCTCAGGCCGTGTCGGTCAAGAGACAGACCACCCCACGCTTGGAGCGTCAAGGCGCACGCGGCAGTTGCGCACGGGCTCGGCGTCCCTGGCGTGGCGTTCAATTGCACCAAGAGCCGGAGAAAACCGTGCGCATGCCAACCTTCACATTGTAATCGCTTGGAATTATTCCAGGCTGTATCATCGGTTCACGTCACGCCCGTGCGAACCGCGTACCCGGCCGATAAGATTGGTCAGCCGAGTTATGGAGGCACGTTTGCGAACCGGCCATCGCATGGGCTAGCCGCGCCACTTGGCCGTTTGCCAGCCGCAGTGCAATCAACGCTGGAATTATTGGTTTGTCGCATTTTCTGCGACGAACCCACTCCACACTCGGGAATCGGGCCTTCGTCATGTCGAACAGCGGCGTCTGGATGGTGTTCCTCGCAGCCTTGTTGACGGCGTTTGCGACCGGGCTTGGCGCATTGCCATTCCTTTACTGGCGCACCATCAGCCCGCGCGGTCTTTCAA
The DNA here is from genome assembly GCA_964559355.1 of uncultured Hyphomicrobiaceae bacterium. Classification (GTDB taxonomy): domain Bacteria; phylum Pseudomonadota; class Alphaproteobacteria; order Rhizobiales; family Hyphomicrobiaceae; genus JAEUMD01. The sequence continues at coordinate 9,535 of CAZLHQ010000057.1, forward strand.
TCTCCAATGCAATCGCAGCCGGACTAATGTTGGCGGCCTGCCACGGCCTGATCGCCGAAGGCATCGCACTGGCGCCCCTGCGCATGCTGGCCGGCATGCTGATCGGCCTGTTGGGCATTGTCGCCGGCCACCGCCTTGTCGCCAATGGCCAGGCGGTCGAGATCTGCAACTTGAAGGGGCTCGACGCGCACAAGGCGCTTCTCATCATCGGCGTGATGACAGCGCATTCGTTTGCCGAGGGTGTGGCGGTTGGCGTCTCGTTCGCAGGCGACGGCGCGCTGGCTGGTTTCATTTCGACCGCGATCGCCGTGCACAACATTCCCGAAGGGCTCGCCATTGCGTTGGTGCTGGTACCGCGCGGTACGCCAGTCTGGCAGGCGGCCATATGGGCCATCTTCACCAGCTTGCCGCAGCCGCTGATGGCAGTGCCGTCCTATCTGTTCGTGGAAATGTTCCACCCGCTTCTGCCGATCGGCTTCGGATTGGCCGCGGGCGCGATGTTCTGGCTGGTGTTCGCGGAGCTGATACCGGAAGCCAACGAGCACGAGTCACCACGCAACGTCGGCATCGCCGTGACGTTGGCCTTCGTTGCCATGCTGGCGTTCCAATATCTCGTCCTGAAGTAGGCCGATCAGACTCTAGAGCCGTTCCGCGATTCCATCAAAACCGGAACGGCTCTAGGCCCTTGTTTTATCGTGATTCTTTTCGGAAAATCGGTTCCCACTTTTCCGGAAGCACTCTAGCTTGCGAGCTGACGAACGGCCCCCAGAACTTCGGGGATGTGATCGTAAATCCAGAAGTGCCCACCACCCGCGACCCGTTCGACCTTGCAGCCGGGAATGAGCCCACCCAACCGCATCGCAACCGCGACTGGCACGATGGTATCGTGCGAGCCTTGCCACAGCAGGCCCGGCGCACTCACCCGACGATAGTCGACATGCCAGGGTTCACTATAGATTTCGAGATCGGCGATACCGCCACCGATGCCATGACGCGTGGCCTCGAGCGTCATCTCGATCATGGAATGAGAGACTTCCGCCCGGTTCAGGATCTCGCGATCGACCTCGGGCAACAGATGCAGGAACGTGTTGGCGACCAGACGCGGAGCCGCGCGAAACGAGCGAGACGTAACCTCGGCATTGAAGCGCAACATCCATGGATGCCTCGGCAAATCGAGGAAAAACATGCGATGCGCCATCGACAGATGCACCGGGTCGGCCACCGAGCGTGCGGCAACGTCAGCGACCGGACCTAGCGGGCTGATAAGGCCAAGCGCCTGGACGCGCGAACCAAGCCGTGCCGCCAAGGCCACCGCATAGGGCCCGCCGCCCGAAACGCCGATCATGGCGAAGCGGTCAAGCCCCAGCGCGTCCGGCAACTCCGCGAAGACTTCGGTGCGGCTTGCCAGCGTCGCGCCATAATCGAGCGGCGAGAGCCCATAGCCCGGACGGTCAAACGCGATCAGCCGTAGGTCGAGCTTTCTTGCCGCCTCGTCGGCGACGTCGAACATCAGCCGCGAGGCGGGCGCACCGTGGAAAGCAAGCACCGGCAGCCCGCCGGGCGCGCCGAATTCAGCAACGCCCAAGCGCTTTCCCGAGCGCAACGTCACCGTCCGGCTGGTGACGCCTGATGGCGAAACCGCAACGTCCAATCGCTGTCCTTTCGCGAAGTCCAAGGCGTGGCAAGCAACCCGTGTCCCAGCTAGAGCCTGATCGTCTGAGATGGAAACGCACGCGTATCCGTCGAGGGCGTCGATCAGACTCTCAATCAAGGACGTAGAGCAGGCCACCATGACACGAGGCGATTTCCTGTAAGTTGAACCTGCTCTAGCCCGGCGCGACTATATCCGTCGAGCGCGCCGAAGTGCTACCGCACTTTGATGGTATTGTTGTTCTTTGCCATCAAAGCCGCCGCTCGAAGATCACCTTGCCATCGCCCAAGCGATAGAAGTTCGGGAGCAAGGCCTGCTGCTTGAACCCTTGAGCGAGGTAAAAGGCACGGGTCGCGGCATATTTTGGCGATGATGACGTGTCGGCATAGATCAGCTTTCCGCCACTGGCGCGCACCGCTTCAACCACCCGCGCCATGATCAGATGGCCGATGCCACGGCCGCGCGATTCTGGCGAAACGGCGATCCAATAGAGATCGTGCGAAATGTCCGAGCCCGCAATGGGCCCATAGCAGGCGTATCCCACCAGCTGATCGCCGACCTCCGCGGTGATGAACTCGTAGCCCGACGCTGCCCCCTTACCAACACGCTCGCGCACCAGCTCGGCGGCAATCTCGATCTCGTCGGGCGTGAAGAAGCCGGTTGCCGCAACCAGACGCCGCACACGCTCCTCGTCGTCCGCCTTGACGAAATCGCGCCAGGAAATTTCGCCGGCATCGACCTTGTCGCGATCATTGGCCGAATGCGGCTTGTGTCGGGGTCCAAATTTCTTCATCGGCGGCAGGATGGGCGCGGCAGCTCCGCGCACCAGCCCTTCGAAAAAGCTCCTGACATTGAGCCCCAGCGTGCGCACGCGATAGCCTCCTTCCTGGACGATGAGCGTGGGATAGCTCTCCTGCCCGATGAGGCGGCCGATCTCAGCGAAATCGGAAGGGCCGTTCGGCCAGGTGCCGGTTGGATCGCCCTTGGCCGTATCGAAGCCGGCCGATACCACCAGGAATGCAGGATCGAAACGACGCACGATCTTCAAGGCATCGGCGAGGGCGGCGCGATACTGCTCGGGCGAGATGCGCTCGGGCAGCGGCATGTTGAAGTTATAGCCCGCACCGCGCCCCGCACCCGTTTCGTTGCGAAAGCCGGAGAAATAGGGATAGGCGAAACTCGGGTCGCCATGGATTGAAACCGTCAGCACATCCTTGCGCTCGTAGAAGATGTCCTGCTGGCCATTGCCGTGATGATAGTCGATGTCGAGGATGGCGATGCGGCCGTAGCGTGACAAATAATGCGCGGCAATCGCCGCATTGCAGAAGTAGCAGAAGCCGCCGAAGACGTGCTTTTCTGCATGATGCCCGGGCGGGCGCACCAGCGCGTAGGCGAGCTTGCGCCCTTCGAGCACCTTGGTCGCCGCCGTCAGCGCGCAATCGACGGCAGCGCGGGCGGCCAAGTATGCGCTCTGGTTCAACGGCGTGAAGGTGTCGATGCAGTAATAGCCGGCCAGCACGGTCTGATCCTTGGGCGGCCGGTTGGGATTGCGCAGCGGGAAGACATAAGGGTAGATCGACTTCTTGTTGCCGGCCATCTCGGATGCGCGACGGATGTAATCGACCAGCTTGGCGTCGTGTACTTCCAGAATGTGCCGGTCTGGAAATCGGCGCGGGGCGATGCGCTCGAACATGCCGGACCCTTCGAGCTCTGCCATGATGGCGCTGACGCGGATCGGCGCTTCGACGTAGCCGCGGTCGTGCACATGGTGGATCGAGTGGCCATCGTGTGTAACGAGCACGATCGGCGCGTGCTGCGAGGCGACCGGGATCGCCATCGGCTTGCGGCGCTTGACGTAGCGCGGCTCGCGCAGGCGGATCGGATCGTCGACGACGGAGTTGACCACCATCTCGACGTACTCGGGCGTGCACACACCGGAATAGGCGCGTTCCAGAATTGCGCGAAACACACGCCGCACCTGCATCAGCCCGGGCAGCTCCGGCCGGCCCAAGGGATCGAGCACCAGATAGGGCGGGTTTGTGGTGCCCGGCGTCACCGGCGTTTCGTAGAGCGTGTTGACGATCGGGCGCGCGCCATAGCGCTCATAGAAGGCCAGCCGGCGCGCATTGTCCTTGCGCACCTTCTCGTCAGGCGACAGATCGGGCTCATCAGGCAGGCATTCCAGATAAAGCCCATGCGCGCCGAGTGCGATCGCCTCCTCGCGACAGCGCTCATAGAGAGCCGCCCCGGTGCCGCGCCCCGTGCCGCCGACCGACGCGGATATGATCTCCAAATAGCAAAAGCCGACATCGGGCGCGTGCAGCAGCTGCGCCATGCCGAGCACTTTGCCGTTGGTGCCTTCGGCGACGAACAGGCGGCCGACGAACTTGTATTTGAGTGGATTGGCGAGCAGATCGGGCAGGCGATCGATGTCGTCCTGGCCCATGCCGGGAAACTGCGCGCGCATGATGCGTTGCGCCTCCGCGATCGCCACCTTGTTCAAGGGACTTGTCGCATCCTGGACTTTGCGGATCAGGAACATCTGCGCGGGGGCTCTATCGCGGGTCGGAGGTGGACGGGATGTGCTGGCGGGCGCGCGCGAGGATGCGAGCGATCAACCGATCATAGGAAATGCCCGCCGCCAGAGCCGCCGCAGCAAAGCCTGCGTCGGGCGCCAGGCAGGGGTTTGCGTTGGCCTCCAGAACATAGCAGCGGTTCAGCCGATCGACGCGAAAATCGACGCGTCCGTAACCCGAAAGCCCCAGTTCGCGCCAACTGGCGAGTGCCAGCCGCCGCAACGTGCCGGCCAGCGCGGCATCCTCGCCGTCCGCCAGGAAGCGCCGTGGCGTATTGGCATAGGCGAAGCTGTCCTGCGCCCACTTTGCCTCGTAATCGACGATGCGCGGGCGGCCGGGCGCAAAGCCTTCGAAGTTGATCTCCGCAATCGGCAACACCTGCGACGCGCCGTCCTCATCCTCCAGGATCGACAGGTTGAACTCACGACCATCGATGAACTCTTCGGCGAACCAGTTACCACCGAAGCGGCGGGCGCGATCTGCAAGTGCCGCCTCGACCTGTGCGGCGGCAACGACCGAGCCTGCATCGATACCGAACGAGGCATCCTCAGAGTTCGATTTGACGATGAAGCGAGCGTCGCTGTCGGCTGATCGAGGCTCATCAGGACCAGCAGGCGTCGGGATGCCGGCCACGCGCAACAAGCGCTTGGTCAGCACCTTGTCGGTGGTGAGAGCCAGAGCGGCCGAGCCCGAACCGGTGAAGACGAGCCCCAGATGCTCCATCACCGCGGCAGCCAGATGAATGAGCCGGCCGTTGCCTGCCAGCGCCTCGACCAGATTGAAGACGATCCCGTCTTTGGCAATTGATGCGAGCGGCGTCAAATCGAGCGACAACGCCAGCGTCTCGACGCTGTGGCCGGAGCGTGCGAGCACGGCGGCGACATCGCGAACCTGATCGAGCGTATCCTGCTCGTCGGGGCGGCTGGCATCGATGACGCCATGGACAATGACGACCGGCGGCCGCTCCCTATCCGACGACGCACCGCTCATAGGCTGGCGGATTTGGTTTTGGCTTTGGGCTTGGGCGGCGTCCCGGGCCTCGGCTTATTACGCGGGGCCGAAGCATTGTTGCGCCCAGCCGCCATCAATGGCGGTGCAGCCAACAGGCCGTAGCGGGCGCCTGCCGCCGCCACGATCTCACCCATCAGCGTGTCGTAGCCCATGCCATGGAGGCCCGCCAGGATCGGCAGATCGGAGTGGGAGGGATGCAGACCCGCGATCGGATTGACCTCAAGGAACACCGGCTCGCCCGTCGCATCCGATCTGAGGTCGTGGCGGGCGGCATCTCGGCAGCCGAGCGCCCTGTGGGCTGCGAGCGCGTGAATGGCCGCGCGCTGCGCCTCAGCGTCATCAGCCTTGCGATAGTCGACGAGGCGCTCGCACTCTTCCTTGTTGAGATACGAATAGACGCCGGCATCAGCGCCAGCCTCGGTGAGCAGAACGACTTCCATCACGCCCACCACACGCGCGGCCTCGCCTGTGCCGAGGATGCCGACGGTGAACTCGCGGCCGGGCAGATAGCTCTCGATGAGGGCCGGCTGGCGGTAGCGGGAGAGGATCGAGCGGGCGACGGCGTCCAGCTCGGCGCGATCCGCCACCATCGACGCCTTCTCGCAGCCCTTGCCGGTGCCTTCCGCCAGCGGCTTCACGAACGCCGGGAAGTGGGTCCAGCCGGATAAATCCTGCCCGTCCCGCTCATAGACCAGGAAAGGCGCGGTCGGCACACCTGCGTCGCGAACGATACGCTTGGCGACCGCCTTGTCGAGCGTTACGGACATGGTGAGCGGATCGGAGAAGACGTAGGGCTGGTCGAACAGCTCGCACAGCGCGGGCACCTGCGCCTCGCGCGAGCGGCCCTTCAGCCCTTCAGCAATCGAGAAGACGAGATCGAACCGCTCGCCGGCAACAAAGCGACGCGCCAGCTCACGGCCGTGGCCAACGCGCGCAACCTCGTGTCCGAGGCGGTGGAGCGCCGCCTCGATCGCCTCGATCGTCTCAACCGAATCGAACTCCGCCGTCTGTTCGTCGGAGTAGCCCATCGCGCGGTACTCGTCGCGCAGGTCGTACACAAAGCCGATACGCATCACGCCCCGGCCTTGCCCTTGCGAGCCTTGGGCTGGCGGTCGGCGCCGACCGAGCCGCCCGGGTCCTTGTAACGGTAGGTCTTGCCTTCGAAGTTGCGCAGCATGACGTCCTCGCCATCGCGGCCGACCAGATAGTCCGGCACGACCGGGATTTTGCCGCCGCCACCAGGGGCGTCAATGACGTAGTGGGGCACCGCGTAGCCGGTGGTGTGGCCGCGCAGACCCTCGATGATCTCCAGACCCTTCTCGACCGGCGTGCGGAAGTGAGACGATCCGGTGATCGGATCGCACTGGTAAAGGTAATAAGGCTTCACCCGGCGCATCAATAGACCATGGTAGAGCGACTTCATTGTCTCCACCTCGTCGTTGATGCCCTTCAACAGCACCGTCTGGCTGCCGAGCGGAATGCCGGCATCCGCGAGACGCGCGGTCGATTCGGTCACTTCCTTGGTCAGCTCGGAGGGGTGCGTGAAGTGGATGCTCATCCACAGCGGGTGCATCTTCTTCAGGATGCGCGTCAGGTTCTTCGTCACGCGCATCGGCAGCACCACCGGCACCTTGGTACCAATGCGCAGGAACTCGACGTGCTTGATCGCGCGCAGCCGCGTCAGCAGGTATTCCAGCGGCTCATCGGCCAGTGTCAGCGGATCGCCGCCCGACAGCAGCACGTCGCGGATCTCGGGATGCGCCTCGATATAGGCCAGCGCCTTCTCCCACTGGCTCTTGGAGAACGTGTACTCGCCGCCGATCGCGCCAACCATGCGGGAGCGCGTGCAGTAGCGGCAATAGGTCGAGCAGGTGCCTGTCACCAGGAACAGCACACGGTCCGGATAGCGGTGAACGAGACCGGGCACCGCCGAATCATGATCCTCGCCGAGCGGGTCGTCGGCCTCGCCCGGCGTCTTCAGATACTCGGTGCCAACCGGAATGTGGGTGCGGCGCAGCGGATCGTCCGCGTCGTGGCGGCTCATCAGGCTGGCATAATAGGGGGTGATGCCGACCGGCAGCGAGCCCTTGTGAGCGGCAATCGCTGCGCGCTCGTCGTCGGACAGCACGAACAGCCGCTCAAGCTCAGCCAGAGTGCGGATGCGGTGGCGGAACTGCCAGCGCCAGTCATCCCACTCGGCGGGCGTCGCGTCGGGATAGTATTTACGGGCAAAAGCGCGCGTCTGCGCCCCGATCGGAAACCGCGGCGGGGCGGGCGCGCGAACCACCGGGGCCAGCGGCAATGAGGTGCCGGGCCCATCAGCAGGATCGATATTGAGGCTGGGAGGGATATTCGATTGTGCCGCGTCGCCGCGACTTGGAGGCTCTGAGCTCTCCCGTGACAGAAACTTCATCTGTCGTTGTCTCCGCGTTCCAGCCAGCTGCCGGACGACCATCGTCCGACTGTGCACCCTCACCGGAACGGGCGAGATATTCGTGCGTCGATTATGTTTTGCAAGTGGCATTCGAACTTGTTCGCAATCAATTTTCGCATCCGCTGTGCAACGTCGCCATGACGACACGCCTTTCACGGCGCTGCAACAGTGGACAGGCAGCGATTCTTTCAACGAGCGCCAAACATAAAGGAGGCCAATAGCGACGGAATTTTTGGCGCCCGTCGACCAGCGGCTCACACACGGGTGCGGCGCAAATTGGCGATATAGAAGCCGTCGGTGCCGTGGCTGGCCGGCGTCAACTGCAGCGCGTCGGTGCGCCCGTCGGCCGAACGCGGCGGCTCGCCAGGCAGCGTCGCGCGCCAGACTCCGGCGTAGGGCTGCACCATGAAATCGGAACGGAACTTGAGGAAATTCTCGATCTGGTCGCCGTTCTCGCCGGGCAGCACCGAGCAGGTGACATAAACGATCTGCCCGCCCGGCTTCACCAGCGAGGCGGCAAGTTGGAGAACGTCGGCCTGATCCTTCTGGCGCGCATGCAGCGCCTCGGGCTTCAGCCGCCATTTGCTGTCCGGGCGCCGCCGCCATGTGCCTGAGCCAGTGCACGGCGCATCGACCAGCACCACGTCGAAGCGGGCCCCGAGCGCCATCAACGCAGACTGATCGCCGCCGTCGAGCACCTGTACGTTGCGCACTCCGGCCCGTTTCAGCCGCTCGAAAATCGGCCGCAACTGCTGGCGATCGGAATCATAGGCATAGATCTGGCCGGTGTTCTGCATGCCGGCCGCCATCGCCAGCGT
>CAZLHQ010000058.1:0-5391 GCA_964559355.1 uncultured Hyphomicrobiaceae bacterium
AGCCACCGTTGGAGCGAACGACGAAGCCATAGACGCTGCTCAGGCCAAGCCCGCTGCGGTCGCTATCCGCTTTGGTCGTAAAGAACGGCTCTGTCGCCTTGCCCGCCACTTCTGGCGTCATGCCGCTTCCCTCGTCTGTCATCGTCAAGCAAATAAACTCTCCTGCAGAGACGCCGAGCATTGACGCCAGCGCGTTGCTCAAAGTTTGCTTGGATGTGGCTATCGTGAGGTTGCCGCCGGTCGGCATCGCATCGCGAGCATTCAAGGCAATGTTGACGATGGCGCTTTCGATTTCGCCGGGGTCAACACGAATTCTCCAGGGGCTGGAATGCAGCTGCATTTCCAGTCGGACCAATTCCCCGAGAGTCTGCCGCAGCATGTCGACGACCTCGACAACTTGGTCATCGAGATTGACGATCTTCGACGCCAGAACGCTGCGCCCCGCAAACGAGAGCAGCCGGCGAGTAAGTGCGCCGCCAAGCCTGACAGCCTCGACCGCTTTGCGGATCTGCCCCTTAGCCTTGCCGTCATCAATTCGCCACTCGGCCAATTTCAGGTTGCCCGCCACGATCGTCAAAAGGTTGTTGAAGTCGTGAGCGATACCGCCGGCCAAACGGCCGATGGCCTCCATGCGTTGCGCACGCGCCAAGTCATCCTGGCTCGCGCGCAGTGCCTCGTCCGCCTCGCGACGTTCCGTGATGTCGATATTCATACCGCACCACTCGACGATCTTGCCATCAGCGCCGCGAAGCGGGACACCAACCACACTCATCCAGCGCAACGAACCATCTTTGCGAAACAGCCGGTAGACGCCCGAATAAGCGACCTGCTCGTTCACACACCTTTGCCATTCCTTCAGCGTGGGCACGACGTCGTCGGGATGCAGGACAGCCGTCCAGCCGTTGCCCAGCAACTCCTCGGTCGGCTGCCCCGTCAATTCGGTCCAATCTGGCTGCGGGTCGACCGCCAGGCCCGAGGGCGCAAGTGTCCACGTAACAGTGCTTGTTGCATCAATCAGCGTTCGATGGCGCTGCTCGCTGATGCGCAACGCCTCTTCCGCTTTTTTTTGCTCCAAGTTGTAGAGAGCGTTATCCACGCAGTCGTCGAATTCGGCAATCGAGCCGAGATGGCCACAAAATACGCCACGTTCGTCGCGCTGTGGTGCACCTAGTATAATGACCCAATGAAAGTCGCCTTCAATCCTGCGCAAGCGCACCTTGGAGCGGAATGCGCGCCCGGTTGCGCAGGCCTGTTGCATCTGCGAGCAGATAGAACCACGATCATATTCTTGAATGAGCTCGAGCCAGCCATCTCCGTGCGCCTGATCGGCTGATTGACCAGTAATATCTGCCCAGCTCGGGTCGATGCGGCTACAGCGCCCGTTTTGATCGGTCGCCCAGCTCACCACCCAAATCTCCAATTGCGACATGCGCGATCCTTAGCCCCCGGACGAAGATGCGCCGAGTATCTGCCTCAACTTGACGGCCAACGCGCCGATTGTGAAAGGCTTCGCAATGAAGTGCAACCTTTCGTCCGGCGCGCTATGCGGTGCAATTTCACCAGCCATGTACCCTGACATGAAAAGACACTGAACCTCGGGATACTTGGCGATCACCACCCTATCGCACATCGATGCCGGAATCTGGTGCCGTCCACCCCATCAAATTTGCGCACCAGTTCAAACCTGCAGTGCAGCATCCGGCTGTCGCGACACATCGTGCGCGTTGCAAAACGCCACCGACACGCGACCCCGAGTGGTCTCCAATTTTCTTGAATTTCTCCGCATTTACTACACGCGCACTTAACGCGTGGCCGTTAGCTTGGTCTGAGGAATCAGATGCCTTGTGGGAGCCGCGGCTCCGAGGCTTGATTGTGTCTTTGAACCCGAGCTCGCAGGATGCTCTATCGACTTCGAGACAAAACGCGAGAGTGCATTGAGCGGTGCGACACCGAACGGTCTTTCCCGATACGCTTCATCGAAGAAATCAGTAGCGCACCGTCTCGCCAGGAACTGCTGTCAATTGTAGCACGCTGGCTGCCTCGCTTCTTCCCGGCAGATCGGGCCAGTCTAACGCTCAAGCACGACGCAGATAATCTATGCGTTGTGGCTTTTGAAGGCGAGGACGCTATCCCTATTGCGCTGCCTCTGCCGATGGAACACACGAGCACCGGACAAGCCTGCAGCCGAAAGGAAATCTGGCTGACATCGGACACCCGTCACGATGACGTGACGAAAATCGATTTGCAACTCCTTAGCAGCAAGGGCCTCCTCTCGTGCGTCTCCATTCCCTTGATCATGTCGGGTAAGTGCTTCGGTTGCCTGAACCTGGCACACAGTAAAGTCGGAACATATGATAACGCAGACATCCCGATGCTGCGTGCGTTTGCGTTCTGGATAGCGTCGCAGCTGAACCATTACGAAAATGCGAGGCTGATTTCCGAGGCCCGGCAACGCGAGCACGACAATCTCACCAAACTCGATGAACTTGCAAGGTTAGACAGCCTTACAGGCCTGCTGAACCGGCGCGAGTTTACGTTGGAGCTGAGCGCGCGGCTAGCCGACGCACCGGCCAATGCGGAGCTCGGTCTCCTCTATGTTGATCTTGACGGCTTCAAGGAGGTCAACGACACCTTCGGTCACTCGTCAGGAGATGTGCTGCTCAAGCAGACCGCTCAAAGAATTATCGAGAACCTGCGGCCGGGTGACTTGGCAGCCCGCCTGGGTGGAGATGAGTTCGCCATCGCGATTGGACCATTGCCTTCGCGTGGCGTTGAAATCGTTGAAAAGGTCGGCATTCGTCTCGTCGAAGCAATAAAAAGCCCTTATGAATTAGCAGACCATGTGACATTCGTTTCCGCCAGCATTGGCATTAGGGTCGCCCGCTCCGGCGAGACTGATTGCTTCACGATCATGCGTGAGGCCGACCTGGCGCTCTATCAAGTGAAGCGACATGGCGGCAGCAACATCAAGTTCTTCGATGAAGAATTTGGCGAGAATGTTCGGCAGAATACGCTTCTTGCCAACGATCTTCGTGTTGCGATCGAACGCTGCGAACTTCAGTTGCGCTATCAGCCAATCGTCGACGCGAGAAGTCATCGCATTGTCTCGTGCGAAGCGCTGGCGCGCTGGCACCATCCGCACCACGGCTTCGTGCCGCCCGACAAGTTCATTGCGATGGCAGAAACGACGACATTCATCTCAAAGCTTGGAGAGTGGGTCTTGCGAACTGCATGCCGGGAGGCCACAAGATGGCCGTCTGACATTTCGGTGTCTGTGAACATGTCACCGCGCCAATTCGCTCTCGGCGGCGTTGAAAAGCTGGTTGCTGACGCGCTCCGTGAAAGCCTCCTCGAGCCGCAGCGCCTGCACATCGAAATTACCGAATCGGCGCTTTTGGATGAAAGCGAAGAGACTGCCTTGACGCTGGCAAGACTGGGTGAAATGGGCGTGAGTATTGTTCTCGACGATTTTGGTGTCGGCTATGCTTCTTTCAATTACCTGAAGCAGCACAGATTTTCCAAACTCAAGATCGATAAATCGCTGATCTTTTCCATGAACAAGGACGACAGCACCACGCCGATTATTCGGGCAATTTTAGATCTCTCCAGCGCTCTATCGGTTCGCACGACGGCGGAGGGCGTCGAAACCGCTGACCACCGTGATCTGTTGTACGAAATGGGATGCGACGAGTTGCAAGGATTTCTGTTTTCCAAGCCCCTACCACCAGACGACATTCGCGAGTTCATCGAGCTGCAGCGCCACGCTCCCGTTCCGGGAACTCAGCGCTCACCTGGCAAAGGGCTTTTGACCGTCGGCGGGTTGAACGCTGTGTAGCGTACCCATTTTTTCGATCCAGGTGAACGGCTTGCGTCGCCCGCCCTGCGTTGCGCTTGCAACGCGTGGCCGGGCACATTTTCTCGAAATCCGTTCGCGCAGAAAACTTGCATTAAAACTATTGGGCTATTTTCTATTTCGCGCGCCGCCGGGCTCATGATGAAGCCTCATAATTTTTAATCGGCATCGAAATTGATTTCGTGCAAATGGTTGCGTGCGCTCCCATCAAATCTCAATTTGGCTTTGGCATGTTCGAGCTATTTCCACGCTTGAACAGCAAAGGAGCGACGCGCATGGACTCGGGTAAAAGCGGATATGGAAGCGAAGCAATTCCAGAGGATTTCAGCTCGGCGATCAGCGTGGATTCTGTAGAAGCCGCCAAGCTGGATGCCCGCATATACAGCGCCGATGATTTCGATGGTCAGGCCGAGGGCGCCGCAAGTTCCGGCAACTTCAACTACGCCTTCTTGCAGGCGACAATGGTGGGGGACCGGCCTGACGATGCCCAAGGCAACCCCTACGACGAGGCAGCATTCGCCGAGACCCCGGACGACCAGAGCGCACGCGCTGCCAACCAGCCAGCTCATCAGCAGAATACATACTCTTCTCCGACACAACTGACGGCAAACGGCAGCGATGAAGCCAACGGCGCGCGCGCCGAATATGCAATGTCGGGCTCCATAACGAACCTTGAACCTGCCGCTGGAATACAGATCAATTACCAGGGCGATGTCGTCAATTTCAACACGAGCAACACGGGTGGAGGCGGAGATACTGTCGTCGAAGTTCCCGACGGGGTTTCGACCTTCATCGTCAACACGACCAACAACTACAGCAGCGTCACCAACAACACGTTGAACATCGACAACAGCTCGGTCGGTGACACGATTACGATTTACGAAGGCGACCAGTCGATCGAGTTCAATTTCGTCGACAACTCCACAACGAATTCGAGCGAAGAGACGAACAACGTCACCAATATCTTCGGTGACAGCTACACCGGAGATACCATCACGACGATTGGCGGAGACGTCACGAACATCTTCAACGGTGATGGCAGCGGTGGCTCCGGCACCGGAGGTGACACCAACGTCATAATCAACCAGGGCGATGTAATCACGAATATCGGCGATATTGTCGGGCCCGTCATTGACCTTGGAGGTCAGGGCGATGGTGGCGTCAACATCCAAATCGGTGACGTTGAGAACAACTTCGGCGACATCATCAACATTGGAGGCGCTACCGGAAGTATTGGCGATGTCGTCGTCAATCTGACCAACAATTTGGGTGACGTGGTCAACATTGGTGACGTCGTCGGCGATGTCACAAATGACTTCGGCGACATCATCGACATTGGAGACACCACCGGAAACGTTGGCGATGTCATCGGCGATGTCACAAATAACCTCGGTGACGTGCTCAACATCGGCGATGTCACAAACAACTTGGGCGACCTTGTAAACGTTGGTGACGTGCTCAACGTCGGCGACATCACTGGCGATGTCACAAACAACCTCAGCGACCTGCTCAACACCAGCGACGTCATCGGCGATGTC
>CAZLHQ010000058.1:5491-5706 GCA_964559355.1 uncultured Hyphomicrobiaceae bacterium
GGCGACATTGTAGGCGATGTCACAAACAACCTCGGTGACGTGCTCAACATCGGCGATGTCACAAACAACTTGGGCGACCTTGTAAACGTTGGTGACGTGCTCAACGTCGGCGACATCACTGGCGATGTCACAAACAACCTCGGCGACCTGCTCAACACCAGCGACGTCGTCTCGACAGTCGGCGACGTGCTGGGCGGCGATACGAGCGGCGACAC
>CAZLHQ010000058.1:5806-17932 GCA_964559355.1 uncultured Hyphomicrobiaceae bacterium
GCCCACGCTCGAAGTTCCGCTCGATCCGGTCGAGACGATCGTCGGTGACATCGACGTCAACGCCGATCTGACCGGCAACGTGCTGAACAGCGCCGACCAGCTTCTCGACGTAGTGGTGGACGCGCCGGCCGTGCCGGTGGTGGATACCGTCAACGCCGAGGTCGGCGTCGACAATCTGCTCGGTGGTGATGCCGGCGGCCTGCTCAACACCGGCGACGTCGTCTCGACAGTCGGCGACGTGCTGGGCGGCGATACGAGCGGCGACACCGATCTGGTGATCGACACCGGGCTTGGTCTTGGCGATACCGCGACGACTGTGCCCACGCTCGAAGTTCCGCTCGATCCGGTCGAGACGATCGTCGGTGACATCGACTTGCATGTCGATGCCGCAGCCGATCTGCTGAATCAATCGGATCCTTCGGGACCACTGGCTTCCAGCCTGGACCTTGGGGTCGACGGGTCGACGCTGCCGGTCGTCGATTCCGCAACAACCGAGCTGAGCCTTAGTGATCTGTTCTCAACTGACGCCAGCAGCACGACAGCCATGGACACCGGTGCCGATTCTCTGCCGCAACCCGAAGGTGATGTATCGACAGGTTTGACGTCAGTTGCCGACAATATCCAACTCGATACGAACCCCGGTATGGGGCTCTTCTGATGACTGCTGCCATAGCCACATCCGGGTATCTGCCAGCCAGACTGAACATCCGACCGGTAACGCTGGCGCTCTGCACGGTTTCGATAAACCTGCTGGCGCTGGCGGTGCCGATCCTGTCACTGCAGGTGTATGACCGCATCCTTCGCAACCACAGCGTAGAGACGCTTCAGGTCCTGGTCATCGGGGTGTGTCTGGCGATTGTCGTCGATGTCGCATTGCGAATTGCGCGTGCATATCTCGTTGGCAACAACGGCGCCGCCTATGTGCATCTGATGTCGACGGCCGCCATGAGGCATCACATCAACGCAGTGAACACCGGCAGCGTCAATGAGACCGTCGCCGAAGGTCTCAGCGGCATTGGCGCGGTGCGCAGCATGCGCGACTTCAACTCCGGGCATTCGCTCACGGTCGCAATAGACCTGCTGTTCGTACCGATCTACCTGACGTTGATCTGGTATGTAGGCGGCACGATCGTGTTCGTACCTCTCGCTGTCGTTATCGCCTTCTCGATCATGTCGGGCCTCAAAGGTCTGGAGCTGAAGAAACAGCTACTGGTGCGCAAGGACCTCGACAACGAACGATACAATTTCCTCATCCGGACGCTCAACGGAATCCATTCGGTCAAGGCCTTTGCCGCCGAATACCTGCAACTCCGCAAATATGAGGTCTTTCACGAGCGCTCGTGCGAGGCAAATCACAAGCTTTCCTCTATTTCGACCCGCTCGTTCAGTAACGCGACGCTATTCTCGCAGATCATGATCGCGCTGGTGATCGCGACAGGCGCATATGCCGCGGTGCATGGCTACATGTCGACCGGCGCCCTGATTGCCGTCATGCTCGTGTCTGGTCGCATCATGCAGCCAATACAGCGCGGCCTCATGCTTTGGGTGCAGTATCAGGACTACGTGATCGCACGGGATATCGCGAGTCAGGTGTTCGAAAAGCCGCTCGTCGATAAAAGACCGGCCGAGCGGCAGCCAGAGAACACCGGCTATATGCGAGTGCGCGATCTGGCCTTCCGCTACGACAATGCCGCACATGATGTATTCGCGCATGTCGATCTCGATCTGCGCCGCGGCGAGTCGATCCACATCGGCGGCGCTCACCGCAGCGGCAAGTCGACCCTCATCAAAGTGCTCGCCGGCGTCTACAACCCGACAGATGGCCACATCGTTATCGACGACGTCGAACTCGATGAGGTCACCCCGGAGCGCATCCAGCGCAACATCGGTTACCTCAGCCATTCCAGTACGATCTTCCGCGGCACAATCCGCGACAACATCACCCGCTTCGGCGCAATTCAGTTCGCGGACGCGCTGGAGGTCATCTCCGCACTCGGCATCAAGCACGAGTTCTCTTCGTTGCCGCACGGCTTCGACACCCGGCTGACAGGGACGGTGTCGGATCCGATTTCACCTGGTGTCAAGCAGATGATCACGCTGCTTCGCGCGTTGGTGAGCAAGCCGCGGATCGTACTTTTCGACAACGCCGACATGAGCCTGGATCGCGTGTCCTACCAGCGGCTCTACCGGATCCTTGCCGCCATCAAGCCTCACGTCGCGCTGGTGATCGTCGCAAACGACCAGAACTTCATCAGCCTTGCAGATCGTCACTACCGCCTCGACGGCGGCCGGTTGAAGGAGGACGACAGAGGCAGAGGTATCGACCGGCAATTCACCGTCATCGAGGGAGGGGCGTCGTGAGCGATAGCAAAATGGAAGTTCTGACGCCGATCGGCGGCAGTGACAGGGAACGCGGGCTTGCGTACTCGAAGAACCGCTACGAACTGAGCGAGACCAGCATCGATGGATTTTTCGAAAAGCTGGAGCGCACGACGTGGAAAGACGGACAAGGCGACACACCACTGGCGAAATGCATGTGCGCCCTGTTTCTGGCGCTCGATCCGTCGATGGAAATCTCCAAAGTGATGGATGCGTTGCCCCGGCGCGGCGAGCCCGTTGACACGCTCGACATACTCAATGCCTTGGCTAATGCCGGCTACGAAAGCCGCGAGGCCAAGACGACGATCGGCTCCATCGACACGCGCCTGTTGCCCTGCCTCTTCACGCGGGTCAACGCAAATGACAACGTCGAAGGCTACGTCGTGCTCGAGCAATCCGAGCCTGGACGGCGTGAACAGATTTCGGTCTACGACGGGCAGACCGGGGAGATCCGCAAACTCGCAGACGGCGATCCGCTGCTCAACCATGATGGTGCTGCGCACTTCTGCCGGAAGTTCGGAATCGAAGCGTCAGAACTGCCCAAATCGACGAACCCGCGTTTCGCCGAGCCGACCTGGTTCCGCAAGACACTGGGCCGCTTCCGCTCGACCTTCTGGTGGCTGGTGGCGATCGGAGTTGTGCTCAATATCGTTGCGCTCGCGACACCTGTTACGGTCATGCTGATCTACGATCGTGTCATCTCCCCGCAGTCGCTTGAACCACTACCCATGCTGGTGCTGGGACTGATCGGCGCGATCACGCTCGAATGGCGGCTGCGGCTCCTCAGGTCTAGCGTTCTGTCGTGGCTGACCGCGCGCCTCGACTACGTGGTCGGCGTTTCGTTGTTCGAGCGCCTTTTGATGCTGTCGCCATCGTTCGTGGAGCGTGCAGCGGTTTCTGCCCAGGTCGCGCGCATCAAGACGTTCGAATCGGTACGCGACTTCTTCTCCGGTCCGGTCTTCCTTGCAGTGCTGGAGCTGCCGACGGTGGCGATTTCGTTGCTGCTGATTGCCTACCTCGCCGGCGTCATCGTGTTCGTGCCAATCGTTATCGCCGTGCTCTACGTTGCGGTATTTCTGGCGATGCGCACCCTTGTCAAGGCGGCGATACGCGAGGCCGCAACGTTGACATCCATCACGCAGCAATTTTCGATCGAGACTTTCGAAAAAATGCAGGCGGTGCGCACGCAGGGCCTACAGTCGGCGTGGGCCGCAAAATACAAACAGCTTTCGGGGCGAGAGCACGTGGCTCTGGCGCGGCTGCACTTCCTCGGCGCGGTCGGCGAGTCTCTCGGGCACGGCCTTTCGGTTCTGGCTGCCGTGGCCACCTTGACCATTGGCGTGCAGATGATCTGGGCGGGCGACTTCAGCGTTGGTGCTCTGATCGCGACGATGATTCTGGTGTTCAGGGCGCTGACACCGTTCTACAGCCTGTGCCAGATGATCCCGCGCTTCGAGCAGACGCGCAACAGCGTGGCGCAGATCAACGAGCTGATGGATCTCGAACCCGAAATTCGAAACGAGGGTGCTTCTGCCCGGCTCACCAAGGTTGAAGGCATGGTCGCCTTCCGCAATGTCGCGATGCGATATGCGCGCGAGGCCGGGCCCGTTTTTTACGGTCTCAATGCGCTCATCAACCCTGGCGAAGTCGTGGCGATACGCGGCGCAAGCGGATCGGGAAAATCGACCATCCTAAAGCTGATACAGAGCATGTATGCACCCTACACGGGCGCAATCATCCTGGACGGCATGGATATTCGCCAGTTGGCGGTTCGTGACGTGCGGCGCCTCGTCGCCTACTTGCCGCAGGAGCCACATCTGCTCAATGGCACCATTGCGGAAAACCTGCGCATGGTGCGGCCGCTCGCGGACGATCAGCAAATTTGGGAAGCGTTGCGCCGCGCCGGTGCAGCTCAACAGGTTGCAGCCCTTCCGGACTCGATCAACACCCGAATTGAAACCAGCGACCAGATTGCTGCCGACCCGGCCCTTCGCCACCGAATAGCTCTGGCCCGTGCCCTGGTTCAGAAGAGTGCCATTCTGCTGATCGATGAAATCCCGAACTCGCTGATGGCAGCCGGGCTTGGCGAAACCATTGGTGATTTGATCGGCGAAGCACGCGGCCGTCAGACCATGTTCTACGTGACACATCGCACGGATCATGCGCGCCTGGCCGACAAGATCATAACCCTGCGCCCGGGAAGCCTCGCGACCATGGAATCCATTCACTTGCTCATGGAGAAGTCGGCATGATCAGCAACGAACAAGGGCTTTTGTCGCGGCTGGCCATCCGGATTCGCCGTAATGGAGGGAACGCTGGCGATCAATTCGGCGCCACTCCTGCGGTTGCGTTGCGAGGCCAGCTCCGCTTTCTCTCCAAGTCGGCGCGACTGGAGGAAAACCGTCCACCGCGTCTCGTCTTGGCTATGGCCTGGCTATCGAGCGCGGCCATATTGGGCTTTGCGGGCTGGGCTGGCTTTACCAATATCAACGAGATTGCCCGCGCGCCCGGCGAGATCGTACCGACGGGGTTCGTCCAGTCGGTGGATCATTTCGACGGTGGCACGGTCAAGAGCATCAATGTCAAAGAAGGACAGATCGTCGATCAGGGTGACGTGCTGCTCGTTCTCGACGGTACGGGTGCCCAGGAAGACTTGAACGCGGCGCACAAAAAGCAGTGGGGACTGGAGGTGCGCGCCGAGCGTCTGCGGGCCTTCGTCAACGAGCGCGCACCCGACTTTAGCAGGTTCGGAAAGTCGACCGATCCTGTGATCGCCGAGCAGGCGGACATCTTCAACACAATGATGACGGCCTACCTGCAGCAGAAGCAGGTCATCGACGATCAAATCAATCAGAAGCGCAAGGTTCTTACAGAACTCGGACTCCGCCTCGAGACCGCAACGACGAATCTCGCAACCGTAAACAAGGTGCTGGAAGGCCGGCGGGAGCTCTATAACAAGGCGCTTCTGCCGTTCTCGCGCCTCGCTGACACGGAAAAGGAGATGACGACCCTCGCAGGCGACGTCAAAGCAATAGAAGAGCAGCAGCGCCAGGCTCAATCCGCCATTGAGGAATTCAACGCCCGCGCCGCATCGCTGCAGTCCTCTAGCCGCGACAGCAAGTTCCAGGAGTTGCACAAGGTCAACACCGACGTTGCCCAGAACAACGAAATCATACGCAAGCTCGAAGCCAAGGTTGCCCGCCTCAATGTCAAGGCGCCGGTGCACGGCATCATCAAGGGTTTGAAGATCAATACCATCGGCTCGGTCGTGCTGCCGGGCGCAACGCTGATGTCGGTCGTGCCGCTGGATGAAGACCTCGTCGTCGAGGCGAAGATCCCACCCTACCAGATTGGCCACATGAAAATCGGTCAGCCGGTTCGGGTGAAGGTCAGTGCCTACGACTCGTCTCGATACGGTGCCGTCAACGGTACGCTCAACGCAATTTCCGCAACGACTTTCGCCGATGCCAGCGGCGCTTCCTATTACCGCGGCAAGGTATCACTGGAAAAGACCTACGTAGGCAAGACCAAGGACGTCAATCCCGTGCTTCCAGGAATGACGGTGATGGCGGAGATCGTCACAGGCGAGAAGACGGTGCTCGACTACTTGCTGAAGCCGATCCACGCCTCGCTATCTGTTGCATTCACGGAGCGCTGACACATGTACATGGATATGGAAATCTCGGAGAAGGCTAAGGCCGATTCTGCACCTGCCACAACCTCGCGGGGTCACCGGCGGATCGTTGTCCTGTCGAGCAAGACGTCCCGCGACAACGACCTGGCGCGCAGCCTGGAGCAGCTTGGCTATCACGTCGATCTGCTCGCCTACAACGTCGCCAGCATTTCCCAAGTTGCCGATCGCAGCCTTGCAATCGAGGGCATTGTTATCGATCGACGCGGCGTCAAGGAAATCGACCGGGACGTCTTCGCCCGCCTTGCCACGGATCCTCGCCTCATCGACCTGCCGAAACTATTGGTCGCAGGAAGCGGTGATGACGAGCAGATCCGTGAGGCTCTCAATGCCAACATCACCAATCACATCCGCACCCCATTCCGCGGGGCGGTACTCGACGCCAATCTGCGAGCGCTGTCGCGTCTGCGTGACGAGCGCCGCGCATATCTACCATTGCCGGAAGCAAAGACAGAGATTCTGCTGATCGAGACTTGTAAGTTTCGCGTTCGCACGCCTGCCGAGGCCAAGAAGATACTGCCGCTTCTCGCGCAGTTTTTTCCAGATCACCGGCGCGCCACACTCGGCATTACAGAATTGATGAGCAACGCCATCGAGCACGGCAATCTCGAACTGGGGGGGGCGGCACGCAGTTCACTGATGCGGTCAGGGGCGCTCCAACAGGAAATCCACACGCGTCTCCTCCAACCGGAATTCCGCGACCGTCGCGTCGACGTCGTCGTTGCGCGCCGTGAAGATGGCATTCTGCTCACCGTGACGGACCAGGGACCGGGCTTTGCATGGCGCGAGCATCTCGACATCGACCCTTCGCTTGCCAACCTCGAATGCGGCCGTGGCATCGCCCGCGCGCGGCATCTGGCTTTCGACAACCTAACCTATAACGAGCGCGGAAATCAGGCCGTGGCGTTGATGAGCCAGATGCGACGTGTCGAATGGTAGTCGCCGCTTGGCGTCGCATGTCGAAAGAATGGAAGTAGCCCGGGGTAGGGGAAAATGTTGCGCGAAGGCTTGTGGTTTGTACCACGATTGAAATCGTTGACACCCGACCCTGTATCCACAATGGCCAGTGGAACGCCAAGCTCGGTGTGGGCTGAGGCATTGCAATCGATCCCGCTGGGCGTTTGCATTTTTGACGAGCATGACAGGCTGCTTTTTTCCAACACACGATTTCTGGAGATCTACGGCCTGGCGGCAAGTCAAGTCGCACCCGGAACATCGTCACTGACGGTGAGCCAGAGGATTGCGCGAGCGGGAGGCACAGCGGACCGTCCTTCGCGCGAACTCTTGGGGCTGTTCTCCAATCCGCGCACCGACGGCGTGAAAATCGTTACACTCGAAGATGGGACATTGGTCGAAGTCATCACGCAACGCGTGCCGTCGCAACGCTGGCTGACCGTGCATCGAATCACGAACGATCCGGCAATCGATGTTCGCTCCGCCGCTGCAGACGATACCGATCACCTGACGGGGCTGGCGGGTCGCGCCACATTCGAAAGGCGTCTCAGCGAAGGGCTACATCATGCTCTGCGCGGACATGGGCTTGCGTTATTCCAGATCAACGTCGATCAGTTCCGCTGCGTCAATAGTTGCTATGGCATGGCGGTTGGCGATGGCGTGCTCAAGGAGATCGCAAAGCGACTGCGCAAGCTCGCCGCGCCAAGCGATTCGGTGGTCCGGATCGGTGGCGACGAGTTCGCATTCATTCATACGGGCGTCAACGAACCGAGCCGCGTTGCCGATCTGGCGCGAACGATCATCGAGACACTGGGAAAGCCCTACGAAATCGCGGGTGAGAGCATCCTCGCCAACGTCAGCATCGGCATTTCACTGGCGCCGGGAGACGCGCTTACCGTGCAGGATGCGGAGCGCAATGCCGACACGGCAGTGGGATTCGCGCGCAAGAGCGGCGGCAAGACCTACCGCTTCTTTCAAACCGACATGGATGCAGCTATGCGCTCGCGCCAGCAGCTCGAAGGGCGTTTGCGCGAGGCCTTGACCAAGGGCAACTTCGAGGCCGTCTACCAGCCCATCGTCGATCTGCGCAGCGGACGCGTTGCCTCGATCGAGGCCCTTGTTCGCTGGAGGACCAGTGACGGCAGCATCGTCGGGCCCGGAGAGTTTATCGCGCTGGCCGAGGAGACAGGTCTGATCCGGCCGATCGGCGCATGGATGCTGGCTGAGGCCTGCCGTGCGGCGACCTCCTGGTCCAGCGATATCAAAGTCGCGGTCAACTTCTCCACCGCGCAGTTTCGCGCCACGAGGCTCAGCTCCGACATAGCCGCGGCGCTGGAGGAAAGCGGCTTGCCTGCTTCGCGGCTGGAGATCGAGATTACCGAATCGCTGCTGCTGGGCGATGACGTCAGCATTCGTCGCGAGCTCAATACGCTGAAGGAAATCGGCGTCAGCTTTTCCATGGACGACTTCGGCACCGGCTATTCGTCACTTGCGACGCTATCGAAGTTCGCATTCGACAAGATCAAGATCGATCGCGGTTTCGTCAGTTCCCTCGCCGATGCCCCAGCGTCTTTGGCTATTTTGCGCTCGATCTGCAGGCTTGCAAACGATCTGGGCGCAACCACGGTAGCCGAAGGCGTCGAGACACGCGACCAGCTCGAAATCGTCCAGCGCGAGGGGTGCTCCCAGGTTCAGGGCTATTTCTTCAGTCCTCCCGTGACGTCTGCTAACCTCGCCGCTGCCATTCACGCATGCTCTGAACGGGCCCGCTTCCATTACCCGCCTTCACAGTTTTGAGGCACAGTGTCCGCCATCCTCGACGCAAATCCCCGCTGACGGCGGTCCGAGTGGCACCCGCCAGAATCCGTCTGAGCGAGTTCAATGGTCGATGAAAGCGGTGCAATGAAGCTAGAGCCTGATCGTCTGAGATGGAAACGCCAAGCGTTTCCATCGAGGGCGTCGATCAGACTCTCAATCAAGGACTTGGAGCAGGCCACCATGGCACGAGGCGATTCCATGTAAGTTGAACCTGCTCTAGAAATCGCGCCCCGCCTCGCGAGCAAATCCTCATCGACGTCCACGCGGCTCCATATACGTGGCGAATAGCTACCGCCGCTCCGATCGCCAGCACCTCGACAACGTCACCATCGCGCCGGCGTCTGCATGACGATGAATTAGTATTTGCATTACCACTTCATCGCATCAATAATAGGCATTGAGAATACCTATTTCGGCAACCCACCTTTCCGCATCCCTTCATCCCGCTGGTTGCAGGCGATGCCGCGCGCGCCGTGGCTTCAATCGATGAGGTTCATCGCCCTCCATGCGACTGACAGCCTTCACCGACTATGGCCTCAGAGCCCTGTTGCGGCTGGCCGCCGAGCCCGACCGCCTGGTGACGACCGAGGAGATCGCCAACGAATACGGCATTTCGCGCCATCACCTCGTGAAGGTCATGCGCGAGCTGGCCGAGGCTGGGCTCATCCTCACCCAACGGGGCGGTGGCGGCGGCATGCGGCTGGCCCGCCCAGCCGATGAGATCACGATCGGCGAGGTGGTCCGCCGCCTCGAGGCTCGTCATGCGCTTGTCGAGTGTTTCCGTGCCGACGGCGGCGACTGCATCCTGACCCCCGGCTGCCGGTTAAAGAGCCGGCTGAGGCGCGCCAAGGAGGCATTCCTTGCCGATCTCGACCGTTCGACTCTCGCCGACTGCATTACCCCACCGAGAAAGCCCGCGTTTACAGCAGTGCAACGACGACGCGCCAAACTGAAGGAGTGTTCCTGATGCGAACCCGCCCAGATGTCATTACGGATCTCACCGTTGGAAGCCGCATCGTCCATCTCGACGAACACGGCTTCCTGGTCGATCCGGACGAATGGAACGCCGACGTCGCCACGGCCTTGGCAGCCCGCCAGGACATCCGGCTTACCAGCGACCACTGGGACGTCATCTCATTCATGCGCGATTTTCTCAGCCAGCACGGTGTGGCGGCCGACGCACGCTTCGTCATGCGCTTCCTCGAAGAGCGTGCGGCGGCCCGCGGCAAGTCGGGCCGTGATCTCCTGTTCGAGCTCTTTCCCTACGGCTATGTCGGACAGGCCTGCCGGATCAGCGGCATGCGCCAGCCCCGCGCCTGGAGCACGGGGTGACGCCGGACCGTCGACGCGACGTTGTGATCGACCGAACGATTGAGCAGGAGTTTGCGGAGGTGGACTTTGAGCAACGATCGCCAAGCACTCGGTCGTCCAGCGTCGCCGCCGCACTTGGCAGGTGAACTCGCAGCGGATGACTTCGGTCGCGCG
The DNA here is from genome assembly GCA_964559355.1 of uncultured Hyphomicrobiaceae bacterium. Classification (GTDB taxonomy): domain Bacteria; phylum Pseudomonadota; class Alphaproteobacteria; order Rhizobiales; family Hyphomicrobiaceae; genus JAEUMD01. The sequence goes on from CAZLHQ010000058.1 coordinate 16,134, forward strand.
ATGGGCGAGCCCGCACAGGCCCACGACGTGACGCGTTGGCGCAAGGCCGAGCGTGCGCGTCTACGTTCCGAGCGTCTGTCGCTGAGCCTCGAGGCCAGACACGCGATCAGCAACGCGCTCGACAGTCACTTGCGCAAGCTACTGGATGAGCGATTTGACGGCGCCAATGGGCAGGTCTTCTCCGCCTATTGGCCGATCAAGGGCGAGCCGAACCTGCACTCGCTCATGGCCGATCTCGACGCGCTCGGCGTCAGGGTCGCCTTGCCGGTCGTAGAAACGAAAGCTGCGCCGCTCGTCTTCCGCCGCTGGACACGCGGCATGCCGATGGCGCGCGGGAATTGGAACATTCCCGTGCCGCCGCCCGATGCAGAAGCGCTCATCCCTGACATCATGCTGGCACCGCTCGTCGGGTGGGACGCAGAGGGCTATCGCCTCGGCTACGGTGGCGGCTATTTCGATCGAACGCTCGCTTCGCTCGATCCGCGACCCTTCACCATCGGGATCGGCTTCCAGTCTGCGCGAATTCCGACAATCTTTCCCCAACCGCACGACATCGCGCTCGACCTCGTACTCACCGAAGCGGGCGTGCAGGTCTTGCGAGCAAGGCCATAGGCTGCCGGCACCCCAGGTTCTGGCGCACGAACGACCCTCGCCGTGCTCGACGACTCGGGCCGGATAGTCGTGATCGTATAGTTTCCATTGTCCCATATTTGGGACGGATTGACTAACAATCGCCTCCTAGTCGCACCAGCGTCTCAACAATATCTTCCACCTCAACCAAGGCGCTCCCGACCGAGCGCCCGAACGTGAAGAGGAGACAACCATGAGACAGATCCTCGGCGTTTACAGCGCCCCCCGCCCCCATTGGGTAGGCGATGGCTTCCCGGTTCGCACGATGCTGTCGCATCACGACCAGGGTGGCGACATCAGCCCGTTCATCATGCTGGACTATGCCGGCCCCGCGAAGTTCGAGCCGACCAAGGCGCGGCGCGGTGTCGGAGCACATCCGCACAAGGGCTTCGAAACCGTCACCATCGTCTACGAAGGCGAGGTCGAGCACCGCGACTCCACCGGTGCCGGCGGCGTCATCGGCCCTGGCGATGTGCAGTGGATGACGGCAGCGAACGGCATCATCCACGAAGAGTTCCACTCGCCGGCCTTTGCCAAGAAGGGCGGCAACTTCGAGATGGTGCAGCTGTGGGTCAACCTGCCCGCCAAGGACAAGGGCGCCAAGCCCGGCTACCAGTCGCTGCTCGCGGCCGACATTCCGACCGTCGAGTTGCCGAATGAGGCGGGCACGCTGCGGGTCATCGCCGGCTCTTATGATGGAACCAAAGGAGCTGCACGCACGTTTACTGCAATCAACCTTTGGGACGTGCGTCTCGGCCGCGGCAAAGCCACGACGCTCAACGTTCCGGAGGGCCACACACTCTCGGTTCTCGTGCTGTCGGGCACAGTCGAGGTAGATGGAAAGGTGGTTGCACGCGAGGCGCAGATGGTGCTGCTCGGCCGTGACGGCGGCTCTGTCACCATCGAGGCAAACAACGACGCCAAGTTGCTGGTGCTCACCGGCAAGCCGATCGACGAGCCGGTGGTCGCACATGGGCCGTTCGTGATGAACACGGTGGGAGAGATCAAGCAGGCGATGCTCGATTTCCAGGCCGGCAAGTTCGGAGCGATAGCGTCGTAACGCGACGGCGGGCGGTTCATTTCCGGGCCGCCCGCTGCCCCCTAGAGTGCTTCCGGAAAAGTGGGAACCGGTTTTCCGAAAAGAAGCACGATAAAACAAGGATCTAGAG
>CAZLHQ010000059.1:0-17843 GCA_964559355.1 uncultured Hyphomicrobiaceae bacterium
CGCTATAGAAAAGACGGTTTGCGGCATCCAGGATGCGATCCCTGGTCGATTGCTTCGGCATGTATACTCACCAGTGAGTTTCTCACATCATCGGATAGTCCTACTCTCTCCGTCAAGACTGCCGGAATTGATGGAGGCTCGAATGGATACAGTGCTCATGGAGAGGCGCGGAAGGATCGCCGTGCTGATCCTCAATCGGCCCGAAAAGCTCAATGCGTTGAACTACGCGATGAATGACCGGCTTGTCGCCTTGTTGGACAGGCTCGAGGGAGAACCCGACATCGGTGCGATCATAATAACCGGAGCCGGTGACCGCGCCTTTTCGGCAGGTGGCGACATTCATGAATTCACGCAAAGCGTGAAGGATGGACCCGATGCTGCCGTCAGGGCCTTCGTGCGGCGTGGACAATCCATGACGAAGAGGCTGGAAACATTCGCCAAGCCGATCATCGCGGCGGTCAACGGCATCGCGTATGGCGGTGGCTGCGAAATCGCCGAGGCCGTACACCTCGCAGTCGCATCCGATCGAGCCGTCTTCGCGAAGCCGGAAATCAATATCGGCATACCGCCCACCTTCGGCGGGACGCAGCGTCTGCCGCGTCTGGCCGGCAGAAAACGCGCGCTGGAGCTACTGTTGACGGGGGAACCATTCGGGCCGCAACGGGCCTGCGAATTGGGTCTGGTCAACAAGGTGGTGCCGCATGACGCCTTGATGGACGAGAGCTTCGCGCTGGCGAACCGCATTTTGAGACACTCGCCGCTGGCAGCGGCACGCATCATCTCAGCCGTCACGCGCGGATTGAACGCGACAATCGACGAAGGGCTTGCCATCGAGAGCGAGCAGTTCGCGAGGATGGCCTCGAGCAACGATGTGATCGAGGGACTTGACGCGTGGCTTGAACGACGGGCGCCGTCATACAGCGGTACGTAACCGGGGCGCCCAACCCACCGCAAGACGCCACTGCTTCACTCTCTCTGCTCGCGGGAAAGGAAACGTTATGGTGCGCCCGCTCGATCAGTTTGCTCTCACCTTAGCGCTGCCCCGCACTGGCGAGGTCACGCCGTCGGCCCGGCAATGTTGATTACAAGCAGCGCTTCATCTGGCGCACAGAGCCTCAACCCTACTCACGGTTGGGAAGCTCTCTCTGCGTCCAGTAATTCACGTCCCCCAGGATCTCGTTCAATCGATCGGGATTCACCAAAGCTTCAGCGTGTGGCAGACGCGCCAGCTTGTGATGCGCGAAATAGCCGTCGAATTCAACGTCCGTCGAATCGACGGTGAAATAGCCGCCATCGAGGTAGACGACGATATCGCCAACATCGAATGGCTCGAGCGCAGCGGCCATAGCGTCGGCCCAATCCTGGATATCGCTCACCGACACCGGTCCCAAATTCCGCGCCATCGATTCGCGCCGTCCCAGCTCGAACAAGGAAACGTCTGTTTCGCGAACCTCGGCGAAGGTAAAGGCCATCTTGCACTTGGAGCACGAGATGAGCCAGCCGCACCCGCACCACGGGCAATCCAGTTGCCCGGTCGACATCGCCGGCTCGTCAACGCACGTACAAAACGAGAGTACGTTGTCGTTGGCCTTGTAAAGATACTTCGGCATTCACACTCGCCACGAACCGCTTGCCACCGCGCCGCTTCACACCCGCATCGGCATCAGCACATAGAGCGCGCTGGCGTCGCCCGTGTCGCGCACCATGGTCGGGGAGGCGGGATCGTTGAGCATGAAGCTTGCTTCCTCGCCCTCGAGCTGACCGGCGATGTCGAGCAGATAGCGCGCGTTGAAACCGATCTCGAGCGCATTGGCGCCATAGTCGACGCCGATCTCCTCGGTCGCGCTGCCGCCGTCGGGATTGTTGACCGACAAGATCAGCTTGTCCTTGCCGATGTTGAGCTTGACCGCGCGCCCGCGCTCGGACGCGATCGTCGAGACGCGATCGACCGCGCTCATGAACTCGGCATTCGAAACCTTGAGCACCTTGTCGTTGCCTTGCGGGATCACCCGCTCGTAATCGGGGAACGTGCCGTCGATCAGCTTCGACGTCAGCGTTACCGTGCCGATCTCAAAGCGGATTTTTGCCTGGCTGACGCTGACGCGCACGCTATCGCCCGAGGCCTCGATCAGACGATGCAGCTCGTGCACGGTTTTGCGCGGCACGATCACGCCGGGCATCCCGGCGGCCCCCTTGGGCAGCTCGAGCTCGACCTGGGCAAGCCGGTGGCCATCGGTGGCGACCGCACGCAGAACCTCGGTCTTGCCGGCCTTGGCGGTGTGCAGATAGATGCCGTTGAGGTAGTAACGCGTCTCTTCCGTGGAGATGGCAAAGCGCGTCTTCTCGATCAGTCGCTTCAGATCAGCCGCTGAAACCTCGAATTCGTGCGACATCTCGCCAGCCGATACATCCGGAAAATCTTCCGGCGACAATGTCTGCAGCGCAAAGCGTGCCTGCCCTGCCGCGATCGTCAGCCGCTCCTTTTCGCCATCGGTCTTGATCTCGACCTCCGAGCCATCGGGCAGCTTGCGCACGATATCGTGCAGGATGTGCGCGGGCACCGTAACCGCCCCGGCCTGACCGACATCGGCAGGCACCGCCTCGATCACCTCACGCTCCAGATCGGTCGCTTTGAACGACAGTTTGCCATCCTTGGCGCGCAGCAGCACGTTGGACAGGATAGGGATGGTCGTGCGCCGCTCGACCACGCTCGTCACGTGACCAAGAGCCCTCAGAAGCTCACCGCGTTCGATGACTAGCCGCATGGTGGATCCTCGACGGTTCATTCTCGACGGTTGTAACGCCTCGACGATGGACTGCCGCGACGAGCCTCGCTGTCACGACAGGATCGATGAGGTGCAGGCGGCGCGCCGACGTCCATGTTCTCGTGAACGGATCGGGCGGCGTCGCGCCGCAATTGAAAGCGCCAGCAAGGCTACGAGGGGAAGAGGTTTGGAGAAACGTGCCCAGCAGGAACTGAATCGGGGACCGCACTTCACCCCATACGCGCCTGATTTTCAAGGGGTCGCGGCCGGTATGCGGGGTCCATGAACACGCTTTCTTCGCCGCGCTGACGAAATGCGACAGGAGCGGCACCCGATTGGATGCCGCTCCCCGCCCCGCTACACCCTGCGGCGGGCAAATTAGCCCCTCTGCCGCCGCAGGTAGCTCGTCTCGCGCCTTCCCGGACCGCTTGCGCGCGAACCCCGCTGCCCGCTCGCCGCCGCACCCGGCACGCCACCGTTGGCCGTCTCAATGGCTCAACAGCTTTTTCAACTCGTCGATTTCGTCCCTCAAACGTGGATTGCCCGTAATTTCGTTCTCGATCTTGCGGATCGCGTGCAGCACGGTCGTATGGTCGCGATTGCCGAAGCGACGGCCGATCTCGGGCAGCGACCGGGCGGTCAGTTGCTTCGCGAGATACATGCCAATCTGGCGCGGCCACACCACCGAGCGGTGCCTGCGTTGCGACAGCAAATCGCCCTTCGAGACACCGAAGTGACGCGAAACGATGCGCAGGATGTCTTCGATCTTGATGCGCCGCGGCTCGATGCCCTGAACCAGATCGCGCACCACGGTCTCGGCGATGTCGAGCGTGATCGGCGTGCGCATGTACTGCCAATTGGCAAACAGCCGCGTGATGGCGCCTTCCAGCTCACGCCCGTTCTCGGTCAGCCGGTCGGCAAGCAGATTGATGACCTCGGCCGACAGCTGGAACGAACGATCGATCGCCGCCTTCTCCGCGATCCGCTTTTCAAGAACCTTGATGCGCAGATCATAGTCAAGCGAGCCGAGTTCGGTGACGAGGCCGCGCTGTAACCGCGAGCGCATGCGCTCGTTCAGGCGGTCGATATGGTTGGGAGCGCGCGCCGATGCCACCACCACCTGACGGCCGCCGTCGAGCAGCGAGTTGATGATGTGGTCGAACTCCTGCTCGGTCTTCTCGCCGTGCATGAACTCCAGATCGTCGATCAGCAACAGGTTGATCGAACGAAACTTCTCCTTGAACGCCAGGGGATCGGAGCTGCGCAGCGCCTCGACGAACTGATAACGGAAACGCTCCGCCGTCAGATACAGCACCTGCGCATCGGGATTGCGGCGCTTCACCTCCCAGGCGATGGCGTGCAACAGATGCGTTTTGCCCATGCCCACCGAGGAATGGATGTAGAGCGGGTTGAAGGCGGGCGTCGACGACATGACGGTTTCGGCGACCTGGGTGGCGCCCGCGTGCGCCATGCGATTGGACGGGCCGACGACGAATGTATCGAAGGTGTAGCGCAGATCGAGCGGCGAGCCCTCAAAACCGCCAACTTGCGTGCGGCCTTGTGCCGGCGGCAGGATCGCCTGCATCGCCGCAGCCGACATGGGCCGGCTCGCGTCGGCGTGGCCGCCATTGGCGGCAAGCGCGTTGCCATCGTTGTCGCGGCGATGCGCATCCGATTGCGGTGCAGGCGTCTTGACGCCCGCGCCACCCGGCTGACGCAACGTCACCTCGACGCGCTCGGCGCCCTTGAACTCGGCCTTGCAGCACGACAGCAGCGCGACCTCGTAATGCGACTGGATCCAGTTGCGCAAAAACTTCACCGGCACCGACACGACGACGGTGACGCCATCGAAGGATTCAAATTCGAGCGCGTTGAACCAGCTCGTGAAGATGTCTTCGCCGAGTTGCGCCCTCAGCATCGCGCGCACCTTGTGGCCGCGCCCCTCAACCGCCTGCACCGGGCTTGCCGTTGCTGCCGTTGTTCGCGGCGTCGATGTTGCAACAGAGGTCCGCTCCTCCGCTGCCTTATTGAGCACCGCGGTTCCCGCCTTACCGAAGCTTTCCATGATTAAACGTGCCCCCAACACTTTGCGTTCACTGTCCTCAAAGCCCGATCGGCAAACGACAACCCCTTCGCGCCCGATACCCCTCGAGCGGCGTTGTGCATGCAGATCTGACTAGCGATACGGGTGCTTAGCCTTGCACCCATGGAAGCCCGGCGACCTTCCAGCCGCTGGTAATTCCCCTATGGCGGGAGGCATCGAGTGGTCCCTCGAACCCTTCCGCCACGTTTCGACAGTACGCATACCCCGCTTCTGTCATCACCTGCGCAGCCATGCGGCTGCGACCACCTGACCTGCAAATGAAGAAGAGTTCCGCATTCTTCTTCACCCCGGTCTCCTCGAGCACTTGAGACAGAACCGCGACGAAATCCGGATTGATCCGGTTGTCTGGAAATGTCTGCCACTCGACCGCCAGCAGTTGCTTGCCGATCCCGCTGAGATCGGGCAACCCGACGTAAGCCCATTCCGATCGCGTCCGCACATCGATCATCACCGAGCTTGGATCCTCCACCAGCCGTTTCCACACCTCGCGGACCGTTACATCCTGGATGTGGACAACGCTTACCGACGCCACTCTGGCAACTCCCTCCTACACCACTGAGTTTAGCTTGCGATTTAAGAAATCTGGACACGCATCCGCACACGCACGTCCAACAACTCGCAAAGCATGCCACCGACGGCCTGACTAACTCATCTGGCCACCAACACCTGCTACTCAAGAATTACAGATTGAATACTCGGACACTCGTACGCGAATACCGCGATAGCAGCCCAACTCCTCACGACAAGCTCACAGCTTGTTCCCACGGGGCCGTGCTAGGGAGATTAATTACCCCTTAACCGGTTCATGCGCAAGCGGGGCACGCACTGGCCGAAACAGCCGGAAACCCGCGGTTTTCCGGCCCGATCGGGATCAAAAAGAATCCACAGCTCTGTGGAGAATCCCATTGAGTGCCTTGGGAAAACTAGCTCTCGAAGAGCCTCGACAAATGAAAAACGGCACCCTCCGAAAAAGGCGCCGTCCATGTTGTTTTTTGACTCTGCAGCGCGTTGGCGAACTCTTCCTCGCACCAACAATGGACCCCGTTCAACGAGCTGGGGTTCAAGAGAATCCGCGCCTTAGTTGTGTTCAGAACGCCTACGTCGAGACCGCAGCGAAGCTATTGCCCGTGGCGAACAGACCACACACGAACCTCAACCATGAGGCCCGCGATTTGATCATTAGTCAGCCATCGCGGCGACGCGCGCCGTCAGGCGCGAAACCTTGCGGCTGGCGGTACGCTTGGGCATCACGCCCTTTTGAGCCGTGCTCGCCAGCACCGGCTCCACAGCCTTCAGCGCAGCAGCAGCAGCCGTCTTGTCGCCCGAGGCAATCGCCTCTTCGACCTTGCGCACCTCGCCGCGCATACGCGTGCGGCGCGATTTGTTGACTTCGGTGCGCTTGGTGATCTTGCGAACGGCCTTCTTGGCCGACTTGGTATTCGCCATCGATGGCTCCCTTGGGTGGTATGCGTGAGTGGTATGAACCTTGCCTCCTTGCCAGGAATATCAGCGGGTTCAACCGTCGCGATACACCGAGCGCGGGCACAAATGCCATTGCCGCCCGGGGCCAGGGCCTCGGGCGTCGAGCTGGCAGAGCTATACTTGCGGGGCCCGATGCGGTCAACGCAGATCGCAAGCCCGGCGCAAACGACGCATCGGCCGGCCCAGGTTGCGACCGCAGGCTGGTTTGGAAATATACGGGCGAAGGACGCTAGTCAGATGAGCAAAGGTCAATTCCACGAAGGGTTTGCAGAGGCGCCGCCGGCAATGCCATCGGAGCGCTCGACAGGACTCGTTTTCGCCGGTGTCAGCGTCATTCTGGCCATTCTGGCGCGTAACCATGCCGTAATCGCGTCGATGGCAGCCTCGGCGGCCCTGGCATTCGCCGCCACCGCCTTGTGGGCGCCCCGGCTGCTTGGGCCTCTCAATCGGGCCTGGTTCCGGTTCGCCTTGCTGCTGAACCGTTTCGTGAGCCCGGTGGTGATGCTGGTGCTCTATGCCGTCGTGATCGTGCCGGCCGGCTTGCTGATGCAGCTGATGCGCGACCCGCTCGGCAAGAATGCGCGCGGCACACACGCGAGCTACTGGATCGAGCGATCCAGCGGGGTCTCGCGCACGAGCATGCGCGACCAATTTTGAGACAATCCATCGACTGGTGTGCCGATCGGCATGCACACGAGCGTTCCGTATCGGCACGCCGGACGGCGCACGCCCGCACGGGCCAGCACCTCAGACGCCGCGACCAGCGCAAGTAGTACCGAAGCCGGCCGATGCAGTCCTGGCATCACGATTGCTTCTTAGAACCTCAAAGATCCCACTGGAGATTCCAAGTGCGTTGCGCCGCTACCGGTTGCATCGCCCCCACAATCGATCGCGCAAGGAGCGGCCATGCTGTCGTTGATGAAAGACCTCGGGAGATACATGAGCCACCGCAAGAAGTGGTGGCTGTTGCCGATCATCGTCGTCCTGGTCGCGGTCGGCGGTCTCCTGGTGCTGGCCAAGGGCTCTGCACTCGCGCCCTTCATCTACACGGTATTCTGAGAAAGCGGCGGTAGCTATGCGCATCCTTGGCATCTCGGCCTTCTATCACGACAGCGCGGCAGCACTGCTGGTCGACGGACGCCCGCTCGCGGCAGCGCAAGAGGAACGCTTCACCCGCGTCAAGCACGATGCGCGCTTTCCACGCAATGCCATCGGCTACTGCCTTGCTGAAGGCGGCATCACGCTCGACGAGGTCGACCACATCGCCTTCTTCGAAAAGCCGCTGCTGAAGTTCGAGCGCCTGCTGGAGACCTATCTGGCGACCGCACCACGCGGCTTTTCCTCGTTCCGCATGGCGATGCCGTTGTGGCTGAAGGAGAAGCTGTTCCAGAAGCCGGGCCTGGTCGCCGAGCTGCGTGCGTTCTCGCCCTCGGGCAAAGGCATCGAAGAAAAGCTGCTGTTTGCCGAACATCACGAAAGCCACGCCGCCTCCGCCTATTATGCTTCGCCGTTCGACGAAGCGATCGTTCTCACCATGGACGGCGTTGGCGAGTGGGCCACGACGTCCGTCGCCATCGGCCGTGGCACGTCGCTCGAAACGGTGCGCGAGATTCATTGGCCGCACTCGCTCGGCCTGCTCTATTCGGCCTTCACCTACTACACCGGGTTCCGCGTCAACTCGGGTGAATACAAGGTCATGGGCTTGGCGCCCTATGGCGAGCCGCGCTTTGCCAAGCTTATTCGCGACCATGTGATCGACGTTCGGCCCGATGGCTCGTTCTGGCTCGACCAGAGCTATTTCAACTACGCCAACGGCCTGACCATGACCTCGCGCAAGTTCGACCAGTTGTTCGGCGGCAAGCCGCGCGACCCCGATGCGCCGCTGACGCAGCGCGACATGGATCTGGCTGCATCCGTGCAGCTCGTCACCGAGGAAATCGTCCTCAAGATCGCCCGCGATCTGCGCCGCAGCTTTGGCATCAAAAATTTGTGCCTAGCCGGCGGCGTCGCCCTCAACTGCGTCGCCAATGGGCGGCTGCTGCGCGACAACACCTTCGACAGCATCTTCGTGCAGCCGGCCGCGGGAGACGCTGGCGGCGCACTTGGAGCAGCGTTTGCCGCGCATGCGCGCCATGCCGGAGCCACACGCGCCGAGCTGCGCCCGGGCGAGGCCGACCATCTCTCCGGCTCGTATCTTGGCCCGGCCTTCGGCGAGAATGAGATTGCCGAACGCCTCACCGCGGCGGGCGCACACTTTGAACGCCTCGACGGCCCAATGCTGCTTGATCGCACTGTCGAGCGCCTCGACCGTGGCGATGCCGTTGGTTGGTTCCAGGGACGCATGGAGTTCGGTCCGCGCGCGCTCGGCAACCGCTCGATCCTCGGCGATCCGCGCAAGACCGACATGCAGCGAAACTTGAACTTGAAGATCAAATTCCGCGAGAGTTTCCGTCCCTTCGCGCCCTCGGTGCTGGCAGAGGACGTGGCCGATTATTTCGAAATCGACGACGCCAGCCCCTACATGCTGATGGTGGCCGACTTGAAGCGCAATCGCCGCGTCCACCTGACGGATGCCGAGAAGGCCCTGTTCGGCATCGACAAGCTCAACGTGCCGCGTTCCGACATCCCGGCCGTCACGCACGTCGACTACTCGGCGCGCATCCAGACCGTGCACGCCGAGACCAACCCGCGCTATCACGAGCTGATCTCGCGCTTCAAGGCGCGCACGGGGTGCGGTGTGCTGGTCAACACCAGCTTCAACGTGCGCGGCGAGCCGATCGTGTGCACGCCCGAGGACGCATTCCGCTGCTTCATGGGCACCGGCATGGAGACTCTGGCAATCGGCAATTGCCTTCTTGAAAAAACATCACAAAACAAGAAGTTAGCGCACGACTACAGCGCCATGTTCGCGCCCGACTGAGCGCCCGCCAAGTATTTCACACAACTTCTAGCAGCGTTGTGAAGGCGCGCTGCGCGCGCTAGTGTTGATAATGTGAGGCGAGAACTTTCCTGCTCCTCAGTTAACCATGAATCGTTTTAAGTAGACCCACTCGCCCCAAATATTTACAGGGCGGAAACAGCTCCTAACGCAATTTATGGACTGATTTGAACTTCGGAGGGTCGAGATGCCATCGATGGTGTTGTGGGGATTTGCTTTCACGATCAGTCTTGTCGTCATGCTGCTGACCGCGGGAGCGCGAATGCCGATGGTGCATTTGGCCATGGCCGCACTCATCACGCTCGGCATCGCATTTGTCGCCATTCTCGAAAACAAGAGCATGCGCGACAGTGGTACGTCCAAGCCGCTGGTTGCCGCTGCGACCGCACGTAACATGGGCTTCATCTACATCTGGGGCGCCGTCGTCATCGCCATCACTTACCTGTCGCTGCTGTCATGGCACGAATGGTGGCACTGGTTCATCGGCTTTGCTCTGGTCGGCACGATGTGCATCTTCTACTCCAACACGCTGACGCGAGATGCGGAGGCTGGCCGCCAGGACAACACGATGTTGAGCATCGGAAACAAGCTGACCTGGGTGCAGCTCATCGGCATGCTCATCGCCATTGTCGGCATGCTGGTCGACGGCAAGCTGACGCGCTTCGTCAATCCCAAGCTGATGGACTGGGCGGCGCAGAACACGTTCTTCGCAGGCGCGGTTGGCCTCGCCATTGTTTCGGCCTACGCACTGTGGGCCGGCAAGAACGACAAGTCTGCTTAAGTTGCCGCAGAATGCTATAGAACGCGCATTGGGCATGCTATCGGCCCAATGCGCGTTTTATTTCATGAAAGGTGCCTTGCCTTGTCGTTGCAGCCGCTAATCCCGATGCTGGCCACGGTCCTGGCCGCAAGCGTTGCAGCCATGACGTGGGCGGCGCGCGCCGGTCAAACCGTCATCTCCTTTGCAGCCGCCGCCATCTTTGCAATTGCCGTCGTATATGCGGCACGCGCCATCAACCTGCGCTTTTTCGAAGACGCCCCGTCGGTCACCGCAGACACGGCGATGCACGCAGCGCGGCGCAATGCCCGGCTGATGGCTCTCGTCTATGCCTGGGGCGGATTGGCGATGCTGGCTGTTTACACCGTATCAGGCCTGCGCTGGCAGCACGGCTGGCAATACGGAACCGGCATGGCGCTGATCGCGGCCGGGCTGCTGCTCTACGTACACCGCCTTGGCGCCGCGCACACCCGGCTGCGCGCACCCAAGTCGCTCAACGTCACCGCGATGCTGGCACTGCTCCAGGCCATTGCCGCATCGATCGCGCTGGTCATCATGGCCGCCAGCGGCAAGCTGCAGACTGCCAGATCGGACTGGGCCGCCAACCACATCTTCGTGGCCGGCGGCCTCGCCATCGTCGCAATCTCGCTCATCGCATATGTCACGCACAAACGCCTGCGCAACATGGGCGGCTGACGCGTTTCAGCGATGCTTGAAGGCCGGCTTGCGCTTTTCCACGAACGCCGTCATGCCTTCCTTCTGATCCTCGGTCGCGAACATGGCGTGGAACACGCGGCGCTCGAAACGCATGCCCTCGGTGAGCGTCGACTCGTAGGCGCGATTGACCGTCTCCTTGGTCATCATCACCGCCGGCAGCGACATCGCCGCGATCTTGCCCGCCGCCTTCATCGCTTCCGCCATCAGGTCGGCGGCAGGAACGACGCGCGACACGAGCCCTGCGCGCTCAGCCTCCGCCGCATCCATCATGCGGCCGGTCAAGCACATTTCCATTGCCTTCGACTTGCCGACGAAGCGGGTCAAGCGCTGCGTGCCGCCCGCGCCCGGCATGATGCCGAGTGTGATCTCGGGCTGGCCGAACTTGGCGGTGTCGGCGGCGATGATGAAATCGCACATCATCGCGAGCTCGCAGCCGCCACCCAGCGCAAAGCCCGCAACCGCGGCGATGATCGGCTTCCTGCAGCGCGTGATGCGCTCCCAGCTCGAGATGAAATCTTCGCCATAGACCTCAGCATAGCTTTTGGAGGCCATTTCCTTGATGTCGGCGCCAGCCGCGAACGCCTTTTCCGAGCCGGTGATGACGATGGCGCCGATCGCCGCATCCGCCTCGAAGGCGTCAAGCGCCTGATTGAGCTCGGCCACCAGGGCATTGTTGAGAGCATTGAGCGCGTTGGGACGATTGAGCGTGATAACCCCAACGCGATCCTTGGTCTCGACAATGATATTCGCAAAGGCCATGCTGTTTCTCCAGTCTCTATTCGCTCGTGGGCCCTGAAAGCACGCGTGGGCGGACTGAGCCGATCCCGTTTGTCGCAATTCCCGGAGCCGCCGATGTTTCGCCGTTTGTTCTATTTCGTGTTGCTTGCCGTGTTCCTTGCTCTTGGCGCGCTCAGTGCGACCCTGCTCCAACAGCACTACCAGACCTGGCTTGCCTGCGCCGACGCCTGGGGCCTGTGCTTTGCCGAAGGATCCGGACCCATCGCCCGCGCCCAGCCGATGGGCCTGCCGCTCGCCTACCTCGCCATCACGTTCGTCCTCGGTCTGCTCGCGTTGCGCGCGCTGTGGGGTGTGCTGAGGCCCCGACGGGTGCGTTACGCCTGAGACCCGACAGGCCTCAACGCTGGCAGGCGCTGCAGTGAAAGGTCGAGCGCCCACCATGAATGCTGCGACGCACAATGCCCCGGCAACCCGGTCGCCTGCAAGCCTCCCCAGCCCGGCCATAGACCAAAAACTGATGCTGGAAGTAGCCGAGCGCGCCGTCCGTGGCCCGGTAGTCCCTGAGCGTGGAGCCACCCGCCGCAATAGCATCCTCCAGCACCTGCCGGATTGCCGGCACGAGGCGGTGCGCGCGCTCGGTCGGCCGGCCCTTGCTGTCGGCAAGGCAGGCGGCGCGGCGATTGGGTGACAGCCCGGCGCGAAACAAGGCTTCGGCCACGTAGATGTTGCCGAGCCCCGCAATGTTGCGCTGATCCATCAGAAACGCCTTGAGGTCCGCCTTGCGGCCGGCCGCCCGCGCCGCGAGATAGTCGGCGGAAAGCGCGTTGCCGAGCGGCTCGGGCCCCAGATCGCGGATCAAAGCATGGGCCTCGAACTCCGCTTGCCGAACCATCACCATGAAACCGAAGCGGCGCGGGTCGTTGTAGACGATACGGCTCGCCGCACGCCCCTTGCCATCCACCATATCGAAGACGACGTGATCGTGTTTGGGATCGGCGCCCGTCTCGTGGACGAATTCGCCTTGGCGCACGCCCTCGATGGTGAAACGTCCGGTCATGCCCAGATGCATGATGAGGCTTTCGCCGCCCTCGATACGCGCGACGAGGTATTTCGAGCGCCGCCCGAGGTGCTCGATGCGCCGGCCCTCGACACGCTCTGCGAAACTCTCAGGCAAGGCAAAGCGCAGATCGGGCCGGCGCGCCTCGACGCGGGCGAACACGCGCCCGACCATCGCCGGCTCGAGCCCGCGTCGCACCGTCTCGACCTCGGGAAGCTCAGGCATCGATCAAACTCTTCATAGCGATGCAGCCCTCACGTCTCAGCCACGAGACCGGCCGCGGCGATGCCGGCGCAGCAGGCCGCCTCGTCGTTCTCCGAAGTATCGCCCGAGATGCCGATGGCGCCCAGCAGCGCGCCCGACGCATCGCGGATGACGACGCCGCCCGGCACCGGCACCAGCCGGCCGCCGACGACATGTGTGACAGCGGCGATGAAGTGCGGATGCTTGGCGGCCCGGTCGCTCAACGCGCGCGACGACATGCCGAGCGCCACTGCGCCATAGGCCTTGCCCAGCGCCACATCGGCGCGGTGCAGGCTGGTGCCATCCTCGTTGGCGAGGCAGCGCACCGCCCCGCGCGCATCCAGCACCGCAAATGCCATCGGCTTGAAGCCTGCCGCACGAGCATGCCTGCGAGCACCCGCCAGAATGGCTTCGGCCTGATCCAGTTTCATATGTCCAACCTCTCGTTTGACCGGAACGTTTGACCGGAAGGCAGGGCGGCCGTGTGCCGCGCTCCGCTTGACTTCTGCAATAGCAAGCCCAGAGCCCGTGGGCTATGCTGCCACGCAATATCGATAACCAGCCAAGGCCCTCGTCATGACCGACACGCCACAAAGCCAGACCACCAGCTTCGGCTTCAAGGAAGTTCCCAAGGAGGAACGGCAAGGCCTCGTCAACGACGTTTTTGCCAAGGTGGCCGACCGCTACGACCTAATGAACGACCTGATGTCGGGCGGACTGCATCGGCTATGGAAGCGCGATTTCGTCAACTGGCTGGCGCCGCCCAAGGGAGATCGGGATTATCGCCTGCTCGACGTCGCGGGCGGCACTGGCGACATCGCGCTACGCTATGCCGGCCAGACCGGCGAAAAGGCCACCGCCGTCATTTGCGACATCAGCCCGCAGATGCTCGAAGTCGGCCAGCGCCGTGTCAACGATGCGGGCTTTGCCCATCGCATCGAATGCATCGAGGGCAATGCCGAAGCGCTGCCCTTCCCCGACAAGTCGTTCGACGCCTACACGATCGCCTTCGGCATCCGCAACGTGACGAACATCGACAAGGCGCTGGAAGAGGCGCATCGCGTGCTGAAAACCGGCGGGCGCTTCATGTGCCTCGAGTTCAGCCAAGTGCAGATGCCGATCCTCGACAAGCTATATGAATTCCACTCGTTCCACATGATCCCGCGCATGGGCAAGCTGATCGCCGGCGACGATCAGCCCTATCAGTATCTTGTGGAATCGATCCGCAAATTCCCCAATCAGGAGGCGTTCGCCGGCATGATCCGCAAGGCCGGTTTCGAGCGCGTCAGCTATCGTAACCTGACCGGTGGCATTGCGGCCATGCATTCGGGATGGAAGGTGTGAGCTTCGGGCTTACCGACGCTTCGCCCTCAACCGCAGTTGCAGCCGCCGCCGCAGCTATGTCCGCCACCACCGCCGCCAGCAAATGAGCCGCCCGCCTCACCGCCCTTATTGGGCGATGCAATCAGCGACAACTGGCGTGACAGATCACGGCCGCCGCAGGAGGGGCACTCGGCCGTTTCCTCCGCGCGCACCAGCGTCTCGAACTCTTTGCCGCATGACTTGCAGCTGAACCCGTAAATCGGCATGGCCGTACTCCTCAATCATCCGTTTCGTCCGCACGGGCGGCACAAGCGCGTATTGAGGGCGAACATTGTCGTAACGCCCTTAAACTTCAAGAGACACGATAGCACGGGGTTGACGCCGGCCAACGCCACAGCAAGGGGACATGACGAGCAGACGTCATTACCGCTCAAGATTGCCGCTCAAGCCACTTGCGCGGTTTGCGGCTTCAAGCGCACAGCGACGACGGTGGCATTGTCCTGATGCGGCTCGCGCATCTGCTCCACGGCGCGGATCAGCGCTGAGGCGACCGCATCCGCGCCATCCCGGGCATAGGCAGAAACGATGCGTGCAACCTCTGACGTATCCAGCGTATTGAGGCCATCGCTGGCCAGGATCACGTAGTCTTCCGGCTCCAGGTGAAGCGGCTTCAGTGAGACGTCGACGAGATCGATTTCATCGCCGGTGACGGCCGAACGAAGCATATGCCGGCGCGGATCGTGGCGCGCTTCCTCAGCCGTCAAGTGGCCAGAAGCAACCAGACGATCGAGCTCGGGTGCAAGGCTGTGGTCCTCGTTGAGCAGCGCAATCTCGCCGCGCCTGTAGAGCAGCAGCGGACTGTCTCCGACGCTGACCCACTCCACATCGGTTCCGCTGAACGCAACGCCGATCAACGTCGAGCCCATGCCCGACAGCATCGGGTTGTCATCCACCTTGCGGGCCAGCGCATCGTTGGCTGCCCCGAGCGCCGCCAGCAGCCGCTCCGGCACCGGCCCGTTGCGCGTCGCGCAGGTGTTGAGGAAATGCTCGCACACCATGCGGCTGGCGAGCGCACCGCCGGTGTGCCCCCCCATGCCATCGGCGAGAACCGCAATCAACGAGCCGTCACGAGGCGGGGTGTCGCGCAACGCGGCTTCGAGCGGCGCGGCGACATCGCCATCAGGCGCGCCCTCTCGGCCGGCGCTGGCGCCAGCACCGGTTGCGGCCTGTGCGAGGAGGCCATCGCCCCCAGGCCATACCGCCGCGGTATCTTCCTGATAATGGCGCGCACCCTGCGTGGTGCGGCGCGCGAAATCGTACTGAGGCATCAATCCTTGACTTCTGCAAGCTCCGCCCAGTCGAAATCGGGTCCGCAGAACGGTACGAATACGAGCTGGGTTCTGCCCATTGTTATCACATCCATATGTGCCAATTCGACGGCGCCGGTGGGTCGCTTGTCGTTCACCGATACGACATTGGTCTTGGCCAGGTTCGGCACGAATAGAAAACCGCGATCGGCGGAATCATAGCGGATGTAGGCCTGCTCCTCGGACGAAATCGCATCATCCCCGAAATCGATCGAGATGCGCTGCGTCTTGGCCCGGCCAATGGTGTTGTTGCCCTCGAACACGGGACGGAATGCGCCAAGCCCCGGTCCACCGACGACCACCAGCCACGCCACCACCGGATCCTGCGCGAAATCGTTGCGCACGAGCTTCTGGCGGCCCCGCACAAGCTGCGTGCGTGGCGGCTCATCGGATTTGTCCGCAACCTCGGCGGACTTGCGCACGACGCGCGTGGTCGGCGGCTGATCGAACTCCACATGCCGCTCCTGCGGCTTCATGGCCAGCGTGGCGCGCACCGCGCGTGCGGCCTCTTCCGCGCTCGGCGAGGGAGCGGGTGCTGCGGCTTTCGCGTCGTTGACGACGGCAGGCGCGGCCCCCGTACCGGCTGTCTCGGCTTGTGACGCCAACGGTGGCGGCAGCGCGACGACGGCTTGAGGCGCTGGCTGCGGCTTGGGCGGGGTTGGAACTTGTGCTGGTTCCTCGCGGCTCGCTGCCGCCAATGCGTCTTTGAGCGAGCCGAGGAACCCCTGGGCGCGCGCACCGGACTGCTGCGCCTTCGCATTTTCCGACATTGGATTTTCTCCCCTCTTTCGTTTCATCTCCTGGCCCACTCGGTTGCGCATGGCAATTCGCAACGCCCACGGGCCGCCGCCACAATCAATCACGTCGACGCAATGCGGAACGTGAATGCGATCCCCGGACATGAGACGCGATCGCCATCGCGCAACCGGCGACGCGCGCAGCGCCGTCCATTGACCCGCACCCGTTCGTTGGCCCCATTCGTCAGATCGCAAATGTAGATGTCATACTCCCAAGTGTGCTCGATCGCTGCGTGATAGCGCTCGAGCTTATGGGCGGTGGCTATGGCAATTTCGTTGTCGCTTTCGCGTCCGATGCGCGTCAGCCCTGGCTTCAGGTCGCGGCGGAACTCGGCGCCATCGAGCTTGCCCTCGATCCAGGCGCGGCGTGGGCGCGCAAAACCCGTGGTATCGTCGGGCCGATCTACCGAGGGTGCCAGCGCCATGCTGCGAGGGTCCGCATCAGCGTGCGGAACACGCAGCGACCAACGCAACAGCCAGGCGAGCACGGCCATCGGGACGGCAAGGGCGGCGACGCCAAGACCAAGCGCCAGGGCGGGCGCACGCACACCGGCAATCTGCACCAAGTCGGCCGAGCGCCGCAGCAACGGGGCAGCCGCCACCGCCAAACCGGAGAACATGGATATGGCGAAGTCGCGCACCGGCGCGTGCAGCGCAACGAATGCGAGGATCAACAGCGAGATCACTGCGATAACGGTCGTGCCGTGTACGCGCCAATAGGCTCCTTTGCGCTCGCCGTCAGCGAGCCCGCGCACCACACCTGCCGCATCCCCTGTCAGCGCCACCGCCCCGCTCCACCGAATCGCAGTTTGCCTCACTGTGCAAAGCTGCCCGCGGTTGGCGGCAACACCGTGGCCAACCTCGGGCAAAGTGAAGATTTGTTCATCCTGGGTTCATCGCCCGAAAGAGCGCCACATTCTTGCGCGAATGAAGCTCAGGTTGAGGCACGATTCGGTTTGTCTCGTCTGGCGCCGGCGACAAAGCAGCGCCGCCGAGCAACGACAAGGATCATGGCAAATCTGATCGCGTTACCGTCTGGAACCGAACTGGTGGGAGACTACCGCATCGAGCGTGTGCTCGGCGCGGGCGGCTTTGGCATTACCTATCTTGCCGACGAGATGGCGCTCGACCGCGCTGTGACGATCAAGGAATATTTTCCTTCCGATTTCGCTGCCCGCTCGGCCAGCCACGAGGCCGTGCCGCGGTCGCAGGATTGCTCGAGCGACTATCGCTGGGGGCTCGACCGCTTCATCGAGGAAGCGCAGACGCTGGCCCGTTTCGACCACCCCAACATCGTCCGCGTCTACCGCTACTTCCGCGCCAACAACACCGGCTACATGGTGCTGCACTTCGAGGAAGGGCAGAGCCTGAAGGCGTGGCTCAAGGGGCTCGGCCGGGCGCCGCGGCAGAAAGAGCTCGACCGTATCGTCGAGCCGCTGCTCGATGCGCTGGCGCTGATCGACGACGCCGACTTCCTGCATCGCGACATCGCGCCCGACAACATCATGATCCGCAAGGGCGGCGAGCCGGTCTT
>CAZLHQ010000060.1:0-17745 GCA_964559355.1 uncultured Hyphomicrobiaceae bacterium
TGGAAGGCCGCATGACGGTCTGCAACATGTCGATCGAGGGCGGCGCGCGCGCCGGCATGATCGCGCCCGACGAGAAGACCTATGCCTTCATCAACGGCAAGCCCAAGGCGCCCAAGGGTGCGGCCTGGGATATGGCCATGAAATACTGGCAGACGTTGAAGTCCGACGAGGGCGCGCATTTCGACACCATCGTCAAGCTGGATGCCGCCGCGTTGCCGCCCATCGTCACCTGGGGCACGAGCCCTGAGGATGTCGTCGCCATCACTGGCATCGTTCCCGATCCGGCCAAGATCGAGAACGAGAACAAGCGCGTCTCCATGCAGCGCGCGCTCGACTACATGGGCCTGACGCCGGGCACCAAGATCACCGACATCCCGCTCGATGTCGTCTGGATCGGGTCGTGCACCAACGGCCGCATCGAAGACTTGCGCGCGGTGGCAAAGATCGTCGAGGGCAAGAAGATCGCCTCACGCCTGGCATACGCGATGGTGGTGCCGGGCTCCGGCCTCGTCAAAGCACAGGCCGAAGCCGAGGGCCTCGACAAGATCTTCAAGGCGGCCGGTTTCGAATGGCGCGAGCCCGGCTGCTCGATGTGCCTTGGCATGAACCCCGACCAGCTAACGCCCGGCCAGCGCTGCGCCTCCACATCCAACCGCAACTTCGAAGGCCGCCAGGGTTACAAGGGCCGCACGCACCTCTTGTCGCCGATCATGGCGGCGGCAGCTGCGCTCGAAGGGCATTTCGTGGATGTGAGGGGATACGACAACGGCAACGCATGAACGGTTGCCGCGTGGCGGTGTTGGGCCTGCGGACTTTTTCCCCCGCACACGAGAGGGGCACTGCGCTCGACCAACATCGTGAGGTCGAGCCCGCAGAGACTTGCGTAGGCCCCGACCTGCGTCGGGGTGACGGTGGTGGGCGGGGCAGCGCTCGCAACAAATTCCATCGTCATCCCGGCGAAGGCCGGGACCCACGACACTTCTCGACGCGCTTTACGCAAGCTGCTCGCTTCCAACAGTTGCAACAAGGTGGCCGCGGTCACATTCTACTGCGGCAGCTCAACTTCCTTCGATCGCCCAACATGCATCCCTGCGTCTACATCCTCTCCAGCAAGCCCAGTGGCGTGCTTTACATCGGCGTCACCAGCAATCTGGAAAAGCGGATGGTCGAGCACGATCAGGGGCTGATCGAGGGCTTCACCAAACGCTACGGCACCAAGACGCTCGTCTACTACTAGATGCTCGCAACCATGCCTGAAGCGATCCAGCGCGAGAAGTAATTGAAGGAATGGCGCCGCGCCTGGAAGGTGCGCTTGATCCAGAGCATGAACCCAGAGTGGCGCAATCTATTCGATCCTGAGACCGGCGAAATTGCGCGCGGACCCACAGGCATCGATCGCGAGCGGAACTGACGTCGTACCCGCAGACACTGGCGTAGGCCCCGACCTGCGTCGGGGTGACGATCGGGCTTGTGACACCCCATCACCCCAACCGCACCGACAACCCCGCGCAAGCCAGTCTGTCGTCGCAGCGGGTTCGCGGCGCTCGACCCGCTCCTGACATGGCGCGATCGGCAATCCTGCTGTTCCTCTTGGGCCTCGCCCTGCGCAACATGTTCCGCATGAAGTGAGTGTGCTAACCTCCACCCATGACCGACAGCACGTTTTCCATTCTCGAGCTCGCCGCCACGCGCAACCTGCCGCGCCGCACACTGCCGGCCGGCGACAAATTGTTTTTGAAGGGCGACGAAGCCGCCGCCATGTACGTCGTCTCGCGCGGCAGCATCGAGGTACTGCTGCTCGGCCGCGTGCTCGAGGAGGTGGGGGTCGGCGGCATTGTTGGCGAGATGGCGATGATCGACGGCAACGCGCGCTGCGCCGCCGCGCTGACGCAAGCCGAGACGGAAGTGATCGCCATCGACCAGCCGGCATTCCTGGAGCTGGCCCGCAGCGAGCCGCGCTTTGCGCTCGAAGTGCTGGCCGTTCTGGCGCGCCGGCTGCGCACGGTGACGGCCGCTCAATGAGACGGCCGCGAGACGATCGAGGGAATCTCAGATATCATCGCTGATCAGATTCGGCCCCGCGGTACGGTCGGCGCGTCTGCGCACCACCATTACCCGCGCCCGAAGCGCACCGAACGGCACATGCGATCGACGATGACTCCACTCGACAAACTGTTCGCCTGCCTTGCCGCTTCGCCATTCCGGCAGCGCTTCCATCTGTCGGCGAAAGATGCGGCCTACCTGCAGCGCAAGGGGCCGATGATCCTGGCCGAGCACGCCCGCCGCTTCGTCACCGAGCGACTTGCACCAGCGCATCCCGAGAACGACGGCAAACAGACACCGATGCGCGGGCATCCCGTGTTCGTCGCCCAGCACGCCACCGCGACATGTTGTAGAGGCTGCCTGGAAACCTGGCACGGCATCGCCAAAGGCCGCGCGCTGACGGCTCAGCAGCAAGAGCACGCCGTGGCGGCGATCTTGCGCTGGCTGGAGTTGGAGGCAGCCGCGCTTCCCGACGCAGTCGAGCCGCAACCGACGCTGGCGCTCGCTCCGGTGCTGGAGGCAAAACCCACCCGCCGCCGCAAACCCTCCGGCCCGCCCCGCTGCGCCGCCACGCTGGACATGTTTGCCTAACCGCCCCGAGCGCCTATCAGCCCGCACCCCGATCGTCCGAGCCTATCAGCGAGGGCGTGAATCGGTGGCGCAGGCCAATCCACCCCGATCGTCTCGCATCCTTCCATGCGAGACGTGAACCGGTGGCGCTGCCAAAAACCACCACCCCCTGCGCCCTCGACAAAGGCCGCGTCTTCGGCTATCACCCGGCCAACAATAATTCCCCTGATGCTGGGATGCCCGGAAAACCGGGCCGCACGAGCCGCCCCCGCCACCCCGGAAGGGATTGGGCGAGGGTCCGCGGCTCCTCTGCTATGATGAACAAAAACAAGGGTTTACGACAATGAATATCATCGAACAGCTCGAACAGGAGCAGATGAAGGCCATCACCGCCAAGCGCGCCGTGCCCGAGTTCGGCCCCGGCGATACGCTGAAAGTCATGGTCAAGGTGATCGAGGGTAACAACACCCGCAACCAGGCCTACGAGGGTGTGTGCATCGCGCGCGACGGCTCCGGCCTGAGCGAGAGCTTCACGGTCCGCAAGATTTCCTACGGCGAGGGCGTGGAGCGCGTGTTCCCGATCTACTCGCCCTTCATCACCGCCATTGAGGTGATCCGCCGCGGCGCCGTCCGCCGCGCCAAGCTCTATTACCTGCGCGGACGCCGCGGCAAGTCGGCCCGCATCGCCGAGCGTACGGACGCGCGCGCCCGCCGCCTCAACGCCGCCTGGAAGGGCTTCAAGAAGCCGAAGGGCGAGCCCGATGACCTGACCAAGATCACCGGCATCGACGCCGATCTGGCCGCCCGCCTGAAGCAGCTCAACTGCTTCAAGCTGGAGCAGATCGCCAACTTCTCCGACGAGGACATCGCCAACGTCGACGAGAACCTGCAGCTCGACGGCCGCATCGAGAAGGACGACTGGGTCGGCCAGGCGCAGCGCCTGATCGCCGAGGCCTCCGTCACCGAGGTGCCGGCCGAAGAGGAAGCGCCGAAGGGCTGAAGCTCGATCCGGCTCCTGGCGTCCAGGGAACTCACATTGCCTATGATACATCGAAGCGGCGGGGCGGCGACCCGCCGCTTCTGTTTGTGGCTGTTGGCGTGCCTGATAATTCCGGCGCTCTGATCAACCGACAGCGGAACCGACATTGGCGCTCATCGCATCTGTGATGGCAGCCTTCTGCGACGCCGAGCGCTGCTCGACCTCATACGACGAAGCGGCGGATCGATGATCCGCCGCTTGCATGGTTGGCGCTCAGGCGCTGGTAGCTACAGGTGCCAAAAAGCAATCGACAGGCAATGCCACCCCACTGCAGCGCGGCTCAATCCGCCACCCCGAACTCGATGCGGCGGTTCTTGGCCCGGCCTTCGTCGGAGTCGTTTGAGGCCACAGGCTTGTCGGCGCCAAAGCCCACCGCTTCGACCCGACCCTCGGCGACTCCTGCCTTCACCAGATAAGCGGCGACGGCCGCCGCGCGGCGCTGCGACAACGCTTTGTTGGCCTCGGCCTTGCCGGTCGAATCCGTGTGACCCTCAACGCGGATCCGGCCTTTCGAACAGCCCTTGGCAACCGCGGCCAAGGCTTTCAGCGTGGCGTTGCTCTTGGCGTCGATATCGGCACTCGACGATTTGAACAGGATGACGCCCTTGGCTGCCGCCGCCTTGAGCTTTGCCTCGCAATCGGCCGCCGAGGCCGACTTGGACGATGCGGCAGGAGCGGCCGCCGTCATGGTCGCCGCCTTGCTCGGCGCCGTACCCCATCCCTCACGCTCGGCCAGCAGCTTTTTCATAGCATCGGCGATCTTGTCCTGCGGCACAGCGGTAGGCGCGGCGGCTGGAGCCGGTGAAGCAGGCGCCGGTTGAGCGGCCGCCACAGGCTTGGCCGGCGACGACAGCCAGCCCTCACGCTCCGCGAACAGCGCTTTCAGCGCCGCCGCGATCTTGTCTGGAGCAACCGGCGTCAACTGAGCCGGTGGACTAGCCTGCAGCGGATGCACGGTCGGCTGACCCTCGAAGCCTTTGGGCGGCGCCACCTCATCCTTGGGCAATGGCGAATAGGCGCCTGTTGCGAGCGGCGCATCGACCGTCTTGGCCTCGCCGCCTTTGCCCCAGGCTTCCCGCGCCTTGATGAGGTCGGCAGTTGAAGTGGTCGGCAACACCGCGTAACCGCTTGCCGCGGCGGCTGCGGTGGCCGCTGGCGGTGCTGATGCTGATGAAGGGGTGGCGGGTGCGGTAGCAGCAGCGGGTGCCGGAGCGGCTGCAACCGCGGTGCCCTTGGTCCAGCCTTCGCGCTCGGCCAACAGGGATTTCAGCGCGCCGCCGATCTTTTCCTGAGGAACCAGCGTCAACTGTGCCGCGGGACTGGCCTGCAGCGGGTGAACGGTCGGCTGACCTTCAAACCCTTTCGGCAACGCGGCCTCGTCCTTGGGCAAGGGCGAAGACGCTCCGGCAGCCAACGGCGCAGCGACGGCTTTCGCCTCCGAACCCTTGCCCCAGCTCTCGCGCATTTTGAACAGGTCCGTGGTCGAGGTGGTGGGCAACACGGCAGGGCCGGTCGCTGCTGCAGCGGCTGCGGCGGGTGCATCGGTGGTGGTCGTCGCGGCTTGGGCCAGCTTTCCTGCCGTCCGCGCCGAATCATCGATATTTTTGCCGAACCCCATCAGGGCCTGGCCTTCCAGGCATTGCGACAACACCCGGTAGCTCTTGTCATAGGGGCTATTGAGATTGCCGAGACACGTATTGCGGAACGTTTCGGGCAAAGTTGCCCACCCGCCCGAAAGCGCGCGCAAAGCTTCCGATTCCAGAATGCGGCAATGGCTGCCAGCACTGTCGGTGGCGCAGATCTCAACTATATTCCATTGTGGCAGGCCCGCCGCGGCCGGCACCACGCCCGAAGGTGCGCGCAAAGTGTCCGGCACGCCAGTCAGCGCCAGAGCAGCACTGCTCGCAGTCAGCATGGCGCCCATGGCTACGAGGGCGGTATGCCCGAAAGGATGCTTCTTCATTGTCATTACTCCTCCCATCGGCTTGAAATTGGACTTGTTGTCTCGTCCATTTGCCTTGCGGCAGTTTTGCACTAGATTTCAGAGAATTGAAACTCTCCAGATAGAGCACGTGAGACGATGACAACGCTCGATTCCGCGCGCGAGCCGCAACGCGACAGCGCAATCCGCCTGCATGGCCCCAATGACTTCGCCGGCATGCGCAAGGCTGGCGGGCTGGCCGCGGCAGCACTCGACATGCTCGTTCCGCATGTGCGCCCTGGCGTGCGCACCGACGAGCTCGACGATCTCGTCTACGAATTCGCGATGGCGCATGGCGCAATTCCCGCCCCGCTCAATTACCGTGGTTTTCCGCGTTCCATCTGCACCAGCGTCAATCATGTCGTCTGCCACGGCATTCCCGGACCCAAGCCGCTGAAGGAAGGCGATATCGTCAACATCGACGTGACCTTGATCGTTGACGGCTGGCATGGAGATACCAGCCGCATGTATCCGGTCGGTGAAATCTCACGCCGGGCGGAGCGTCTGATCGAGGTCACTTATCAAGCGCTGATGCGCGGCATCGCTGCGGTCAAGCCCGGCCACACCACCGGCCACATCGGCGCGGCCATCCAGCAATACGCCGAGGCAGAGCGCTGCAGCGTGGTCCGCGATTTCTGCGGGCATGGGCTCGGCCGGCTGTTCCACGATCGTCCCAACATCCTGCACTATGGCGAGGCAGGCGACGGGCCCGAGCTCAAGCCAGGCATGTTTTTCACCATCGAGCCGATGATCAACTTGGGCCGGCCGCACGTTAAGGTTCTTCCCGACGGCTGGACCGCGGTTACGCGCGACCGTGAGCTTTCCGCCCAATTCGAGCATACCGTCGGCGTGACGGCGGAAGGCTGCGAGATCTTTACATTGTCACCGGCGGGGCTGCATTGTCCGCCCTACGAGGTACGCATCGCGCAGCATTGAGTGGCGGCAGCGTATCTGACCGGAGACACGGTGATGAGCACATCCGGGCGCGTTGCCTCGAAAGCGAAGGGCGGTAACCAGAACGACAGCTTTCAACAGCCGCGCGATGCGCCCGCGCAAGGCTCGTTCCTTGAGCAGACCCTACCGCTGCACACCGGACATCGCGAGCGCCTGCGCGATCGCTTCCAGAAGGGCGGCGCCGACGCCATGCCCGATTACGAATTGCTCGAGCTGGTGCTGTTTCGTGCCATTCCGCGCCGCGACACCAAGGATCTGGCCAAGCGGTTGATCGCGCGGTTCGGCTCTTTCGCGGAAGTCGTCAACGCGCCGGCCGAGCGTTTGAAGGAAGTGCAAGGCGCGGGCGAGGCGGTTGCCGGAGAATTGCGCTTGATGCGCGCCGTCGCGCTGAGGCTGATGCGTGCGGACCTGATGCAGCGCCCGGCGTTATCGTCGTCGAACGAGGTGTTGACATATATCCGTGCCGCGCAGGCCTATGAGCAGCGAGAGCTCTTTCGCATCCTGTTCCTCGATAAGAAGAACAAGCTGATCGCCGACGAAGTGCAGGGCACCGGCACGGTCGATCACACACCCGTCTATGTGCGCGAGGTCGTGAAACGCGCCCTCGAACTGTCGGCAACGGCTCTCATCTTAGTGCACAATCACCCCTCGGGCGACCCGACCCCGTCGCGCGCCGATATCGATATGACCAAGCTGATCGCGGATGCCGCCCGCCATCTCAACATCGCCATCCACGACCACATCATCGTCGGCCGCGAGGGCCACGCGAGCTTCAGGGCGCTGCGGCTGCTCTGATCGACGCCTTGCTCAGGACACAACGGACCCCAACCCACGCAACAACCCAACGTTCAAGCATTTCAAGCCGTCGTCCACACGTCGCAAGTGCCGCGGCGATCTCCGGCATTGACCCGCCGCACCGCGCCCCCCAAGTTACGGGCCAGAATTGATCTTCCGGGTGCAGCCCGAACCGGTGCCACCCAAATGCCTGCTGACGAGGAGCCCGCGCAATGTCCGCCACCCGCCACACCAAAGTGTTGATCCTCGGCTCGGGCCCGGCCGGCTACACGGCAGCCATCTATGCCGCCCGCGCGATGCTGAAGCCACTGCTGATCCAGGGTATCCAGCCCGGCGGCCAGCTCACCATCACCACCGATGTCGAGAACTATCCGGGCTTCGCCGAGGCGATCCAGGGACCGTGGCTGATGGAGCAGATGGAGGCGCAGGCGCGCCACGTCGGCACGGAGATCGTCATGGACCACATCACCAAGGTCGATCTCAAGTCGCGGCCTTACCGGCTCGAAGCCGACTCGGGCGACCAGTACACCTGCGACGTGCTGATCATCTGCACCGGCGCCCAGGCGCGCTGGCTCGGCATTGCGTCCGAGGAGAAATTCAAGGGGCACGGCGTTTCTGCCTGCGCCACCTGCGACGGCTTCTTCTATCGCGGCAAGGAGGTGTTCGTCATCGGCGGCGGCAACAGCGCCGTCGAGGAAGCGATCTTCCTGACCAACTTCGCCTCCAAGGTGACGGTGGTTCATCGCCGCAACGAGTTCCGCGCCGAGCGCATCATGCAGGACCGCTTGTTCAAGAACCCGAAGATCGAAGTGATCTGGGACTCCGCGCTCGACGAGATCTTGGGCGAAACCGAACCCAAGTCTGTCACCGGCGTGCGCTTGAAAAACGTCAAGACCGGCGCGCTCAGCGAGCACAAGGCGGACGGCGTCTTCATCGCCATCGGCCACTCACCGGCAACCGAGATGTTCAAGGGACAGCTGGAGCTGAAGGATTCCGGCTACATCGTCGTCAAGCCCGGCACGGCATCGACCGGTACGCCGGGCGTGTTTGCGGCGGGCGACGTGACCGACGACACCTACCGGCAGGCGGTGACGGCGGCGGGTATGGGCTGCATGGCTGCGTTGGAAGCCGAGAAATACGTGCACACACTGCGGGCCGAACAAGCGGCGGCGGAATAGATCATTTCCCAGTCGATCGGGATGTGACCATACCCGCGCGTGCGAAGCGCAAGTTTTCGGTGACACGAGTGCGTTGCTGCTCGGGCAATTTCTTGCCGGACAGCAGCTTCTCGCAAGCTTCAGCCGATTGAGCAAACTTGCCGACCCAATAGCTGGCGATTGCGTATTCGTCGAGCGCGCACCACTCATAGGCCGCCATGTCAACGAACAGAAAGTCTTTGGTTGTTGGCGTCGACAGTGCTTTTTCGGCGAACAGGTGTGCCAGCTCATACTGATTCTTTTCGCGGAACCTGCGCGCCAATTTTACAAGCGGTTCGATGCGCTTTGGGCGAGCCTGGTAAGCCTCCAAATAGCGCTGCGTGATAATCTCATCAGCAAGACCCAACCGCTCGCTCAGCATGGCAATCTCATAGTGAGCATACCAGACCTCTTCATCCCAGCCTCCCATCGTTGTTCGGCGCTGATAGTTCGCGAGGCTTTTCTCTAGCCGGCCTGCGTCTCGGTAACTCTGGGCGAGATAGAAAACATATCGAGCGTTTGTCGGTTCATCCTGCAACGCCTGTTCCAGTAATGCGGCATCATTCAGATATTTTTCGATCAAGCCGATCTTGCTACGCCCGCCTTCGATACGGCGCTCGATCTGGAAATCGTCAAGAATGTCGAGGGAATAGCCCGCTTCAGCCTCGGGATACTCGTGCAGAACGCCGACATAGCGCCATGCAAGTCGATTGGCGAATAAGCATGTGCGCCGATACTGGGTGCCTGAATCGCGGATTAGAACTGAATAGGCATCGGCCGAAAGGTTGGGTTTCTTGAAGCCGGGCGGAACAATGAGCAGGTCGTCGGCGTCGATGACAAATGAATAGGAGGCAGCGTTGCGCGCGAGTGCAAGTGCCTCCGATCGATTGTGCCCGAAGTCCTTCCAGGGGCGCTCGTGCAGGCTACCTGGAATATCGGCGAGGCAATTGCGAATGATCTCCTGCGTGTCGTCACTGGAACCCGTATCGACGATCACCCAGCAATCGATGAGTGGCCTCACCGACTCCAGGCAACGCCGGATGACATGAGCTTCATCCTTGACGATCATATTGAGGCATACGGACATGCGGCTTTGCCCGAGCACACGTTCTGGCTGGTAACAATTACCCAGACAATATTGACCGCCGAAATATCACAGGGCAATTCGGTTGAATTGCCCTGTGTCGAAATAGGCTTACCAGCCGACGCGGACGCCCGCCTTTCCGGCCCATTCCTTACCATCAGATGAGACAGCGCCACCGACGAAGCCCGAAACGCTGCCTTGGATGCGAACGATACCGGTAACGCCGATTGCCGTCTCACCGCCACCTGAGAAGCCAATGCCGCCGGTGAGCGAGAAGTTCTCGCCCTTTTCCAACCACGCCGGTAACGACAGCGCCGCGTTCATCGCCAGAGACTTGTCGAGATCGAAGTCTCGCCCATCGGCACCGGTAGCGCCTGTGGCACCTGTCGCGCCCGTTGCGCCAGTAGCACCCGTCGCGCCTGTGGCACCGGTAGCGCCTGTGGCACCTGTCGCGCCCGTTGCGCCTGTAGCACCGGTAGCGCCTGTGGCACCTGTTGCGCCGGTAGCGCCCGTGGCACCGGTAGCGCCTGTGGCACCCGTTGCGCCGGTAGCGCCTGTAGCGCCCGTGGCACCGGTAGCGCCTGTGGCACCCGTTGCGCCGGTAGCGCCTGTAGCACCCGTGGCACCGGTAGCGCCCGTGGCACCGGTAGCGCCCGTTGCGCCTGTAGCACCCGTGGCGCCTGTAGCGCCCGTGGCGCCTTGGCAGTTGGTCAGATTGAGGTTGACGTCGTAGTTCGCAGTGAAATTATTCCCCATTGGCAAGTTGTCCGTGCTGATGGACGTACTTGGACCTCGGACATTTCCGTTTGAGTCAGTCGCAGTCCACGTTCCACATCCGGTAGTGCTCCAGTTGTGGACGTCATCGGCTCTTGCGGGAGCAACCGATGCCGCCGCCGTCAAGGCCACAGCCCCCGCCATCATGGCCGAATAGCTTACGCTCACGCGCATAACCGAGTGCAAACTACGCATCACAAAAACTCCTTACACAACGCAAACACAAAGCTTTCCCGTGCGCCGACGCACATGCGCCGTCGCTGTGGGCCTAATCGCGCCCACCTAAATCCAATTGCCGCTTACAGTTTTTGGGCTCCGAAGCTGGAGGCTCCCGCCCCTCTGTCTGCTCCCTCGATCCGATGCCGAAGTGCCCACTTCGCCAACCGATCGCCACAATTCGAAGTCAACGTGAAGTACGCTAACTGATAGATAGGCTGTTGATAACCTGTGGACAGTAATAGGTGTGGCAGTTGAGCGTCACGTTTGAACCCATGAATCAATCTTGAGTTGTGGATTCAACGAGAAAACTGTGACAATTTGAATACATACAATTCGGAATTTTGCAGAGGGCATGATTGAACAGGCTCGCGGCGAGCCAAACGGTTGTTCCAAACACAGATCAAATGGGTTCTCAAACGAGGCTAGCGAGCCTCACTCGGCGCGAATTGGAGTGCCTGTCGGCACTCGCGGATGGACTAAAAGCCGACCAGATCGCTAGCAAGCTGCAGATTTCACCGCCCACCGTGGCAATGCATGTGACGAACGCCAAGCGCAAACTCGGCGCGTTGACGCGCGAGCACGCAATTGCCATCGCCCTCAGGAGTGGTTGGCTAAGTTGAGCGCCGCGTCGTCACGGCCAAGCGTCAGGCTATGTCCATCGCTCCAATTGAGCCTAGAGTGCTTCCGGAAAAGTGGGAACCGGTTTTCCGATAAGAAGCACGACAAAACAAAGGTCTAGAGCCGTTCCGCGATTCCATCAAAACCGGAACGGCTCTATCCATCGCGGCCACTCACTTGCCCCGCAGCACACTGAGCGCTTCGGTCGGATCGATACGGCCGTCATAAAGCGCGCGACCCGAGATAGCTCCTTCGAGCATCGCGTATTCAGGCCGCGTCAACGCGCGGATATCATCCATCGAAGCGAGCCCCCCAGAGGCGATCACCGGGATCGTCACCGCGCGGGCCAGCTCCGCAGTCGCCGGCAGATTCAAGCCCTTGAGCACCCCGTCTCGCTCGATGTCGGTGTAGATGATGGCCGACACGCCAGCGTCCTCGAAGCGGCGCGCGAGATCGATTGCGGTGAGTTCGCTCGTCTCAGCCCAACCCTCCACCGCCACCTTGCCGCCCTTGGCATCGATGCCAACCGCGACCCGTCCCGGGAACTTCGCGCAGGCCGCGCGCACAAGGCCAGGGTCGCGCACCGCCACCGTGCCGAGGATGACGCGGCGGATGCCCTTGCCGAGCCACATCTCGATGGTTTCGAGATCGCGAATGCCACCGCCGAGCTGTGCAGGAATCGAGATGGCTCCGAGGATCGCCTCGACCGCTGCCGCATTGACCGGCTTGCCAGCAAACGCGCCATTCAAATCGACGATGTGCAGATATTCGAAGCCCTGCCGTTCGAACGTCCGCGCCTGTGCCGCCGGATCGTCGTTGAACACGGTCGCCTGATCCATCTCGCCGAGCTTCAGGCGAACGCACTGGCCATCTTTGAGATCGATTGCGGGGAACAAAATCACGTAGCACCACCAGATGTTGGAGTTGCATAGCCTTGCAGCGCTAGGCCTATGGCTGGCCCTAGCCGCCTTGAGTTTGCTGTCTTTGCGGGCGACAAATGGCATTCTGCGCCAAGCGTCAAGTGATGAGTCGAAGCGATGTCCGAGTGTCTCAGCATGAGCCCGCCTGCAAGCCTTCTCGCCGCTGCCTCGAATGCCCAAGAGCGGCCGGGCGAGCCGCGCATTGGCTGCGCCCCCATAAAGGAAGCCGACGCCATCGAAATCTGGATCGCGCGCTGGCTGCGGGTGCCGCTGAAGGTACTGGTGTTGCGCTATGACTGCGATTCGCGCCGGCTCTACGAAGTGTGGTGGGGTGAACGTCACCCGGCGAGCCGCGCCAAGGCCGAGGCTGAATTCCGCCGCCGCCACCCGGGACTGGCCGACCGCACCAGCTACGGCTACCGCCGCATTCCGCGCGCCGTTGCCAGCGAAAACCAGATGGGCTTGTTCGAATAGCCTCGCATGGACCGAGCCCGGCCAATTCCGGCGGTGAGATGGCCGCTGCACGTCGCCTGCCATGTTCACGCCGCGAGCAGAACCGAAAAAGAACAAATTTGGAACTGATGCTGGACATGCCGCCTGATTCGTGGCATGTTCCTCTTACGTTCTGACGAGGAACACAGTCAATCCCCCGGGAGTTCGTATCGCGTCTCTCTCCCAGCAAAATTATCGAGAGAGCCCCCCAATGCGCACCTTTCTGATCTCCTACGATCTCGCCAACCCGGCCCACAACAAGCATGCCATCGCCCAATCGATCATGTCGGCCGGCGAGCGTTGGGCACGCCCGCTGGAGAGCACCTGGTACGTAACCTCGGCAGAGAACGAAGCCGCGCTGGCCGCTCGCATCAACGGTCTGCTGGACACCGATGACGGCCTCTTGATCCAGTCTGTCGACGAGCAGGCTGTGCTGACCAACACCTCGCTGCGCTGGTTCCGTCAGCGCCAGCAGGCTGCCCCCGCGATGGCCACCACTGCCAGCAACATCCTGGCATTCCCAGCGCCGCAGCCGGTAGTCACCAGCGACGAGCCCGAGCTGCCGTTCGCCCGCGCCAGCTGAAAGGCTGAGCCGGCGCTTCAAAGCATGACGTCGCAGTCTTCCAACCGGTTGCGACGCACTAGCGGTCGCGTGCGCGATCAGCACCACGCCGCGTAAGCGCACCACCTACATGTCTCGCGTGTCTCGCACCGAAGTCCGCCGAAGTCTCACGCCCCGTTCTCAAGCCCCGTATCGAAGTTCGCGTTGGCCATGACGCGTTCCCCGAGCCCCCGCCGGTACCGCCCCAGACCAATAGCCGGCGGGGGCTTCCCCGCTCTCGCCCCGACGCCCTGCAGCCTGAACTGCCCTGCTCTGCCACCGCTCTGAATAGCCAGCTCGACCCCAGCCCCCCCCCGCACTCACCCCCGGAGTTCGCCATGAAGACCTACGTCGTCACTCACACCCAGAAGGATGCCACCCAATCCTACGGCCTCGTTGCCGAAGGGCTGCGCCTTGTCTCCGCGGAATACTCGCGCCTCGACAAGAATTTGTGGCTGGTGCGCTCGGCCGCAACCGCCGACGGCATCGCCAACGCCGTGATGCCGGGCATTGGCCGCCGCGACGAGATCCGCGTCATGGAGATCGGCTCGGAGATGGTGCATTACCAGGCCTCGCGGGTGTGGAACATGGCGCGCATGGATGCCGACGAGCTGCTGGGTTTGCGGCACTGAACCATTCGCGTTTGTCGAAATTTTCTTCCCTCGCATGCACCGTCCTCACGTTCTCCAACCCGATGAACCTGGAAGGTGAACAGCATCGATTCCGCCGGCCACTGCATCCGCACTCTCTCCCCCTGAGACGCAGCAGACCGGACCCTGCAGGAGCGGCGCGTGCCCCCGTGCCGCTCCTTTCTCGTTTTCGTTTCGAGGTCCTGGCTTCGAGACCGTCGACCGTCCAGCACGCCTCTAGTGTGGCGTTCAACGCGCCTTTGTTGACCAACGGTGCGGCCCGCGTGGCGTCAACAAAGGCGCGACGGGCCACTAGGCCTCGTCTCGTGCTTTGCAGTGGCCTCCCGTCGCGTGTTCCAGCCGGTCATCGGGTTGCGCGGCGCAAGCCGTGCGACGCGCCAAACGACAACCGGTTTTCAACGCAATCCACGCTGCCGAGACTTGCCATGCGCACCGTCAACGCCGAAACGCCAGATGCGCACCACAACGCTGCCAATTCAGGTGTGTGGGAAATATCCTTCGCGCTGACCTGGTGCGTGATCCGCATCGAACTGCCGTACCCACCGTCGCCGCGCGCAGCGTCTTCGTGGCAGAGGCGGACCGAAGCCGGGAGCACCGCTGCCCCCCGCGAGCCGCAGCAACGAACCCACCGCCGCCCGTGCGCCGCCAACGGCTGGCGGCCGTGAAACCGGGGGGCGAGTTGACACCCCCAAACTCGCATTATGCTTTGCCGCCCTACGCGGTTGCGGCGGAGGCGAGGCCATGCGGGCGAAAATCTGGATCCTTTGGTTGGCGACGCGCCTGTCCGGTTGCAGTTTCAGCTAGAGCAGGTTCAATTTTGGCGGAATCACATTGAAGGCGGCGGCCTGCTCTAAGTCCTTGATTGAGCGTCTGATTGACGACCGCGATGGAAACGCGAGCGTTTCCATCTCCGACGATCAGGCTCTCGCAACACGCAGCCATGGATACAACGAAGCAATTTCGTTCCGACGCACGCGCCGAACTCTGGTCTCTCCCCCGAGGGGAGAGCCGGGGTGAGGGGGGCTGACTTTGAGCGTTGCGCCGGCAGCAGGCCCCCACACCCGGCGCGGAGCCAATGAATTCGGAAACTTCTCGCCGTCTTGGCCGCGCCGACCTCTCCCCAGGGGGAGAGGCGAAGCAAAGCGGGTTGGCGCATGGCGATACTGAACCGAACAGGCGTGGGTTGGCGATGGTTCTTGCACGGGCACTGCTCGCATCAGACAAGCGCCAACCCGAGCCACCCGACAAGCGAAAGTGGGGCCTGCGCATCGAGCTCGCCGTCTATCGGTGATCGACAATTTTTCAGGGCTACATGCACAACCCGACGACGGCTGCGACCAATGCGCCGTCATCAGCAGCACCAGCCGATCGACGATCGGCGGCAAGTTCAAGATTGCCAGCGTTGCGAGAGATCAAGTTCGGCAGACAATACTGCGTTGCGCACCGTGCGACGGAGTGACCCTCACGGCGTCCACTTCAGGAAGTTGGCGATCAGCTTCAGCCCCAGCGACTGGCTCTTCTCGGGGTGAAACTGGGTGCCCACCATGTTGTCGCGTCCGACCATCGCCGTGATCGGGCCGCCATAGCCGGTGCGCGCCACGACATGCGCTTCGTTGGCCGCGACGAAGTGATAGGAGTGCACGAAATAGGCGTGCAGGCCATTGCGCCCGGTTGGAATGCCGTCGAGCAGCGCATGCGGCGTCACGACGTCGAGCGTGTTCCAACCCATGTGCGGGATCTTCAACGCGGGGTCGTTCGGCGTGATGTGCGCCACCTCGCCAGCGATCCAGCCCAATCCCTCCGTGACGCCGTGCTCCAGCCCGCGCGTCGCCATCAATTGCATGCCGACGCAGATGCCGAGGAACGGACGGCCGCGCGTATGGACCGCTTCTTCCAGCGCCTCGCGCATGCCGACGACCGCCTCCAGACCGCGCTTGCAATCGGCAAATGCGCCGACGCCCGGCAGCACGACACGATAGGCGCTTCGCACGACTTCGGGATCGTTGGTGAGCACCGGCTCGACCGCCGCTCCGCTCTCGCGCTTGGCGCGCTCGAACGCCTTCAACGCGGAATGCAGATTCCCCGACCCATAGTCGATAATGGCAACGCGCTGCATGTGCGGCAATTATCCCTTACGGCGAAACTTCGCAAAGACGGACTTCGCCAGCGTCGTGGCCTGCGCGGACGCACGATCGAGTTGGGTTTCCCGCAACGTCCCGCTGGCAACTGCTGATGCCGACGCGGGCCCGCTAGACATCGCCGTTTGCTGTCCTTGGCGCCGGGCCGGCTGCGATGCCAACCAGTGCTCGAAAAAGCGACGCTCACACTCCCTCAATCCCGTTCCTGAGACCGAGCCGAGCAGCGTCCACCCCTCGCCGTCGAGCTTGGCCACCTTCAGCGCGTGCGCTTCCCAAGCAACGATGGCATTGAGGCCCAGCACCAGCAGACCATGCCAGCCGGGCGACGCATCGAGCCCTTTGAGCGCCAAAGCGGCCAGCGCCACGATGCCGAGATAGCCGGCAAGCGCCAGCCACAGCCTGTTTGCCAACAGCCATACCGGCCCCAGAAAGAACGCACCAAACGTGAAACCATCCTTCAGGAACACCAGCGCCTCGGCGCGATCGATGCGATCTACCGGCGGATGCGGCGGCTCATGGACGGTAAATACGGTCATGCGCTTGTGCGTTGGAAACGGCCAAATCGTTACGATCATCCTGTCAGCGTCCCTTTTGTCGACGGAACCCGGCCCGCTTGTCGCGGGTCGAGGCTCACGGCCTGACGCAGAGCGCGTGCAAGGCCCTTATAGCAAGTCTCGGCGATGTGATGGTTGTTCTCGCCATACAGGTTCTGAACATGCAGCGTGATGCCGGCATTCTGGGCAAACGCCTGGAACCACTCGCGGAACAGCTCGGTATCCATTTCCCCGACCTTCGGGCGCGAGAATTCGACGTTCCAGATCAGGTACGGCCGGCCCGAGACGTCGATCGCCACGCGCGTCATGGTCTCGTCCATCGGCAGGTGCACATCGGCATAGCGCGTGATGCCGATCTTGTCGCCGAGCGCCTTGGCCACCGCCTGGCCGAGCACGATGCCGGTATCCTCGGCGGTGTGATGGAAATCGATGTGCAGATCGCCCTTCGCCTTCAGCTTGATGTCGATGAGACCGTGGCGGGCCAGCTGCTCCAGCATGTGGTCGAGAAAGCCGATGCCCGTCGAGATGTCGTAGGCTCCCGTGCCGTCGAGATCGATCTCGGCGACGATCTCGGTTTCCTTGGTCTTGCGCTCTACCAATGCTTTGCGGCTCATCGGCTCGCCCCTCGCCTAGTTTCTTGCCCTCTGACCCCCAAGCGTTTATCAGCTCAGGCCCGGGGCTGCCAGTATGCCGGCCGGGACAAACCGCGCTCCCGTGGCCAAATCCTGCTGCCTTGAAATCGAACCGATCACTTCCTTAATCCGGGGTTCGGATATGACACACGAGTCCCACTTCCAATCACACGCCGAGAGCGCCTCTATCTGGCACGGCACCACCATCGTCACCGTCCGCAAGGAGGGTCAGGTGGTGATTGCCGGTGACGGCCAGGTGAGCCTCGGCTCGACCGTCATCAAAGCCAATGCCCGCAAGGTTCGCCGCCTTGGCAAGGGCGATGTGATCGGCGGCTTTGCGGGTGCGACCGCCGACGCCTTCACCCTGTTCGAACGGCTCGAAGCCAAACTGGAGCAATATCCAGGCCAGCTGATGCGTGCCGCTGTGGAACTCGCCAAGGACTGGCGCACGGACCGGTATTTGAGGCGCCTGGAGGCGATGATGA
>CAZLHQ010000061.1:0-17631 GCA_964559355.1 uncultured Hyphomicrobiaceae bacterium
AATCCTGACGTTGTGTGTGGAGGTGGGCGGCTGCCTCACCGGCGAACATGGTGTCGGCATCGAGAAGCGCGACCTGATGCGCGTGCAATTCTCCGATACTGATCTGGCGCTGCAGATGCGCATCAAGACGGCGTTCGATCCGCAATGGCTGCTCAATCCGGCCAAGGTGTTCCCACTCGACGGGCGCGATGGCGAGCAGCGCGCGGCTTAACAAATCTGAACGAGAAGGAACAAGAGGGGCATGAAGGAGGCGCTGAGGCCGGCTGCGGACTGGGAGCTTGCGAGCATGATCGCGAGCTTTGGCGGGCGCAATCAGCCCATTGAAATCATTGGTCGCGGCACCAAGGCGAATGCCGGCCGGCCGATGCAGACGGCGGCCACCATAACCACACAGTCGATGCGCGCGATCACGCTTTACGAGCCGACCGAACTGGTGATGTCGGCGCAGGCAGGTGCGTCGCTGACATTGATCGAAGCGGAGCTGGCCGCGCGCGGGCAGATGCTCGCCTTCGAGCCGATCGATCTGGGCCCGGCGATTGGCGGCCCGGCAGGCGAGCAGACCATCGGTGGGGTGTTTGCAGCGAACCTGTCTGGCGCCCGGCGGGTGGTGGCGGGTGCGGCACGCGACCATCTTATCGGCATCAAGGGCGTCAACGGCCGTGCCGAGATGTTCAAGTCGGGTGGCCGCGTCATGAAGAACGTGACCGGCTATGACTTGGCGCGCGGGCTATCGGGCAGCTGGGGCACGCTTGGTGTGTTGACCGAAGTCACGTTCAAGGTGCTGCCGTGGCCAGAGGCGGCGGCGACACTCGTTTTTCGCGGCCTGACAGACGATCTGGCGATCGAGCTGCTGTGTGCGGCGATGGGCACGCCTTACGAGGTTTCGGGCGCAGTGCATCTGACGGCGGGGCTTGCCCAACGGCTCGGGCTGGTCGCGGCTTCTGGTGGAGGTGGCGGGTTCACAGCATTGAGAATCGAGAATTTCATCAAGTCGGTCGTCTATCGCAAGGATGCATTGCGCGCCGCGTTGAAGATCTACGGTGAGCCGGTCGAGCTCGACTACGAAGCCTCATTGCAGTTCTGGAGCCAGTTGCGGCGCCTATCAGTGTTGAACGATCGCGCGAGCGCACTGTGGCGCATATCGACGTCGCCCAAAAACGGCGCAAAGCTCGTCGATGCGATCCGTCGGCACATGGCGGCCGAAGCCTACTACGACTGGTCGGGCGGCCTCATTTGGCTCGAAGTGCCAGCGACTGCGGATGCCGGCGCCAGCGACATTCGTCGTGCGGTCGCCGTGCATGGTGGCCATGCGACACTCATTCGCGCCGATCGGGCGATCCGCGGCGCGGTCGAGGTGTTCCAGCCGCAGTCGCCCGTGCTCGAGCGATTGACGCGCA
This sequence comes from uncultured Hyphomicrobiaceae bacterium, assembly GCA_964559355.1. Lineage (GTDB taxonomy): Bacteria > Pseudomonadota > Alphaproteobacteria > Rhizobiales > Hyphomicrobiaceae > JAEUMD01. Next base: position 1,398 of record CAZLHQ010000061.1, read on the forward strand.
ACATCAAGTCCGCCTTCGATCCGCAAGGCATCCTCAATCCGGGCCGCATGTACGCTTCCATTTGACGACGCACGTCACAGGACTGGTACTCACGATGCAAACCAATTTCACGCCCGAGCAGCTCGCCGATCCGCGCATAGCGGAGGCCGATCGCATCCTGCGGCGTTGCGTGCATTGCGGCCTTTGCACGGCGGTGTGCTCCACCTATGTCGTCGTCGGTGACGAGCGCGATAGCCCGCGCGGGCGCATCTATCTCATGAAGGACATGTTCGAGCGTGGCCGCGATGCGTCCGATGAGGTGCAGCATCACATCGACCGCTGCCTGTCGTGCCTTTCGTGCATGACGACGTGCCCCGGCGGCGTCGATTACATGCACCTGGTCGATCTGGCGCGTGTGCACATCAAGGAGACCGGCAAACGCTCGCTGAAGGACCGCCTGATGCGGCGCATGCTCGCCGCTGTCGTCCCCTACCCCGACCGCTTCCGCTTGGCGCTGAAGGCGACGCCGTTGGCGCGGCCGTTCGTGCCGCTGCTGCGTCGCTTCGGCATGAAAGAGATGGCGGCGATGCTGGAGTTGGCTCCGGCGCGATTGCCGTCGCTGGCAAAGTTTGAAGGTCCAGGCGAGGCCAAGACCGGGGTCGAGCGGCGGGCGCGCGTTATCATGCTGGCCGGTTGCGCCCAGCAGGTGCTGCGGCCGGAGATCAACGACGCCACCATTCGCCTGCTGGCACGACGCGGGGTGGATGTCGTGGTGGCCAACGGCTCGGGCTGCTGCGGGGCACTGGTACATCACATGGGCGAGGAGAGGCAGGCGCTGGCGCAGGTCCGCCAAAATGTCGACGCCTGGTCGAAGGAGATGACCAAGGGGCCCATCGACGCCATCATCATCAACGCATCGGGCTGCGGCACCACCGTCAAGGACTATGGCTACATGCTGCGGCACGATGCGGCCTATGCGCAGCCTGCCGCGCGCATCTCGGAGATGACCAAGGACATAACCGAGTTTCTTGCCGATTATGATCTGGGGCCGCCGGTGCGCTGGTCGAGCCTGCGCATCGCCTACCATTCGGCCTGCTCGCTGCAACACGGCCAGCGCGTCACCGAGGAACCCAAGGCGCTGCTAGCGAACGCAGGCTATACCGTCGTCTCCCCGCCGGAGGGTCATATCTGCTGCGGCTCGGCCGGCACCTACAACATCATGCAGCCCGAGCTGGCCAAGGAGCTGCGCACCCGCAAGGTCAAGAATATCCGGTCGGTGAAGCCGGATGTGGTGGCGGCCGGCAACATCGGCTGCATCACGCAACTTGCCTCGGGCATGGATGTGCCGATCGTGCACACGGTGGAGTTGCTCGATTGGGCCTATGGCGGTCCGGTGCCGCGCGGGCTCGACAAGCTTGCCGTGTTCGTCTCCGACGTACCCAAGCCCAAGCGTGATCACACGCAATTCCTGCATACGTAAATCCATTATTCTTGCAAGGCGCAAGGCGGCGCTCACGCGTCGCTGTGTCGGTTCTGGTTGACAGATGCGTGCTGGTGTCGTCCCTGCCCGAATATGATCATCGAGCTTCCCGAGATTGCCTGCGTGCTGGTGCATGGCGGCAGACATGATGCCGCGCGTGGGTTGGCCGAGCGTTGCTTTTCGCGCGACGAGATCATCGATATGAGCGGTGATGCTCCCGCCGCGCTGATGCAGATGCTGAAGCAGCGTGTCGTGGTCGGCAGTATGACGGCAATCGTTGAAGGTGGCTCGCCGTCGGGAGCCCACAAGCTGCGCGTAGCGCTGGCCTCTGTGGCGCGAGACAACTACGCGCGTCGCTTTGCTCTCGTTCTCCCCGATGCGCGGCATGGCGAGCCCAACATCGTCGAGCGGTTGAAGGGCGATGGATATCGCGAGGTATTCGAAATTCCTGCCGATGATATCGAGCGCATCGAGATCCGGCGTGTGCACATGCCGACCGATCTGCGTCACGAGGCGGGCCCCTTCGACATCATCGGCGACGTGCATGGCTGTTGTGATGAGCTGGAGGCGCTGCTGGCGCGTCTGGAATATCGGCTCGACTGGAGCGGGCGCGGCCCCGACAAGCGCGTTTCGATCAGCGCCCCAGCCGGCCGCCGCGCCATATTCGCCGGCGATCTCGTCGACCGCGGCCCGCGCTCGGCCGACGTGCTGCGCATCGTGTTGGAGATGGTCGCGACTGGCAATGCTCTGCTGGTGCCCGGCAATCACGATGTCCGCTTCCTGCGCTGGCTGGAAAGCCAGAAGGTGTCGATCACGCACGGTCTCGACGCCACGATTGCCAGTCTGGCGGGGGAGAGCGAGGTGTTCCGCGATGGTGTTGCGGGGATGCTGAAGAGCCTGTGGAGTCACCTGTGGCTCGACGGCGGGCGGCTCGCTGTTGCCCATGCCGGCATCCTTGCGCCGATGATCGGGCGCGCCACGCCGCGGGTGCGCCAGTTCTGCCTTTATGGCGATACCTCGGGCGATCGCGACGGCAACGGCCTGCCCATTCGATATCACTGGGCGCTCGACTATGTCGGGGAGACGTCGGTGGTCTACGGGCACACGCCTGTTGCCGATGCGGAGTGGCTCAACAACACCTTATGCATCGATACCGGCTGCTGTTTCGGCGGCAAGCTGACGGCCTTGCGCTGGCCCGAGCGGGAGATCGTCACCGTGCCGGCGGCGAGGGCCTACGCGTCGATGCTGCGGCCGTTCGGCCATCCGCCGCCCCGGCGGCCATGACCTGGAGCCTGATCGTCTGAGATGGAAACGCCAAGCGTTTCCTTCGAGGACGTGAATCAGACTCTCAATCAAGGACTTAGAGCAGGCCACCACGGCCAAAGCGATTCCATCGTGATCGGACCTGCTCTAGGCGTGAAGGGTGGTGGGGCCGAGCGCGCCTCCTTGCGGAAGTAACTCTTATGTGGTCCTGCGCTGTTCTGCGCCGCGCAAGGCCCGTGACACAATTAAGCATACTGCCTATTATTTCGGCGCACGTCTAAGGCCGCGCAGCCAAGGCATGGCGTGAGGCTTGCACGGAAACACCGCACCAACGGGAGGCGGCTTTCGTAGCGTCCTGCTTGCCGTGAGTGCGCGCGTTGCCAACGTTTCATATCGGGGCGTTGCGCTTGCCAACGTTCCGAAGTCGATCGCAATCAACCACCCCAAGGCGTTAGCGTCATGTCAGAGCCGTACTTCACCAACTGGACATCCGAGCACACCGGCGACTGGGCCAAGCGCCCCCTCGCCATCAAGCACCGCCTTCACGAGCACCCGCTGTTCTCGCTGGAGACACTGTGCGAACTCATCGAGACGTATCCCAAGGAGCACTATTCACTCGTGCACATGGGCGCGCAGGGCTCGCCGAAGAAGTCGTGGCGCGAGGGGACGATTGGTGGGCTCAGCGGCAAGGAGGTGCTCGAGGCCATTTCAGCCGGGCGCATGTGGATCCACCTCTACCGCGTCGGCCAGGTCGACAAGCGCTATGGCGATCTGCTCGATGAGATTTTCGAGGAGGTGCGCGAACGCGTGCCCGGATACGACACCTTCACGCGCCAGAACGGCATCATCGTCTCCTCGCCCGGCGCGCAGGTTTATTACCATTTCGATCCCGCGGGGCAGTCGCTGTGGCAGATCAAGGGACAGAAGCGCGTCTATCTCTATCCGCCCGAGCCGCCATATCTCTCCGAGGAAAGCCTCGAATACGTCGCGCTCTATCACAACGAGGTCGGCATCAAGTACGACCCGTCCTACGAGAACGGCGCCCAGTGCTTCCTGCTCGAGCCCGGCACGATGATGCACTGGCCGCTCAACTCGCCGCACCGGGTCGAAAACCTCGATTGCCTCAACATCTCTATGACGACGGAATACTGGACCGACGACATCCGGCGGCGTTGGATGCTGAATACGGCGAACGGGATCCTGCGCGACAAGCTCGGCGTCACGCCGCGCAGCCGCCGCACGTCCGGGGCCGGCTTCTGGGCCAAGGCGGCGCTTCAGGCCGCCGTGCGTCGCGCAGGTCTGCTCGAAAAGGGGCGCAAATCTCGCCGTCCGATCGAGTTCCGCCTCGATGAACAGCACCCCGGCCAGATCATCGACATCGCTCCGCGTGCTCAATGAACGCGCTTGAGGCGCCGGTTGCCATCGAGGCTGGCGCTGTTGCGGCGCGGCCCGGTGAGGCTGGCCAGTACGAACAAAAGTCTGCCGGCGATATCCCGCGCGATGCCGGATCTCCGGCAGACTTTCACGTCGAGCGCGTACGCGGTGCTCGAGCCGTGCTGACGGCGGTGGCGGCCTGTCGCGCGGCAGGTGGGCTTGCCACCGGCTTTCAAACCGAAGCGTGGTATGAGCCATTCTTTTCAGGCGTCGTGCCGCATGCCGGCGCCGAGCCCAATCTCATTCGCATAACGACGGCCGATACCGGTGCGCTGGTCATGGCCTTGCCGCTGGTGGTGCGCCGCCTGTCTGGAATTGCCGTCGCCGAGTTCGCCGATCTGGGCTTGTCCGATTATTGCGTGCCGCTGCTGGGTCCGGCCGCACCGTCTTCACCTGAAGTTTGCCCCGCACTCATCGCCCGCATCGCCAGTGTCCTCGATGACGTCGATCTGTTGCGGCTGGAGAAGATGCCGCGCGACGTTGATGGTGTGCCCAACGTGCTGGCGATCGATCCCTCGGCGGCATCGTCTCGCTTTGTCGGCAATCGGCTGATGGTTGCAACGACGGTCAGGGATTTCATCGCATCGCGTGGCAAGAAATATCGCAAGGAAGCGGAGCGCTCGCATCGACGACTTGCCGACATGGGCAGGGTCTCATTCGGCCGTGCGACGACAGTGGCGGAGATCGATGAAGCCTATCGCGCGCTCGAAGCCTGGCAGTCGGCACGCCATCGCGAGGCTGGCCACGACTACTGGCTCGACCGTCCTGAAATCTCGCAATTCTATCGCAACGTGCTGGTCAATGGCTTGCGGGATGGACAGGCAGGGCTGTTTGCGTTGCGGGTCGACGGGGTGCTGGTCGCAGTGCTGCTGGGCGTCACCTACCGCACGACCTTCACGTTGCTGAGGATATCGGACGCAGGCGAGCCATGGCGGCATTGCTCGCCGGGACGGCTGATCGTTCTCGACACCATGCACTACCTGGCTGACCAGGGTGTACGCACGTTCGACATGGGTATCGGCGACTACCCCTTCAAACGCTGGATCGGCTGCGCCCCATACAACCTGTATGAGCTCGAGGTGGCGATGCGCTGGAAGGCGTGGCCGACGGTGTGGCTGGCGCGGGTCAAGCGGACCATGCGGCGCAATCAGACGGTTTTGGCGTTTGCGCGCCGCATCAAGGGCCTCGCCGGCGAAAAGCCGCAGCATTATCCGCTCGACTGACCCGGCTTTCCCCTCGCTGATCGATCCGGTATAACGCGGGCCAAATCATTCCCCTCGGCCCACGAGCCGATAGCGAGGCACGTTTTTCACAACATGGCTAAACCGAAAAAAGATGCAGGCCCGCAAGCCCGGCTGCCGAAGGGCTTTCGCGACATCGAAGCGGGCGAGCTCGCGACCACCGCCGGTATGCTGGCGACAATCCGGCGTGTCTACGAAACCTACGGCTTCGAGCAGCTCGAAACGCCCGCGATCGAATACACCGACGCACTGGGCAAGTTCCTGCCCGATCAGGACCGGCCCAACGAGGGCGTCTTCTCATTCACCGACGAGGATGGCCAGTGGCTGTCCTTGCGCTACGATCTAACGGCGCCGCTCGCCCGCTATGTCGCGCAGAACTTCCAATCACTGTCCAAGCCCTTCCGGCGCTATGCGACCGGCATTGTTTATCGCAACGAGAAGCCGGGGCCGGGGCGCTTCCGCCAGTTCACCCAGTTCGACGCCGACACCGTCGGCACCGACAACTTGGCGGCGGACGCCGAGATCTGCATGCTGGCCGCCGATACGCTGGAGGCGCTCGGCATCAAGCGCGGCGACTATGTGGTGAAGGTCAATAACCGCAAGCTGCTCGATGGTCTGCTCGAAAGCGTCGGCCTGGGTGGTGAGGAGAATGCCGCGCGTCGTCTCATCGTGCTGCGCGCCATCGACAAGTTCGACAAATTCGGCGCCCACGGCATTGCCCAGTTGCTGGGCCCTGGACGCAAGGACGAGAGCGGCGACTTCACCAAGGGCGCGGGGCTCCTCGAACCTCAGATTCATCGCGTGCTCGGCCTTTTCAACGCTGGCATCGGCGTCAACGGCAGCGATACGGTCGCAAGGTTGCGCCAGCACTTTTCCGACACGGCAGCGGGTCAGCAGGGGCTCGACGAGTTGGCGGAGATCGCGCGGCTGTGCGAGTCGGCAGGCTATGGCAACGATCGCATTCGCATCGACAGCTCCGTCGTGCGCGGCCTCGAATACTACACCGGCCCGGTTTTCGAAGCCGAGCTGACCTTCGAGGTGAAAGACGAGGACGGCAATCAGGTGCGCTTCGGCTCGGTTGGCGGTGGTGGTCGCTACGACGGTCTGGTCGAGCGCTTCCTGGGCCAGAAGGTTCCCGCCACCGGCTTCTCAATCGGCGTGTCGCGCCTGCAGGCGGCGTTGAGCGTGCTCAATGCGGGCGAGGGTCGCGCGGCGCAGGGCCCCGTTGTCGTGCTCGTCATGGATAAGGCGGAAATCGCCAGCTATCAGCGCATTGCGCAGCAGTTGCGTGCCGCGGGCATCCGCGCCGAGATGTATCTGGGCACCTCCGGCATGAAGGCGCAGATGAAATACGCCGACAAGCGCGGCGCGCCGTGCGTGGTCATCCAAGGGTCGGATGAACGCGCCAAAGGCGAGGTGCAGATCAAGGATCTGATCGAAGGCGCCAAGGCTGCCGCCGCCATCGCCGATAACAAGGAATGGAAATCGAGTCGCCCGGCGCAGGTGTCGGTCCCGCAGGAAAACGTCGTCACAGCCGTGCGCGAAATCATCGCCCGTCACACGGCCACAAACTGATGCCGGCATCGCCATCCCTAGATTGCTTGCCGACAAGATAAGCTGGTCACAAAAGCATGGTCGCAGAGACAGCCAGGAAATTCCAAGCGCTCGAAGCGCAGGCGCAGATCTTGATGAATACCTTCATCAAGGCGGGACATGAGGCCGTTGCGCCCGCGATCATCCAGCCGGCCAGCGTTTTCCTCGACGTGATCGGCGAGACGCTGCGCGCTCGCACCTATGTTTTCACCGATCCCGATGGCGATGAGCTGTGCCTGCGCCCCGATCTCACGGTGCCCACCTGCCGCCTGCACATGGAGCGTCATAGCGATCCGGCAACCAAGGCGAAGTATTGCTACAACGGTCCCGCGTTCCGCTTTCAGCCGGCCGGTGCGCCGCTCGGCCATCCGCGTGAGTTCCGTCAGGCCGGCATCGAATCCTACGGCGCCACCGACAAGGCCAAGGCCGAAGCGCAGACTGTGGTGACGCTGCTCGATGGCGTGAAGGCGGCGGGCCTCACAGGCTTCAAGCTGCACATCGGCGATCTGGGATTGTTTCGTGCGCTGCTCGACGCCGCCGACATGCCGCTGCGCTGGCGCCGTCGCCTGATGCATCATTTCTGGCGGCCTGACGCATTCCGCACCGAGTTGAAGCGCTTGACGACGGCATCGATCGATCTGCCGCGCGATGTGCCCAAGGAGCTGCTGACGAGACTCGATCCGGAACGGCCCGACGATGCCGAACGGCAGATCGCCGCCTACCTGGAATCGCGCGACATTGCGCTGATCGGCACCAGGAGTCTTGGCGAGATCACAGAGAACCTGCTGTCGATCGTCGCTGATTCCAACACGCAGCCATTGTCGGCCGATACCGCAAATCTGCTCGAGAGCTACATTGGCGTGGTGGCCCCCGCGCGGGCGGCCGGCGCGCGACTGAAGGATCTGCTGCGCGACCGCAATATCGACATCTCGGAGGCCTTCGAGGCCTATCAGCGCCGCCTGCAATTGCTTGCCGATGCCGGCGTCGACGTCACGCACGCGACCTTCGAAGCGGAGTTCGGGCGCACGCTCGAATACTACACGGGCTTCGTGTTCGAGGTCGTGGTGCCGGCGCTTGGCCGCGCCAGTCCGATCGCCGGCGGCGGACGCTACGACACCTTGATGCGCCAGTGCGGCGCGCCTGAAGACATTCCAGCGGTTGGCGGCGCCATCCATACCGAACGCCTGCTGGCGGCTTTGACGGGAGACGTATGATGGCTGCCAATCCCGACCGGCTGGTGCTGGCCGTTCCCTCCAAGGGGCGGTTGATGGAGCAGGCGATGGAGACGTTTGCTTCAGTTGGCCTCAACTTGCGCAAGGTTGGCAATGCGCGCGGGTATCGCGGCGAGATCGAGGGCATGGCCAACGTCGACGTCGCCTTCGTATCTGCCTCGGAGATCGCCCACTATCTGAAAACCGGGCGCGCCCATCTCGGCATCACCGGGGAGGATCTGGTGCGCGAGCAGATGACCGATTGGGAACATCGCGTCGAGATCTTGAAGCAATTGGGCTTCGGTCAAGCCGACGTCGTGGTGGCGGTGCCGCAATGCTGGATCGACGTGCGCGTGATGGCCGACCTCGATGAGATTTCAGTCCCATTCAGGCAGACGCATGGGCGCTGGTTCCGCGTGGCGACGAAGTACATCAATCTGACCCGGCGCTTTCTCTCCACACGCGGTTTGACAGATTTTCGCATCGTCGAGAGCCTCGGCGCAACCGAGGGCACGCCGGCGGCCGGCACCGCCGATTTCATCGTCGACATCACGACCACTGGATCGACGCTGAAAGCGAACGGGCTCAAGGTGCTCGACGACGGCTTGATCCTGAGTTCGCAAGCCAACCTGATCGCATCTCGCATGGCCAAGTGGACGCCGCGCACGCGTGAGACGGAGAACGAGATTCTCCAGCGTCTCGGCGTGTGACCCGGTAGCTTTCAAGCGCTCGCCCTCTGGTTGCAAGCTCCTGGCTGCGCTATTCTGGGCGCGATAAGCGCGCTGGTTGATCGGGATTGCTCGTGCGATGCGGCTGACAGTTCTTTCCGACTATTCTCTGCGTGTGCTCATGTATCTGGCGGCGCGGCCGGATCGTGTGAGCACGATCGAGGAGATCGCTTCGGCCTATGCGATATCCGAGAACCATCTGATGAAGGTGGTGCACGGTCTGGGCAAATCGGGATTTGTCGAAACTATGCGCGGACGCGGTGGCGGACTGCGCTTGGCACGACCTGCCGACAAGATCAAAGTTGGCGCAGTTCTGCGTCTGGTCGAGGATGATCAGGCCCTGGCGGAATGCTTCAGCGACAACGATGGCTGCAAGATCACGGACGTGTGTCGCTTGAAGCGCATTCTCGCGCGCGCCTTGCAGGCATACAACGACGAGCTTGATCGCTGGACGCTGGCTGATCTCGTCGCGCGGCCGAAGGTGCTGCTTGATGCGCTTGCCGACAGACGCAACTGAAGACGCATTCAATTTAGGAACGTGCCGTTACTGTGCCCTGTGCCGGTGGCGAGAGCCGCTGCCCCTTCAGCAACAACTCGCCACGGTAGGTGGCGATGCCCAGTTCCAGACTTTCGGCAATCCGTCGCGCCTTTTCGATGAAAAGTTCTGTCGCCGCGGCAGGGCAGGTGTCGGCAGCGGTTTGCTCAAACAGCGCAAGCCAGCGGTCGAAATGAGCGCCCTCGAGAGGCAGCGGCGCATGCTTTGGCATCGGCCGGCCATGGTAGCGGCCGGTCATCAGCACAACCGAAGACCAGAAATCGCACATCGTCTGGAGGTGGCGCGGCCAGTTCTCAATTCTGCTGGCGAAGATCGGTCCCAAGATATGGTCCTGCTGAATTCGCCCATAGAACGTGTGCACGAGCGTTGCGATCATCGTCTCGTCGATGCCGGTGCGCGCAGTGACATCGGCGGTGAACGCGGCGCGACGGGCAGCGCGATCGTCATCCAGGTCTTCGTTCATCGAGATGCCTCCAGCGTCATCATCCCGTGTGTCGCGTATGGTTACGCGATCTAAAGAAGTATGATACGTATATCTTAAAATGGCGGACATCGCCCGCGGCACAATGGCGCTCCCGCACGACGACACGGCATGTGATCGCGCGGCGGCGTCGCGGTCGCGGCTCCGCGATCAACCGATGTTGCAACCGATCGATGTCAAAAGAGGGTGTGGTTGTGAGGAGTGGTAGCGGGACCCAGACTTGAACTGGGGACCTACGGATTATGATTCCGCCGCTCTAACCAGCTGAGCTATCCCGCCACGCGTGCGTGTCTATACGGAGCGCGAGGGTGCACTGTCAAGGCTTCGCCCGGCATAGGGTAATCATCTGATCCAGGCCCGTTGGTTCGGGCCAGCAGATCGGCTCGGGCCATCACCGCCAAACGTGCAAACGGGCTGGTGTCTGGCCGCGAGAAATCCCGCCCAAGCGGTGGGGCGAGCGGTCTGCAATCCAGACCACTCGCTCGCCTTGCTTACTCGGCAGCGATCGGGTGCTGCACCGAGACTTTGAGCTTGTTGAAGCGCATCATCGTGAAGAGACCGAACGGGCGCAGCGAGCGGCGCTCCGCCACCTTCAGGTCGTCACAGACGAGCACCCGGTCGACGTCGAACACGGACCGCCAGCCGATCTTGTCGGCAAATGGCGCCATGCGGCGCTCGACCCAGCCGCGGAAACCTTCCTCCTGGCTGAAGTGGTTGACCAGGATGACCTGACCGCCCGGCTTGGTGACGCGGGAAAGCTCGCGCATCACCTTCTCGGGATCGGGCACAACCGTCATGACGAACATGGCGACCACGACGTCGAACGACTGGTCGGCAAACGACAGGTCGCTGGCGTCCATCTCGTGTAGGCCGGTGACGTGGTCGAGGCCCTCTTCGGAGACGCGATCACGGGCCTTGTCGAGCATCTCCGGCGACAGGTCGATGCCGACGATTTCCAGATGGCGCGAATAATCCGGCAGCGACAGCCCGGTGCCGACGCCAACCTCGAGCACGCGACCGTTCATTTCGTTGATGACCTCGACGACATGACGGCGACCCTGCGCGGCAACCATGCCGAACGTATGGTCGTAAACCGGCGCCCAACGCTTATAGGCGACCTTTACGTCGCTCTCGTCGATGCGGCCGATGCCGACGATTCGCCCGCCATCGCGATGCAGAACAGGCGGACGGCGGTTCGCCTCGCTACGATCCATAGTCCTCATGCTCACTCCAAGCTCCTTGTTATAACTCATCCCAAGCCTCCAGCGGAGGCGCGGTGCACGGCGCTGTTGCCATGACCGCTCTTGAAATCCTTGGCGCCCATTCGCGCCGCCTTGCTCACCGTTTCAGTGATGAAACCGCCACCGAGAACCCGGGCATCACCGCTGCCGTCACTGTAGAACACGCATGCCTGACCGGCGGCGACACCTTCGATGCCATCGCCGAGCACGACGCGAACCGTGCCATCCTCATCCGCCAGAAGCGTTGCCGGAGCAGGAGGCTGCGTCGAGCGAACGCGGGCGTGAATATCGAGACCGTGGCGGGCTGCTTCGGCGAGCGAACCGTCGCCGAGCCAATTGACCCCTCGCAGGATCAGCGCCTCGGTGCGCAGGCAATCGCGCGGACCGACCACGACCTCGTTGTGCACGGCGTCGAGGCGCACGACGTAATAGGGCTCGGGCGCGGGAATGCCGAGGCCCCGGCGCTGGCCGATGGTGTAATTGATGATGCCGTTGTGATGGCCGAGACGGCGGCCATCGACGTGGACGATCTCGCCGGGCTGCAGGGCACCGGGCTTCAGCTTCTCGATCACGTCCGTATAACGGCCGGTCGGCACGAAGCAGATGTCCTGGCTATCGGGCTTGCTGGCGACCGGCAGTTGCAGATCGGCAGCAATGCGGCGCACCTGGGCCTTGGGCAGATCGCCAAGCGGGAACCACAGGCGCTCGAGCTGCGCACGGGTGGTGGAGAAAAGGAAATAGCTCTGATCGCGCTCGGCATCGACGGCGCGGCGCAGCTCCGGCCCGCGTGGCCCCTCGCTGCGGCGGATGTAGTGACCGGTGGCGAGGATGTCGGCATTGAGATCGACGGCAGTCGCCAGCAGGTCGCCGAACTTGATGTCGCTGTTACAGGTCACGCACGGGATCGGCGTCTCGCCGGCAACATAACTGTCGGCAAACTGCTCGATGACCGTTTCGGCAAAGCGTTGCTCGTAATCGAGCACGTAGTGCGGGATCTCCAGGGCCTCTGCAACCCGGCGGGCATCGTGGATATCCTGCCCGGCGCAGCAGCTGCCCGGCTTCGAGGTCGCCTGACCGTGGTCATAGAGCTGCAATGTTATGCCGATAACATCATGACCGGCTGCTTTCATCAGCGCCGCCACGACCGATGAGTCGACGCCTCCGGACATGGCCACGACGACACGACGGCGGCCCGTCGAGGCGCCGTTCGCGTCACTGACTGTGGTGTCCTGGGCTCCTGCCATGGGTAACCGCTGCAATCGCAATCATCACCCGCGGAGCCACCCGGCTACCGCGTTGTTCGGGTTCGCATTCACTCATTTTCGCGTTGGATTCGTCGATCGTGCGTGCCCGCACCGACCTTTCGCGAGCGCAACGCGCGCCAATTGCACCCAGCTCCCAATCGCGCCGCTCGCCGGCACACTGCACCTCATGCCTCCCGGCCCGCCTTGGCCAGACGGGATGCATGCCACCCTCCCGTGTCCAAATGGCGGCAATCCCGCCATCTTGTAATTCCGCGGTACTATTAAGCTTTTGTAGTCAAGGCTGCAAGCGCGCCTGTGCCGCACTTTAGCCGCCTGCTGGCCTGCGCCGAAGCCACACCTGTTGCGCCAGGCCGGCAAGCAGACCAGCGATGTAGCCGCCCGCCCGTGGGCCGCGGACGCCGCTTCAATCTGGTAATTCCTTGATATGAGCAAGCATTGATTTATCGAAATGGAACATTGCGTCGTTTATTGAACCATTTGCTTGGCCATTGTTCGCGAATGACATGGCGTTAAACAATTCGGTAAAGGTTAACAGCCCAATTTTGATGAAGAGATACAGTCGTTTATTGTATCTTTATTGTGTGCCTTAGGCCGAATTTAACGGCACTTGGGTTATCAAGATAGTCTGGTCCGTGAGCATGTATAGAGTACCATGACCGAACATCATATGAGAGCGCGCGTGCGCTATGTAATCGGGCCCGATGGGAGCCCGCTCACCGTTGCCGACCTCCCCCCGCGCGATACCAAGCGCTGGGTCATCCGCCGCAAGGCGGAGGTGGTTGCAGCCGTGCGAGGTGGACTTTTGTCGATGGAGGAGGCCTGTGAGCGCTACAAGCTCACGGTCGACGAATTCCTCTCCTGGCAGCGGTCGATCGACAAGCACGGTCTGCCCGGTCTGCGTGCGACGCGGATCCAGAAATATCGCGGCTGATCTCGTCACCCGCCGTTGCGCACGCCTGCGCGTGGTCGCCAACGCCGCGTGATCGGTCAGTCATCGCCTCAAGGCTTTGCCACCCGTGCGTCCTGCCGGGTGGTTTTGCTTTTTGCAGCAGGCAGTTGGGGCGCGGCGGCAGCGGTTGCCGGTTCTGGCGCCGTCGACCAAGCGCCTTTGAAGGCATCGGGATCGCAACCTTGTTCGCCGGTCGACCAAGCGGCGACGCTCTTCTTCATGCTGGCGGCAACAGGTTCCGGTAGCTTGAGATTTTCGGCCAGAACACTGGTCTCTTCTTGGCCCGAAGGTTCGATGCCGATGCGAAACGCCTTGACCCCGCGAGGACTTGGCGCGCCGGTATCGCGCTCGCGGATGGTGATTTCGGCGCGCCCACCCTTGCTGGCCGGCTCGGCAACCGCATCATAGATGTAGTTGCCCTTGAGCGGACCATCCTTGCCAAACCAGCACGACATGGCGCCGCGGCCGATCCGCTCGTAAACCTCGGTCGGCGTGCCAACCACGGGTGGTGGCGGCTTTGGCAGTTCAATCTTTGGCAGATCGGGCAGGCTCGGCAAGGTTGCGGTCGCAACGCCGGGTCCGTTGCCCGCGCAGCCGCCATTAAACAGTCCTGCAAGTAAAACAGCGGTGAGGCCCAAGTTTGCAAGCGGGCGTGGGGCGCGCATGCCGCCGCATTGGTGCACGCGCGGAAACTCTGCCCAGTTCTGGCCGGTCAAGCCGTCCAAAGTCATCGTGCGCCCCCAAAGCGAACCAGGGTAGCTAGGCCGCAGATGGCTGGCCTTGCGCCCATTTCGGCAGCTTCCCACGGCCGCCGTCGACCCGTCGCGACGCTAACAAGCCACGTCCGCCTGTGCAACGCGAGCCGGCAACAATCGCACCGCTGAATAGTCGCGGCGCCGGCTCCAGGCAAGGGGAGGGTGCGCGGCATAAACAACTATGCGTTGTTGGGCGTCGATTTCGAAACGCGGGAGCTGCTTTGTCAGCGGCTGACGAAATGAGGTGCCTTCAGGGCCGACAGGCGTCGCAATATCACGAGACCACTGCGGCAACGACTAAGAGGCCCGCGAACGGTTTCGCGGGCCCTATCGCCGGAACTCTTGGTCTGATGACCGATTCGCCCCGGAATTCACTGATTGTGCACAAATGGCATTCGGTCCTCCCACGTGCGCCCTCAAAGTGAGCGGGTAGGCCGGTTGCCGCCCAGTCGCGGGTTAGCGCAGCAAATTCGACTGAGACCCGGGCGCGCGCGATCGGTTGCGCGAGTTCCCCGATGTCGGGCGCTGCTCGACGGCGGTGGTGCGCGCCATCTGCTCCATAAATTCGTCGCGCTCGCGGACGGCCGCATCGAGCCGCCCCTTGAGCCCGGCTGCCGAGGCCAGCAAGTTTTCGCGGCGCTGGGAAGCTGAGCGCGCGAACGTCGAGTATGCGAAATGGCCGGTGTCGCGGACGCCGGTTCGCTCCTCTTCGGCATGGATTTGCCGCTCAAGGTCATTTGCGACCTGCTCGAACTCGCGAATCATATGCTCGAGGTCTGCGACCTTGCGCGCCTTCTCATCGGCTTCAAAGCGCATCGCGCGGGCAGTTGCGTCTGGTGACTTCATCGTTCGATACCCCAAACTAATTCGAACCTCTGACACGAAATTAAACAACTTTCGTGCCAAGTCCCGTACTCGGTCGAACGGTTCATTCCGCTCGTTATGGATCTAATGCTCGCGCTGCAGGCGCAACATTTGTTATCCCTAACTATGACACGAGTGCTTTAAGTTGCGGTAAAGCAACTTCGACATGTCATGACGCAGTTCGCAGCAGAATGGCTCAAAAAAACCATTATCAAACCTGTGGACGGAAGGCGAATTCTGTTACCTCTAGATTCGTGTCGCGTTCGGGCTGGGCAAGCCGAAGTCGAAAAGGCCGAGAAACTCGTCTCTATAGGAGTTTCCTCCCCTTTTCCGCGACGGTTGTCCGGGCGGGCACGTCTAAGGGCGCAAGTTATCAAAATAAAACCAAGTCTTCATTCCGCTAGGGCTTTCCCCGGCGCTGGGCAGAACTGTGCGCGGCCGTTTGCCGCCCAGGCTCTCCTTACGCCCGTTTCTTGGGAAAGTGCGCGGCGAGTTTGAAGATGTCGTTTTAGGCGGTCGTAGGATTCGAGCCAGTTGTGCAAGACAAAATTAGGGTTTGTTAACCTCTGGCGGGTACTTTCCTAACGATGGCTTATCGAGAACTGAGTTGCGTTCTCTTCATGTCGGGGCAGCGGGCCTGGCGAAGACGCCGGGGAAGAGAGGAACGAGCATGCGGGTTCTTTTGATCGAGGATGACAGCGCAACGGCTCAAAGTATTGAGCTGATGCTGCAGTCGGAAGGTTTTAATATCTACACGACGGATCTTGGCGAGGAGGGCGTAGACCTCGGCAAGCTCTATGACTACGACATTATTCTTCTGGACCTCGGGCTGCCGGATATGAGCGGCTATGACGTTCTGAAGACGCTCCGGGTGGCCAAGGTTCAGACGCCAATTCTGATTCTTTCCGGCCACGCTGGCATCGAGGACAAGGTGCGCGGTCTGGGCTTTGGCGCCGACGACTACCTGACCAAGCCGTTCCACAAGGACGAGCTGGTGGCGCGCATTCACGCCATCGTGCGGCGCTCGAAAGGGCACGCACAGTCGGTCATCGAGACGGGCGATCTGCGGGTCAATCTCGATACCAAGACGGTCGAGGTCAATGGCCAGCGCGTGCATCTGACGGGCAAAGAATATCAGATGCTCGAGCTGCTCTCGCTGCGCAAGGGCACGACGCTGACCAAGGAGATGTTCCT
>CAZLHQ010000062.1:0-17561 GCA_964559355.1 uncultured Hyphomicrobiaceae bacterium
CGAGGCGATCAAGAACGCCACCTCGATCCTCGACTACATCTTCCGCGAGCTGGCGGTGTCGTATCTCGGCCGGCACGACCTTGCCCATGTCGACCCGCGCGAGATCGTCGGCGAGACGGGACTTGGCTCGTCGGACGCGGAGACGGACGAGGATCTGGCGCTCGATCCGCCGGCGGCCCAGCAGGCGCAGAAGCTCGTGTCACACGGCCTTGTGCGCGGCATCGTCCGCATCGGCGGCGGCCACGGTCGCGGCAACGGTGGCAGTGGCGGCGCGCTTGCCAACGCAGTGGCCGAGATGCAGTCGAGTGCTGCATCCGCCTTCGTCACGGAGGGTGCAAACGCGCTCAAGACCTCGACGGAAGTGATGTACCAGCAGACCACCGTCACCAAGAAAGAGGTGAAGGCTGCGGTGCGCACGGTCGACGATCGCCGCGCCGAAGCCCGCCTGCGTGGCTACGAGGGCGAAAGCTGCCACGAGTGCCAGAACTTCACGCTGGTCCGCAACGGAACGTGTTTGAAGTGCGACACCTGCGGCAGCACGAGCGGGTGCAGCTAATCGCTCGACGATCTGCGCACTCACAGCGCAACCTGATTGCATTTGAGGCCGCGGGCGCCACTGGCGTCCGCGGTTTTCTTTGCGCGACGCCGGCAGTCCGGCGAACCTCAACCCACACAACACCCGCGGCAACAAAGCCTCCCGCACCTCGTACCACTCAGAAGCAAGTCCCCCTCACCCCGACCCTTGGGGAGAGGGAGAAGTGAGGCGGGCACAGCAACCTGCTGCGAAACGCGACACACAGACTGCGCGGCACCGCCGTGACACAGCCGCCCGGCAAGGGCGACTCAGCGCGCGACCGCGCGCCGCCGGCAGTCCGGCGGACCTCAACCCACACAACACCCGCGGCAACAAAGCCTCCCTCAACTCGTGTCACCTCCGAAAAAAGCCTCCCTCAACGGGTGTCACCACCAAAAGTGAATAACGGGAAGAACGGTTGACCACCGCCTTCTTTCCACCGCGCGAATCACAGCAAGTTGCTCATCACACAGGGCGAAATCGTGCTGCGTGACGATGGCATCGCAGCCGCAGCACCGCAGTCGGTCTCGCCCAGCATGAGGACGCCTTTCACAAAGCGTGCGAGGCGCCCGCAGGAGACTTGGAAATGTTCGACCACACGAGCCCGCCGGGAGACGATAGCGCAGGCGCCATTCCGGTGGAGGCCTATCAGCTCGCCGACCACCTCGATGCTGCACTCGCCGCCGCCGAGGATCTGGAGGCGGCAGGCCGCACCTGGCAAAGTGTGCGCGCGGGCGCATTAGGCAACATCGCCGCCGAGATGGCAGCCGAGCGCGCCGTCATCGAGCGCGTCAAGGCGTTCGAGGCGATGCTGATCGGCCGTATCGTCAAGGCACGCAAGCGGGCGCAAACGCTGGCGCAGAAGACCATCGATTTTTCGGGCATGACGCGGCTGTTCGTCGGCGGCACCGCCGTGCTGGTGGATGCCGTGGCGGAGCTTGGCGATACGACGCTTGCCGATTTCAACACCGCCGACAGCATGCTCGCCTACCTGCGTCGGCGCGGCGTCGTCGCTGCCGATGCGAGCGATCTGCCTGCTTCACGCATGATCTCGATCGATCAGAGCTTCCTCGTCGCCGGCCGCATTCCGCTCGGTGCGCTCTGCGACATGGTGGCGGCATTTCTCGATGCACTCGAGCTGCACTACGACCTTTATCCCGATGCCGAAAGAGACGCGGGCGAAGCCGTGTCGATAACCGACATCCTGCAGGCCATGCGCGCAGAAACGGCGAACCAATCGGTAGCCGCTGACGCCGGCGGTGACGATGCTCGCGAGAGCCCGGAGCCCAAAGCGTCTGGCGACGAGCAGGCAGCCCCGCACAGTGCGCCTTCGGCCGACAGCAAGCCAGCCGAGGCGACAGCCCCAGTCAAGCCGTTGAGCCTGATCGAACGGCTCGATGCCGTCAGCCCGGCACCTGCCGCCGACGAGCCCGCCGCGAGCTGACTGCCGATTGCAGGCGGCGCGGCACGCTCAGCGCGCCATGATGGAGTGCGTTGCCCGCGCAGCAGCAGCCGCGACAATCGCCACGTTATGCAGCGAGTGCTGGATACTCGTTGTCGCGCGCACGGCCGGGAGGATTGCTCTGGCGGGCGATGCGCTCACGCTCGGGCGGTGGCACCACGCACAAAACCGTCGCCAAATGCCGGTCGGCTCGCGCCACATATGCAGCATCATGCAATGCGGCCAGCCGCGCCAGACGCGATGCGGCTGCATCGGTACGCGCGGGTGCAAATTTCACGACATCGGAGACCGCTGCGACCGCCTGACGATACCAGGCGCGCTCGCTGGCCGTCGCCAGCGTCGGCGCACGCACGATGGTCAACCGCGCGACGTTGGCGCGGTCCGCAGACTTTTCCTCATCCCGCGCGGACTTGATGCCGCCACGCATGCTGAAATCGCGCGGCAGCACGACACGCGTCGTCTCGCCGGCGGGCGGCACGCGCAATGTCGCGCCGCGGATCTCGGTGGCATTGGCGCTTGTTGCGCGAACCTCGCTGGCAGCCACCGATGGGACCATGCTCAACTCGGCGATATTGACGACATTGGCCGGCAACTTGTGACGCTCACGATTGGCATTCGCGGCCATCTGCAAGACGGGCGTGACCGGCAACGACTGCGTCTCGGCCTTGGCGACGGCAACGCCGCCGCCATCGATGACGCTCGGCAAGCCAAGCGCCGCCACCGCGAACATCTGTGCGTCCCCGAAGCTTGCAAAGCGACCCACATGACCCGGCATCGGGTGATAGATGCGATTGCGGCGATAGCGCGCCTCCTGCTCCGTCGGCGCACGCAGCACCGTCACCTCGACACGCGCCACACCAGCGCGTCCAAGTCCGAGCTTGACGCCTGCGCCGCGCGCCAGATCGAGCGTGCGGTTGCCCCAGTAGGGTCCGGCATTGTTGATGCGAACGATGGCGCTTTCGCCGTTGGCGGGATTGCGCACCAGCACGATGGTGCCATCGGGATAGATCGGGCTCGCCGCGCTGTTGGACTCACCGGGGCGAAACGCTTCGCCCGACGAGGTGAGGCCGCACGGATTGTAAGGATCGCGGCGGCAATCATCGTAAAACGACGTGACAGCCATCGTCGGCCGGCCGATCACGGCGCGCGTCTCCGCCAGCGTCATCACACGATGGCACACGCCGACAAAGCAGTAGCGCGCGCCCGGCGCCTTGGCGTCCACGGCATGCGACGCGCCGAGCCCGAACATGAAGATCGGCACGAGCACCATCGGTCGCACAAAATGGCGCAAGCCTCCTCGCGCACGGAAATGCGTTGTAGAAAGCATGAAAAAGGGCTCCCTCGATTTGCCACCGCAGGACCGGACTCCCCCAGGGTGCCCGATTGTCGACGAGCGTCGGGCGCGGCCCTCCTGCGCCGGACGTGTGAGCAGCGATCTTGATTGCCGCTCATGGTTAAAGTCAGTACGCGTGCATCTACACTGTGAACGCAGTGCGCGACCAGATGGAGATTCGGTCAATTTTCGCTACAGGATGTCGCAGGACTTACAGGATGTCGCAGGCCCTCAGCGCGGCCTCAAGATTACGGCCCGCCAGCGTCAGCCGCTCGGGATCGCGCGAGCGCAACACGAGCTGTACGGTCGGCCGCCCTTCGCGAAAGCTCGGGTAGCTGCCCATGGCGACATCGGGATGCGCCTGCTGCTGAGCGCTCAATATCTCGGCGATATCGCCTTCCGGCCGGTTGAGATCGAATGTCATGGACAACATGCGCTGTCCAGTGCGCAGGCGCGGCGTCACATCGGCCAGCATCACCTCCATCACCACCGGCACACCGGCCATGACGATGACGTTGCCGATCATGAAGCCGGGTGCCGCCGAGATCGAATTCTTTATCAAGCTGGCGCCGGCCGGAATGCGCGCCATGCGCAGCCGCGTCGCTGTCAACGGCACGCCGCGGCGCTCGCACAATTGCGCAATCAGATCGCGCGCGGCCGGATCGATATCGATCGTGACGCCGAATGCCTTGGCGATCGCGTCAGCGGTGATGTCGTCATGCGTTGGCCCGATACCGCCGGTGGTGAACACGTAGTCATAGCGCGCACGCAACGCATCGAGCGCTTCGATGATCGCCGTCTCTCGATCGCCGACGACGCGCACTTCCATGAGGTCAATGCCGATGGCCGTCAGATGATCAGCGATGGTGCCGATGTTCTTGTCCTTGGTGCGGCCCGACAGGATCTCGTCGCCGATCACGAGAATGGCGGCGCTTACCGGCTCATTGTTGGACACGACACATCTCCTGCTGGCCCCTGCTGGCTACTGTCACGAGGCACTACCATTTCTGTGCCGCGCGTGCACCCTTATGGCTCGCCACGGTACGAACGACGCAGGCCGGGAGTTGCCTTTCACGGCGGAGGCGCTTACGCATTTTCCGACGAAGTGGCCGCCGGTTCGTCGCGGAAAAATGCGATCATCCAACAACTCCAGTGCGCCGATCCGTTTCCATCGGATCGAAAAGCGCTCTAGTGTTGTCGGCATGAAATTCCCATCTCCCCTCATCCGCGGGCGCCTCGTCAAGCGCTACAAGCGATTTCTCGCCGACGTCGTTCTGGACGACGGGCGCGCGATCACATGCACCTGCCCCAACACCGGTTCGATGTTGGGACTGACCGAGCCTGGCAGCATCGTGTGGCTGTCGGAGAGCGACAGTCCCACGCGCAAGTACCGTTTCACCTGGCAGATGATCGAGAATGGCATCGGCGGCGCGCCGGCGCTGGTCGGCATCAACACGCAACATCCCAACAAGCTCGTTACCGAAGCAATCGAAGCAGGGCGCATCGCGCCGCTCAAGGGGTACGCCAGTCTGAAGCGCGAGCAGAAGTATGGCGCCAACTCCCGCATCGACATTCTGCTCGAGGATGACAACAAGGGCCGTGCCTTTGTCGAAATCAAGAACGTGCATCTGATGCGCACGCCCGGACATGCCGAGTTTCCAGACAGCATCACCGAACGTGGCGCCAAGCATCTGCGCGAGCTGGCGCAAATGGTGCAGCAAGGGCACCGCGCCGTCATGTTGTACCTGGTGCAGCGCGCCGATGCCCGGCGGTTCACCATCGCCGCCGATATCGACCCCGCTTATGCGACAGCATTCAAGGCCGCGACCGAGGCCGGTGTCGAGGCGCATGCCTACCGCTGCCAGCTATCGGCTTCAGAAATCGTGCTCGATGCCAAAATTCCGATCAAGACAAGTTGAAGTCGGGCACATTCGATTTTGTTCTCAAAACGTCCTGTTGCTCAACGCGAGGCTCTGGGACCCCTCGACCCGCGATCATAATGTTGGCCGGCCGGCATGGGGCCGGGCCCCACGAAATGCCGTGCACATGCACGCCAGCATTGTCACCCGTTCGTGATCGGGCAATCATGTAACGTGAGGCGTGGCGCAAGCGTATGCATGACACGAACCGCACGACGAGGATTGAAAAAGCGATGATCACCCGCCGCACATTTTCCGCCACGACGCTGGGTGCGCTGCTGACCGCAGCGGGCCTCCGGCACGCCACTGCCGCCGATACGACGAGCAAGGAGACGTTTACCGTGACCAAGACACCCGAGGAGTGGAAGAAGCTTCTGACACCTGAGCAGTATTACGTCATGCGCGAGCACGGCACCGAGCGTGCCGGCACCAGCCCGCTCGACAAGACGTATGCGCCAGGCATGTATCGTTGCGCGGCCTGCGACCAGGAGCTCTATTCCTCTGAGCACAAGTTCGATAGCGGCACCGGCTGGCCGAGCTTCTTCAAGGCAGTCGACGACAAGGCCATCGGCACCACGACCGACCGCAAATTCTTCATGGTCCGAACCGAAGTGCATTGCAGCCGCTGCGGCGGTCATCTGGGACACGTCTTCGACGACGGTCCCAAGCCGACTGGCCTGCGCCATTGCATCAATGGCGTCTCCTTGAAGTTCGTGCCCAAGAGCGGCGCTTGAACTTGAAGCAGCGGGAGCAGCGGCAATGCCGAGCATGCAGGTGTTGAGAAATAGTGCGCTGGCCGCGATCGCGCTGGCGCTGGCGCTGACCGCATCGGGCATGGTGCGCACGGTATTGGCCGAAAAGCCAGCCGAGCCGCCTGCCGTCAGCTCGCCCAGCGGCAAGAGCGAGGTCGCCACTTTTGCGGCCGGCTGCTTCTGGTGCGTGGAAGCCGACTTCGCGATGGTGCCGGGCGTGCTTGCCACCACCACCGGCTACACCGGTGGCAGCATGCGCAATCCCAGCTACGAATTGGTGGCGCGCGGGCTGTCCGGCCATGTCGAAGCCGTGCAGATCGTATTCGACCCGGTCGCGATCAACTATGAAATGCTGCTCGAATGGTATTGGCGCAACGTCGATCCGATCGACGGACGCGGCCAGTTCTGCGATCGCGGTATCGCCTATCGTCCGGTGATCTTCACGCATACCTCACAACAGCGGCGCATTGCAGAGACGAGCAAGGCCAAGCTGGAAAAAAGCGGCCTTCTCGATGGCCCGATCGCCGTCAAGATCGAAGACGCCAAGGAGTTCACGCCCGCCGAAGCCGAGCATCAGAAATACGCCAAGCGCAACCCCTGGCGCTATCGCTTCTACCGGCATGGCTGCGGCCGCGATCAACGCTTGCGCCAGATCTGGAGCCGAGCGCGCAGTTGACGGCATGCGGGATCGGTTCCACCGTCACGCCATCGAATGCAGGCCGAACATGTTGCCTTCACTGTCGCGACACAGCGCGATGAAGCCATGTGGGCCGATTGCGAACTTGGGTTTCTCGATGCTGCCGCCAGCCGCTGTAACGCGCGATGCCTCCAACGCGCAATCCTTGCAGGCGAAATAGACGAGTGTTCCGCTGAAGCCTTGCGGCACGCCCGCCATCCGCACCAAGGCGCCGCAAGCCCCATAGCTTCCCGGACCACCGGGAAACGCCATCAGCTCCATCGTCATCTGGTCCGGCGCCGGGTTGCCGAGCGGTTGCAGCGCGATGCCGAGCACGGTTTCATAGAACGCCTTGGCGCGCGCCATGTCGGCGACGTAGATCTCGAACCAGACGACTGGGTTGCCAGGGTTGTTGGTCATCTGACGCTCCTGTCCTGTTCCAGCACTGCGAGTTGCCCGCTTGTAATACGACAGATCGGCAACACGAAGGCCACAGGCGCGTGTCATACACCTGTGGCCTCACGCGCAGCAGCGCTCGACCTATCTGACCCTTGGCCTACCCGTGGGCAACCTTAGGCCGCGGCCGGTTTGTGGGTCGCCAAAACATGATCGGCGAGCTTTCCGGTCAGCTCGGCCAGATGGTCGAACTTCGCAGTGAAGGTGCCGACGCCCGCCGTCGCCGATCGCAACTCGACGATCAGATCTTCCATCTCGGCCTCGGGAATGTGGGCCTGCACGACATCCCAACCCGGCCAGCCCTCACGCGCATCAAACCCGAGGATCTGTCCGCGACGCTGCGGAATGATGCCGTTGATGCGCGCGGTTGCATCCGTCGGCACGTAGATGTCGACAGCCATGATCGGTTCCAACAACACCGGCGAGCAGTTCGGCATGCCGTCGCTCATGGCGATGCGCGCCGCCTGGCGGAAGGCCATGTCGGAGGAGTCGACGGTATGGAACGAGCCGTCTTTCAGGTTGACCGTGACGTCGACCACCGGAAAGCCGAGCGGCCCATGTTGCAGGTAATCCGTGACGCCGATCTCGACCGAGGCGATGAACTGGCGCGGAATGGCACCACCGGTGATCGATTCCTGGAACTCAAAGCCACTTCCGCGCGGCATCGGAGCGATGTCGATCAGCACGTCGCCGAACTGGCCGTGGCCGCCCGACTGCTTCTTGTGGCGACCGCGCACCTCGGTGCTCTTCCTGATCGTCTCCTTGTAGGGCACCAGCCGCTTTTCGCGCACCACCGGCACCGCGAACTTCCGCTCCAGCCGTTCGAGTGAAACGCGCATGTGCATCTCGCCCTGGCCGAGCAGCAGCATCTGATGCGTGTCCTGGCTCTGGCGGACTTCGAGCGAGGGGTCTTCCTCGATCAGCTTGGCGACAGCGCCGGTCAATTTGACCTCGTCCTTGCGATCCTTGAGCCCGAGGCCGACGCCGAACACGGGATAGGGAGCATGAGGAACCGACACTTGGACAACGCCGTTCTTGCCGGTGGTGACGGTCTCGCCGGTGCGGATGTGCTCGAGCCGCCCCAGGCCCACCGTATCGCCGGCCTTGGCCGTTCCCCGCTTGCGCGGCTCCTCGCCCAGCATCGAGAACAGGCCCGAGACCCGCTCGCTGCGCCCGTCGGCTGCCGTCAACGTGGCGCCGTCGGGGATGTCCCCGGTCAGCACGCGCGCCAACGACAGCTTGCCGCCGTGGCTCGTGTGCAGCGTCTTGAACACGAATGCCGACTGCCCGGTCGTCTCGAGCTTCAAGCGCCGCGCAGTCGTCTCCACGAACGGCACTTCGTGGCGCAGCGCCTTCAACAGCCGCGAAATGCCGTGACCGTTGAGTGCCGAGCCGATCAAGACCGGACAGATAAGCCCATCCGCCAGCTCGCGGCTGAGATCGTCGAAGATGCGGTCGCGCGGCGGCTCGATTTCGGAAAGCAGTTGCTCCATCAGCGCATCGTCGTAGTCGGCGAGCTGCTCCAGCATGTGGAAGCGCGCCTCGTGCTCGCGCTCGCCATCTTTGTCGGGGATCGACACGATCTCGGAGACGGCGTGCTCGCGATAGACAAACGCGCGTTCGGAGGCCAGATCGATGAAGCCGGTGGCTACGCCCTTTTCCCAGATCGGGATCTGGCGCAAGACCAGCGGCTTGGTGCTGGCCGGTTGCAGCATCGGTATGACATCGCGCAAAGGCGTGGACGACGTGTCGATCTTGTTGAGGAACAGGAAATGCGGGATGCCGCGATCTTCAAGCTGCTTCAGGATCAACTGCAACGAAGCGACGCGCTTGGGATCAGGCTCGCAAACCACCACCGCAGCGTCACAGGCCGTCAGCGCCAGGGCACTCTCGTGCTGAAACTCGATCGATCCAGGACAATCGATGAATGTGAAGGTGTCACCCAGATAATTGACGTCAGCCACGTTGAGAGACACGCTCATACCGTGAGCCCGCGCCTCGGCGCTCTGATCGCCCACCGAGTTGCCGGCCTGTACGCTGCCCGCGCGAGAAACAGCGCCGCAGCGCTCCAAGATTGCTTCCAATAACGTCGTTTTGCCCGACAGATAATGACCTATGAGAGCAATTGCGCGGGCCGAACGACCCGCGCCAGGTTGAGCTCTTGGCTCACCTTTGGAAACATCACCGTTTTTTGACATTGGAACTCTCCCATGCGCCAGCCTGTTTGGCCGAGCCCTCCTGGCGGCTTTCGCGTGCTGGCACGTTTGCGCGAACGGCCGTCGGCAATCTCGCGCTTTAAGCGCTACCGCACTCCACGCCCGGGAGCGGAGCGCGGTCGAGCGATGTTCGCGCCGAAGTGCGGACCGGGCAAGGAAATTGCGGGGCGCACGCCAACCATGCCCGCCGACATCTGCGCCTTGCTACTGATCCCGATCACGCCCCGGGCGCCACCGTCGTCATGGCGTCATACGAATGATCTTCAATGGGTCATGGGAAGCACGCGAACGAAGCGCCCACCACCGGTCAATCGGCTTGGCCAAAGAAGGTCAAAATGCGAGTGCAACGCAAAACAATGCATAGGCAATATTTTTGCAGCGCGAAAAACAAAAAGTTGAAACAGAAAAACGGAAAAATAACTTGACCTGCGACATGCTTGCATCATCATGAATTCAGGCGTTCTCTCGGGAACTTTATCCGAGGCACCACGTTCTGATGACCGGAGCGACGTGCGTGAGGGCAGAACGTCGAGTAAGGAGAAGGCGTAGGTCATGAAGATGAAGTCGCTACTAACGGCAGCCCAAGCAGCCGGCTATGCCATGGCCCCCTCGGAAGAGCAGTTCCACGCGCCCGATGGAGCGCAGATCCGCTCATTCCGCACGCACGAATTGTCGATGCGAGATGTCGCCTACCGTGCGCATGTTCCAGCACTTCCCTCGCCCACGCGGCCTTCGGTTGCCGATACGTGGCTGAAGGGCGTGTTTGGCTCCATGTTGACGCGCCGCGCTACCGCTTGAGTTGGTCGCCGCTCTGGCGACACCAGCTATGGTTCCGTCACCTCGACACTGAGATAGCGCTTCATCCGTTGGCGCCGGTCGCAAGACCGGCGCTTTGTTTTTGCCCATTTGCTGATGTGGATTGCAAGCTGTCGGGTTGCCCAACCAAGGCGATCCAATGAAACCGGGGAACGCCTGGAATTGCGAGCGCTTTATCAAACCTGCCCCATCCCTGACACTTCCTATCCAGCAATATTGAAATCCTCGCAGTTGTGTTCGCGCCGTTCCATGACTATCTGGCCAAGACGTCTGGCGAGAAAAATCGTCCGGCACGCCACCGTCTCGTTCAACATGCCGACGCTACCAAGGTCTCCGCATGGAAGCCTTAAGGCGACGCCGAGGGACCTGACAGCCGGTTGTGCACAGCCAAATCGCTTCGGGGGCGACCACTGACACTGACCACCCGCCCATGCGCCCAACATCCCGGCCACTCACGTTTTGCAACTGTCCTTAGGAGACCCGCATGAAACCGATCACCTTGACCGCAATCTCCATGCTCGCGGCCGCCTTTGCCGCGACCGGCGCCATGGCGCAAAACCTGGAGCCGATCAAGCAGCGCAAGGAGCTGCTGAAGGAGTTCGGCAAGGCCACCAAGGACCCCGGCGCCATGCTGAAACAGGAAATTCCGTTCAACCTGGAGGCCGTCAAGGCCGCACTCGCCAAATATCAGGAAAATGCGCCTAAGATTGCCAAGCTGTTCCCCGACGATTCCAAGACCGGCGGCGAAACCGAGGCGCTACCCGCCATCTGGGAGAACAAGGAAGAATTTGTCGGCCGTTACGACAAGCTCTCCGCCGACGCCAAGGCTGCCGAGGCCAAGATCACGGATGAGTTCTCCTTCATGGAGGAGTTCCCCAAGGTGGTCGGCAACTGCGGCGGCTGCCACAAGAAGTATCGTATGGACAAAAAGTGACGGGCTTTGCCGATGCGCGGGCTTGCCTGCCCGGGCATCGGCCTGAAGCGTCGATCGATCAGCGATCGATCCGCACCGTCGTCATCGACTTGGCGATGTCCTGGAACACGTCTTTGAGCGCCGTCGCAGCATGCCCCCACCTCGGATTTGCAATAACCGATGATGGGACCATCTCACGACATTCAGTATTCATACAAGGTAACGACTAATCTCGACAAAGAGAGAGTTACGCTCCGTGTCGAAACGAGTTTCGCCATGCTCTCGCACGCGGCTGCCGCTCGAGCCTCATACAAACATCAAGATTTTGGCAACGAACCACCGCCCGCCGCGCAGTGGCATCCGCTGCGGCTGACGCAATCGTGTTGCGGATCGCAACGCTACTTGAGATTTCCGCAGAAGCGCTGAATGCGCTTGCAAGCCTCTTCCAGCGCGCTGGTCGCGGTTGCATAGGATATGCGGAATGCCGGGCTGCCCTCGAAGGCCGCGCCGTGCACGCAGGCGACGCCTTCTTCTTCCAACAGAGCGGTGACGAAATCCTCGTCGTTGCCGATCTTGATGCCCTTGGCCGAGGTCTTGCCGATGGCGCCCGCGCAACTGGGATAGACGTAGAAGGCGCCTTCGGGCTTGGGACAGGAAAGCCCCTTGGCCTGATTCAGCATCGCCACAACCAGATCGCGGCGCTCCACGAATACCTTGTTGTTCCTTGCGATGAAGTCCTGCGGCCCATTCAGCGCCTCGACGCCTGCCCACTGCGTGATCGAGGTGGGATTGGATGTCGACTGCGACTGCAGCTTGCGCATGGCGTTGATGAGCGCTTCAGGACCGCCCGCATAACCGAGCCGCCAGCCGGTCATGCAATAGGCCTTCGACAAGCCGTTCACCGTCAGCGTGCGATCATAAAGACCCGGCTCGACTTGCGCGGGCGTATAAAACTTGACGCCGTCGTAGATCAGATGCTCGTACATGTCGTCGGTCATCACCCAGACGTGGGGATGGCGCAGCAGTACGTCGGTGAGCTTCTTGATGTCCTTGTCGGAGTAGGCGGCGCCCGTCGGGTTCGATGGCGAGTTGAACATGAACCACTTGGTCTTGGGCGTGATCGCCTTCTCCAAGTCTTCGGGCTGCAGCCGGAAGCCTGTATCCATCGTCGTCGGCACGAACACCGGCTTGCCGCCGCCGAGCAGGACGATATCGGCATAAGACACCCAGCACGGGCTTGGAATGATCACCTCGTCGCCGGGGTTCAATGTGGCGAGCAGCGCATTGTAGAGCACCTGCTTGCCGCCGGTGCCGACAGAAATATGTGCGGGCTTGTAGTCGAGGCCGTTGTCGCGCTTGAACTTGGCGCAGATCGCAGCCTTCAGCTCGGGAATGCCGTCGACGTCGGTATACTTAGTGTAGCCCTTGTCGATCGCCGCCTTGGCCGCATCCTTGATGTTCTGCGGCGTGTCGAAATCCGGCTCGCCCGCCGACAGCGAGATGATGTCCCGGCCCTCGGCCTTGAGCTGGCGCGCCTTCATGGAGACGGCGATGGTGGCGGAGGGCTGGATGCGGTTGAGGCTGTCGGCAATGAAGCCCATGGGTCGTAAACCTTTCGCTAACCGGTCGTCTGGCAAACGCAGCACGCGCGGCGGGTGCTGGGCCCCGGGCATGTCCGAGGCGCGCGGAAGCTACGCGCTCGCGTGCAGGCGCGCAAGCAAGCCTTGGGGTGAGCAAAAGCGGCGGACTGTCGCCTTGCGCAACGGACGATGCAGGGGCGCAGACGTGGCGATGGGGCAACTACAGCGGCATCGATCAGGTCCGCCCGGGCTTTTCCCGCGCCGCGCCATAATTGCGGCCCACCGGCGCCACAGGGCGCAGGTTTCATGCACATCCAGGACGTCGTGAGTTTACCGAACCGCTTGCGCCAGGGACGCGTAACGGGACACCAAGAGAGGGAAGACGACCGATGCGGCACCGCAAGGATATGTTGAACAGGGCCCGGCCTCGTTCGGAGGCGCTGCGCGTCGCGCGCGACGGCTCGATCGCGCTTGGGCTGTTCACCATCGTCGCCGGGGGCAGCAGCCTCGCCAACGGCCCCACCACGCTGCTCGACAGCCCGGATCGCACCGTGGCGACCGTGGTTCTGGCCGTCGTATTCGCCAGTTGTGTCGCCTTCAGTATGGCCTTTCTTCGCCATTTGAGGTCGCTCTATGCGGTCTCGCGGACCCGCCGCGGCCGCTGATGGGCCGGCGAGGGCCGCTCGCTCCGCGAGGATGCAGAATGAGCCGCGCGCGCAGCCGCGTTGCGCACGCAACCTTGAGTATGATCCTCCGCCACATCTTTGCCGTACGCATCACGCCCCCTATATTGATCGCGGGCTCCCCCGGTGATTTGCCGGCAACGAGGCAGAGGCCACGACGATGACCGACGCGACGAAACAGAGTTCCGGGCACGCGCCGCGTGCCGCGCTTTTCTCGATTGCCCTGGGTCTCGGCGGCCTCGCCGCCGCAGCCTTTACCAGCGACATGAACTTCGCCTCCGGCCTCGAACGCGCCATTGCGATGCAGGCGTCCGAAGAGGCGCGCCACGTCGCCGGTCCGGTCGCCGCACCGGTGGTCGGCAGCGAGGCGTTCTGGCTGACGAAACCCGCCGGCCATGTCGCAACGGGCATCCAGCCGGCGGCGTTCGTCGCGAAAGTTGCGCGCGGCGATCGCTTCGACTTTGCCGGCGCGGGCGGCAAGCGCGTGCTCGAAGTCGTGGACGTGCAGGAAATCGCCTCCGATGCGCGCGATGGCGCCAAGCCGGGCAAGCCGCAGCTGCTCATCAGCTTCAAGGATATCGCCGGCAGCTCGGCTCTCGCGGTGCGGATGCTGGTCGATGCCGACGCGCCTCTCGCCGGTCTCGCTCCGGTTTCGCGTGAGGTGGATCGCGCGCTATAAGGTCGTTCAGGGGCGCGCGAGCGGGTGCGGTCGCCCCGGCGGCTCGTCGTGGCCGCACCATTGGCCTGCGGAGCATAACGTCATGCGGCTCAATCCGCCGACGATCGTGATTTTCCTGATCTCGCTGGTGATCGCCGTGGTGGCGTTGATCACCAAGCTTGGTTTCGTGCACATGCCGCGCTACCTGCCCCATCAGGAGTATTGGCTGGCGATCACGGCCTACCTGGTCCTGATGGTCGGCACGCTGGTGCGCGGGCTCTGACGCCTGCAGCGGGGCTCGGCGCGCATCACCATGCAATCGGCTTCTTGTCACGAAAGAAGCCGCCGCTCGGACCGTCGTTCTCCAGAGTTGCCAGCCACACGGCCGTCTCGGCGCCGACCTCGACGCTACGCTCGGCGTCGGGCCCGCCCATGTCGGTCTTGACCCAGCCCGGGCACATCGAATTGACCTTGATGTTGGTGCCGGCGAGTTCGGCCGCCAGCGTGCGCGTCAAAGCGTTGAGAGCGGCTTTCGACATGCGGTAGGCCGGCCAGCCCTTGCCCATGTCGGCGAGTTGCCCGAGCCCCGAGGACAAATTGACGATGCGTCCATAACCGCCCTTCTGCATAACGGGCAGCGCCGCCTGCGTCAGCTGCAGCGCGCCGACGGTGTTGACGCGGAAGGTTTCCAAGACCCTGTCGACGGGCGTGTCGAGCACGCTCGCGATCGGCGCGCCGGGCCCATCGATGAGGATGCCGGCGTTGTTGACGAGGATGTCGAGGCGGCCGAACATGCCGACCACCTCGGCGACCGCCGAGCGGCAGCTCGCGGCGTCGACCACGTCGAGCGCGATGACCGGAACCTCGAGGCCCTCTTTCTGCAGGGTCTCGGCGGCCGCTTCGCCCTTGGCCTTGTCGCGCGAGCCGAGAGCCGCCATGACGCCCTTGCGGGCGAGCTGGCGCACGGTTTCGAGGCCGATGCCGCGATTGGCGCCACTGACCAGCGCGATGCGCATGTCCGCCATGTTCGTCCGTCTCCCGCTTCGTTACGATCGCGATGTGCGACTACCATAG
Source organism: uncultured Hyphomicrobiaceae bacterium (assembly GCA_964559355.1). Taxonomy (GTDB): domain Bacteria; phylum Pseudomonadota; class Alphaproteobacteria; order Rhizobiales; family Hyphomicrobiaceae; genus JAEUMD01. Next base: position 15,113 of record CAZLHQ010000062.1, read on the forward strand.
ACGGGCGGGAACGTCAGGCAACAACCGATGCTCCGCGCGGCTGGCCGCCCGGAGCATGGCAGCGGCAAGGTCGCGGCGTCAGGTTTCGGCGACGATCTGGCCGAGGGCGCGTTCGCGCAGAACGCGGCCTTCGATCTCGGCGTCCTCGAGCCTGATCTTGACGAGATCGCCGATGCTGACGATGCCCGCGACACGGCTTCCATCCATGACGAGCATGTGACGCACACGATCGTCTGTCATGCGGCGCAGGACATCGGACACGCGCTCATCCGGTTGGCATGTCGGCACGGGCGATCGGGTCGCGGTCGAGATCGGCTCGTCGAGGGCGGCGTTGCCACCCCGTGCGAGGGCATGAATGATCGACCGGTCGGACGCGATGCCGAGCGGGGCCGTGTCACCAGGCTCGGTGACCATCACCGACGCAATGTTGCGCTCGTCGAACAAGGCGATGACGTCCTTGATGGCCCGCGTTCTCCAGACGGAGACGACTTGTGATCCCTTCCGGGCCAGGACGTGACTGATACGCATTGGGGAAACCTCCAAGGCTGAGGAAGCGCCCGCACCGTCCAGACCTTCATCTTGTCGCAAGACCGCCTTCGAGGGAAGCGGGATCGAATATTCGCTTTGGGCCACAGAAGCTGAAACATTGAACGGGCGGCGAGGCCCACGCTTCGCCGCCCGTTCTCGAAATCGTGTTCGTCGCGCGCGCTGAGCGGCCTACTTGTAGTAACCGACGGCGCAGACCTGATCGCCGACCTTGGTGGCGAACGACAACTTCTGCACCGGCTCCTCGCTGCCCGGACGCGGCCACTTGTAGGCGACCTCGGAGATCGCACCTTCCTTGGCGGTGTCCAGAATCTCCGCGCCGAGTGCTTTGCCTTCCTTGTCCTTCAGCTCCTTCAGCGATTTGCCGGCGAGCTTCGGATGCGCGGTGAAGACGCCGTCGGCAGCGTTGGCGCAGAACGGGTAGAGATCGCGATCCTTGAAGCCGTCGGTGCCGGCGTTGAAGGCGGCGAGCGCCTTGGCCTTGTCGGCCTTCACCGCGGCGACGGCCTTCTCCAGCATGGCCTTGGCCTCGGCAGCACTGCCGAAATCGGCGGCCTGCGCCATCGAGGCACCGGCCCCGAAAGCAAGAGCAGCGGCGAGCAGGGAAACCTTGAGCGTCCTTGTCATGGCAATCCTCCGGTTATGTTTATGGTGCGATGAATGTAGGACGCAACCCGCCGCCCGCAAATACGACGAGGGCAGCGTTGCGCTCCGCGCGGTTGCCACAATCCTGCAGGGGTCGGACAAGGAACGGCTTTATTCGCTCGGCGAAAGCTGTTTCGCGCGCGCTTCTATCGCTTTGTTCCGGCCGCATTTACCGAACGCGAAGGCTGCTCCGTTAAAAACGAGGTGAACAGGTTTCATTTCGGAGTTCGCGTCGATGTCTGCCTACGCCACCCCTGGCCCCGCTGTCGCTGCCGCCGGAGACCGCAGACGCGCGTTTCTCGAGCGCCTCTACAGCGACAGGCGCGGGCAGATTTCGCGCCCCAAGCTACTCGGAACGGTGGTCGCCGCCGATCTTGCTACGATCGCCGGAGTCGGCGCCTTCGCGCTGTCGGCAGCTTCGCGCGAGTTGTCACTCACGGGGCTCGTCTTCCTTCTCGCCGCCAGCTTCGCCTTCGTATTCGTCTTGCAGCAGACGTGGGCCTACACCATCCGCGGTCTTGGCGAGATGTTGACACAACTCAGGCGGGTCATGGTCGCTGGCGTGTCGGTGTTCGGCGCCATCGCGGCGGCCGGCTTCCTGTTCGACATGGCGTGGATCGACCGGCAGGCGCTGGTGCTGTGGGCGGTGCTGGCGCTCGCGAGCGTGATGCTCATGCGGGTTGCGACGGCGCGCATCGTGCGCAGCCTCGGCGAGCAGGGACGACTCGTGCGCCGCACGGTGGTGGTCGGCGGTGGCAAGCACGCCGAGGAGGTCATCGATCGCCTGATGCAGCGCGACCAGGGCTCGATCCGCGTGCTCGGTGTGTTCGACGATCGCCAGGACGAGCGCTCGGCGGAGAGCATCGCCGGCTTCCCGCGCATCGGCACGTTCGAGGATCTCGGCCGCTTCTGCCGCGAAGAGGGCATCGACCTGCTCATCGTCACCATACCGCTGACGGCCGAATTTCGCCTGCTGCAGGTGTTGAAGCGTCTGTTCGAACTGCCGGTCGACGTGCGCCTCTCCGCGCTGTCGTCGCAGGTGCGGCTCGATGCCAGCGCCTACACGTGGATCGGCTCTGTGCCGATGTTTCCGATCTTCAGCCGCCCATTGAGCGACTGGGACCGCATGCTCAAAACCGTGTTCGATCGCGTCATCGGCACGATCGCCCTGATCGTGCTGTCGCCCGTGATGGCCGCGACCGCGCTCGCGGTCAAGCTCGACAGCCGCGGTCCGGTGTTCTTCAGGCAGAAGCGCTAC
>CAZLHQ010000063.1:0-17406 GCA_964559355.1 uncultured Hyphomicrobiaceae bacterium
ATTGAAAGCCCGAGCAGCCGCCGCCTTCCACGCTGAGGCGCAGCAGCTTGGCCTTGGGCTCACCGGCGATGATTTCGACGATGCGGCGGGCGGCACTTTCGGTCAGCGCGACGGGTAGCGTGGTGGTGGTCATCGCAACGGGTCTCCGAATAGCGGTTTCTCCGGCAGCGTCGCAACGACGCGCCCCCGGTTGCCGGGCTCCGTGAATCATGTCTAGAGCAGGTGCAACTTTGGCGGAATCACATTGAAGGCGGTGGCCTGCTCTAAGTCTTTTATTGAGAGTCTGATTAACGTCCTCGACAGAAACGCGAGCGTTTCCATCTCAGACGATCAGGCTCTAGGAACATAGGTATGGCCGGTGCGAAGTCAAACGACCCGTGCCACGGTAAAACCCACAATTGGATTGCGGGTAGGAGGCGAACGGCATCGCAATGGGCGCAACAACGGGCATCGGCAGCAGCGCTTGGAGCACGCTCGGCTACGGCGAGGGGCTCGCCCCCGGAGAGCGTGCGCCCGCGCCATATGCCGCCAGCGGGTTGCCGAGCCGCGGCCGCCAGCACCTGGAAGCGGAATGCACCACCCGCAGCCCGTTTCAGCGCGATCGCGACCGCGTCTTGCACTCGACGCCTTTTCGCCGCCTGACCCACAAGACGCAGGTGTTCATCTATCACGAGGGCGACCATTACCGCACGCGGCTGACGCACAGCCTGGAGGTTGCGCAGATCGCCCGCACCATCGCTCGCCAATTGCGGCTCGACGAGGATTTGGCCGAGGTGCTGGCGCTGGCCCACGATCTCGGTCATCCGCCATTCGGTCACGCGGGCGAGCGGGCGCTCGACAAGGCGATGAGCAACTATGGCGGGTTCGATCACAACGCCCAGTCGTTGCGCATCGTGACGAAGCTCGAGCGCAAGTATCTGCGCTTCGACGGCCTGAACCTGACCTGGGAGACCCTCGAGGGGCTGGCCAAGCACAATGGGCCGGTGACGGACAAGGCGAGCGCGGTTGGCAAAGTCGTCGCCACGCTTGCTGGCTGGTGCGACATCGGCGGCGGCGGGTGGGCGTCTGCGGAAGCCCAGGTGGCGGCGTTCTCCGACGACATCGCCTATGTGAACCACGACATCGACGATGCGCTGCGCGCCGGCTTGCTGCAGCTTGGCGATCTGGCGGAGATGCCGCTGGTTGGGCCGGTGATGGCCGATCTCATCCGCCAGCGTGATGGCCTAGACAGCCGGCTGATCTATGAGGCGACGCGCCGGACGATCACGCTGATGATTGCCGATATCGTCGGCGAGGCGCGCCGCAACCTGGCGCGGCTGGCGCCGGAAACCCCCGACGACATCCGCAGCGCGCGCTCCCCGGTCGTGGTGTTCTCCCAGCCGATGATCGACGGCATCATTGCGCTGAAGGAAGTCCTGTTCGCGCGCGTTTACCGCCACGAGCGGGTGATGCATGTGATGCGGGCGGCTGAAGGCGTGGTTCACGACCTGTTCGGCCGCTGCCTTGCCGACCCGGGCGCGATGCCTGAGAACTGGCAACGCGTCGCCGATGGCCTTGGTGAGCGCCGCCGCGCGCGTCTCGTCGCCGATTACGTGGCCGGCATGACCGACCGCTATGCACTGGCCGAGCACCGCCGCTTGTTTGACGCAACGCCGGAATTGCGTTAGGCGCACGGCGTTATCCTGTTCAGCGATCCTTCGAGCGAAACGCCTTCCGAGGCAGGCCCATTGCTACAGGGCTTATGCAACAGGCCCGTGGCAAATGCGTGCCTTCGCCCGTGCGAGGCATGCGCTTGGGCAGGGGTATGGAATTTCTGCATCGATACCGCTGGTCATGGGAATTCCAACGCGCCGGAACATTCGTTGAGGCTTTAAATGTCCGCCTTCGAGCACGTCGAATCCCTGATAGCGCGCGCGCTGTCAGCTATGCAACACGAGGGCGAGCTGCCGCGCGACATCGCTGTGCCGGCAATCGAGGTGGAATTCCCGCGCGATCCGACCCATGGCGATCTGGCTTCGAACGTGGCGATGGTGCTGGCCAAGCCGGCGCGCATGAAGCCGCGCGATATCGCCGACAAGCTCGCCCGCCGGCTTGCCGCGGAGCCGCTGTTCGTCAAGGCGGACGTGGCGGGGCCCGGTTTCCTCAACCTGACGCTGAAGCCGTCGTTCTGGCAGGGTGTCGTGCGCTCGGTGTTGGCCGCGGGTGATGGCTATGGCCGGGCGGCCGCGTGCTCAAAGGGCCGCGTCAACGTCGAGTACGTCTCCGCCAATCCAACCGGGCCGATGCATGTCGGCCATTGTCGAGGTGCGGTGTTCGGCGATGCGCTTGCCAATCTGCTGGCGTTCGCCGGTCACGATGTGACGCGCGAATACTATATCAACGATGCCGGCGCCCAGGTCGATGTGCTGGCGCGCTCGGCACACCTGCGCTACCGCGAGGCGCTTGGCGAGAACATCGGCGAAATCCCGGCCGGGCTTTATCCGGGCGACTATTTGAAGCCCGTGGGGGCGGCACTGGCCAAGGAGTTTGGTCGAAAGCTCGTCGGCGCGCCCGAGGCCGAGTGGCTGCCAGTCGTGCGCGAAATGGCGATTGCCGCCATGCTGGACATGATCCGCGAGGATCTGGCTGCCCTCAATATCCACCACGACGTGTTCTTTTCGGAGGCCTCGTTGAAGAGCGGCGGCCGCGATCAGGTGCAGGCCGCTATCGATGTCTTGAGCTCCAAGGGGCTCATCTACTCTGGCCAGTTGCCCCGGCCCAAGGGCCACGACGAGGACGAGTGGGAGGAGCGCGAGCAAGTGCTGTTCCGCTCCACCGAGTTCGGCGACGATATCGATCGCGCCTTGCAGAAGAGCGACGGCTCCTACACCTACTTTGCCTCAGACATCGCCTATCACTTCGACAAATTGCAGCGCGGGTTCCAGCACCTCGTCAACGTCTTCGGCGCCGACCATATCGGCTACATCCCGCGCATGAAGGCCGCGGTGGCGGCGTTGTCTGGCGGGGAGGCGGACCTCGACATCAAGGTGTGCCAGCTCGTCAAGCTGTTCAAGAACGGCGAGCCCTACAAGATGTCGAAGCGCGCCGGCACATTCGTGACGCTGCGCGACGTCGTCGACGAGGTCGGGCGCGATCCCGTCCGCTTCATGATGCTCTACCGCAAGAACGATGCCCCCCTGGATTTCGACTTCGCCAAGGTGACGGAGCAATCCAAGGACAACCCGGTCTTCTATGTGCAATATGCTCATGCGCGCGCGGCGTCCTTATTCCGAAATGCGGCAGAAGCGTTTCCGGGGCTGTCGCCGGAAAGTGCAGACGTGCGCGACGCCAAATTGGAGTTGCTCGACCATCCCGGCGAGATCGACCTGATGAAACGGCTCGCCGCATATCCGCGGATGATGACGGGGGCGGCCGGTGCTCACGAGCCGCACCGCCTGGCGTTCTACCTCTATGAACTGGCCTCGGCGCTCCACGCGCACTGGTCGCGAGGCAATGATTCGCCACAATTACGCTTTATCCGACAAGATGATAGGGACACGACAGCGGCGCGTATGGCCATCGTCGCCGCAACACAACGGGTGATATCCTCAGGATTGGCTGTACTCGGCGTCGAGGCCCCCGACGCGATGCGGTAGAGTCGCGATTCTTGAGGTTTGAAGCCCCGAGGGGCTGGGGACATCGCGGATATGGCACGCAACAACGGACCGGCACCACCACCACGGCGATGGCCTGAGCCAGCGCCGGCCCAGCCGTCGCCGCATGCGCCCTATCCTCAGCAAGGTCAGCACCAGCCCGCCAGTTACAACCCGCAAGCCTACCCTCCGGCATCGGCTGGCCAGGGCGCCGGACAGGGGTATGCCCCTGCGGACGGATATGCGCCGGCAGCACCGGGACAGGCCTATCATTATCCCGATCAAGGCGCTGGTGATGGCGGGCATTACGAGCAGGGCTATCCGGCCGATGCCTATTCGCAGCCGACGCTGAACGTGCCGCAGGCTGGCTTTGCGCCGCACTACGAACCGCAACACGCCGCGTCCTACGCGCCGCAATTCGAGCCGTATACGCCGCGCACGCAGCCGCCTGCACCGCCGCTGCCGGAAGTGCATGGCCATACCGATCATCCGGGCTATCGCCAGCGTGATCCGCGCATAGTGCCACCGGAGACAACCTACCGGCCACCGACGGGTGCGGCGGGTTATGCGGGCCAGCCGCCGCACGGCTATCCTCAACCCCATGCGGGGCACTATCCGTCGCAAGAGCATGCCGAGCCGGCTTATGGGCAGTGGGACCAACATCAAGCCGAGCCGCAGCTGCGTGGCTCGAGCTATGATCAAAATCCCAGTTGGCCCGCGCCGGTAGCCGATCCATACGCGGCAGCGTCCGGCTGGCCACCGCCACAACCCCACCAGCAGCACACTGCCTATGGCGCCCATGAGGACGCTTACGGTCAGTCGCAGCAAGGCTATCCCCAGCAGGGTTATGCCGATGCGCAGGGCTATGGCGCGCCGGCCTATGGCGAGCAGCCCTACGGCGAGCCGGGCTATGGGGAGCAGCATTACGCGCACGATCAGGGATTTGGACCTGCGGATGGCTACGCGGCGCCTGCAGTGAAGCAGGAGGCGGGAGCCGAATACGATGCCGAGGAGTTCGAATACGAGGATGAGCCGCGCGGCCGCGGCCGGTTCGTCAAGGTTGCCGCCGCTCTGGTCGTTGCGATCGGCATCGGCGGTGGCATGGCGTGGGCATACAAGGCCTATTTTGCGGGACCAGCAGGCGGCAAGCCACCCGTGGTGCGTCCAGCCGCGGCGCCCGCAAAGGTGAAGCCGGACGATCCGGGCGGGAAACAATTCGCCCACACCGATTCCAAGATTCTCGGCCGCCTGAGCGATCAAGGGGCTAAACCCGCACCGCCGCCCGCAGCGGAGGCCGACGGCGGCGAGGGAACGCGCAAGGTTTCCACCATGGTCGTCGGCCGGGACGGTTCGATCGTCACAAGTCCTGCGCCGTCCTCGCCACCGCCCGCACAGTTACCTCAATCCGCTTCGCCCGTACCGGGCATGACCATTGTCGATGGCTTTGGCGGACGTCCTCCCTCCTCATTGGGAACGCCGCCGCCGACCACGGCGGGTGCACCGACCGTTGCGCGAACGGTAGCGGTCGCCCCGCCTGCCGCAGGGCCCACTCCGCCCGCCGTAGCCCCCGCTTCGCCCACCAAGCCGGTGGTCATCAGCAAGGCGGAGCCGGTGCAAGTCGCGCCACCTGAGGCTCCCCCCAAGGTGGAGGCACCCAAGGCCGCGGCGCCCAAACCCAGAACGGCCAAAACGGCTGCCACGGAGGCAGCCGCGGCCGCTGGTGCCGCCTCGGGTGGCGCTGGCTATGTCGCCGTGTTGTCGTCGATACCCTCGTCGTCGAGCAGCAACATGGAAGCACTGAAGCAGTTTGCCGACCTGCAGCAGAAATACGCCGGTCAGCTCGGCAACAAGACGCCCGAAGTGCAGGCCGCCAATCTCGGCGCCAAGGGCAATTACGATCGGCTGGTCGTGGGACCGCCTGGCTCGCGTCAGCAAGCGAACCAGTTGTGTGTTGATCTGAAGGCGGCAGGCTATGCCGGCTGCTGGGTGAAAACCTACTGATCGTCGTGATCGCGTCGGCGTTTGGCCGTGTGTTGCGAGCGGGTGTTCTGCAAGCCGTCATGCGCAAGCACACAATCACGACTGTCCGGTTCAGTTTCGCCATGTGCCAATCACTGTGCTTCGCCTCTCCCCCCCGGGAGAGGCCGGCGCGGCCAAGACGTCGAGAAGTTTCCGAATTCATTGGCTCCGCGCCGGGTGAGGGGCGTGCCGCTGGGCTCAACACTCGTGGCCAGCCCCCTCACCCTAGCCCTCCTCCCAGGGCGAGAGGGAAACATAGTCCAGCGCGTCTGTCGGAGTAGAATTTCTTCGTCGTATCCGTGCCCACGTATTGAGAGCTTAAACTTCAACTGGACAGGCGTGGGCGCACAATTCGCTTCGCTCGATTGTTCGCACAGCTATCTGTATCAACTGCGGCGCGCTGTGTGAGGCGATCCGCGCAGGGCGGCATGGTATCGGACACCGACGCGCGGCCACCTTCCGTGATGTGGTAACGTCTTCTCCAATTTCGCCAACAGCCGCCGACAGGACCTGCACATGGCAAGCCGCAGCGCGCTCATCACCGGTTTGAGCGGAATGATGCTCAGCGACGACGAGCGAGCATTTCTTGCGCAGACGCGCCCGGCAGGGATCATTCTGTTTGCGCGCAACATCGAAAGCCATGAGCAGATCCGTCGCATTGTCGGCGACGCACGCGCGGCCATCGGCGCCAACGACACTTTGGTGCTGATCGACCAGGAGGGCGGCAGAGTGCAGCGCCTGCGGCCGCCGCTTGGGCGCGCCTTGCCGCCGGCGTCTGCCTATGCCTCACTCTATCGGCAAGACCCCGAGGCGGCGCTGAGCGTGGCGTGGCAGGCGTCGCGACTGTTGGCCGAGGATCTGCGCGCGCTCGACATCGATACCGATTGCGCCCCCGTTCTCGATCTGCCGGTTGCAGGCGCACACGCAATCATCGGCGATCGTGCTTATGGCGACAGCGTCGAGCAGGTGGTGCGATTGGGACGGGCCGTGGCGGAAGGGTTCATGGCCGGCGGTGTCGTACCCGTCATCAAGCACATTCCCGGCCATGGGCGAGCGACAGCGGACAGCCATTTGACGTTGCCGGTCGTCGGCACCGATCGCGCGACTCTGGAAGCGACCGACTTCGCACCGTTCCGCCAGCTTGCCGATATGCCGGCGGCGATGACGGCGCATGTTGTCTACAGCGCGATCGATGCCACAGCGCCGGCCAGCACATCGCGCACGGTGATGGATGACGTCATTCGCGGACGAATCGGCTTTGACGGGCTCTTGATGAGCGACGATCTCGGCATGCAGGCGCTCACCGGAGACATGCGCGTGCGCGCCCGCGACGTAATCGCCGCTGGCTGCGACGTGGCGCTCCATTGTAGCGGCGTTCTGGCCGAGATGTGGCAGGCGGCCGAGGGTGTTCCGGAATTGGCGGGGGAGGCTATGCGACGTTTTGCGGTTCTCGAAGGCGTTCGTGCTCGCTGCGAGCCCTATGGTAAACAGGCCGCGCAAACGGCCTTGGAAAGCCTGTTGAACCGGCATGCCGCATCGATTGAATCGGTTTAATCTCGGCCAACTGGCGTTCCCGCTTGACGATGGCAACGCGCTGGCGCAACAGGACGCGCAATGAAGATCGAGGAGACGACATCGGGCGAAGGCCCTGCGGAAGCGACCTGGGATCTGCCAGCGGCTGATGATGCGCTGCCGCCCGAGCATGCGTTCGTCGTCGACGTGGAAGGCTTCGAAGGTCCGCTCGATCTGCTGCTCGCGCTGGCGCGAACGCAGAAAGTGGATATCTCGCGCATCTCCATCGTCGCGCTGGTCGACCAGTATCTCGAGTTCATTCGTGAGGCGCAAAAGCTGAGGCTCGAGATTGCTGCCGACTATCTCGTGGTGGCAGCATGGCTTGCGTTCCTGAAATCTCGGCTCTTGCTGCCACGCGAGGAAATTGTCGAGGAGCAGTTGAGCGCGGAGGAGGCGGCGCAGCGGTTGGCCTTCCGCCTGATGCGATTGCAGGCGATGCGCGATGCGGCCGCCCGACTGATGACCATGAAGCGGTTGGGTCGAGATGTTTTTGCACGCGGTTGGCGCCAGCCGGTCGAAACGGTGAAGGAGACGCGCTACACCGCCGACATCATCGACCTGCTGAAAGCCTATACCGATCGCCACAAGCGAACGGTGAAGGTGGCCCACGTCGTCAAGGCGCGCAACGTGTGGTCGATCAAGGATGCGAGGAAGCGGCTCGAGCGGCTGGTCGGTGAGAGCCTTGGCCGCTGGGTGCAGCTCGACCTGTTCCTGGTGCAATACCTGCCCTCGGGCGAGGCGAAGAAGACCGTGCTTGCCAGTTCGTTCGGGGCGAGCCTCGAAATGGCGCGCGAGGGGCTGGTGGAGTTGCGGCAGGAGGCGCCGTTTGCGCCGCTGTTCATGCGCCCGCGCGAAAAGGACGACGAACTGGAGCGGGCGGTCTGAACGGTGCGTGGTCAATTGTGAGTGGTGTCGGAGTTCGATGACGGTGAACAACACGCGGGACAAGACGACCATGACGCCGCCACGTCTGACGTTGGTTCGCAACACCGACGATATCGAGCCTCGGGGTGAGGCGCCGGTGGGAGAGATTCCGGCTGGCGAGACGAGCCGTGGTGATGCCGATGCGACCGCAGCCGCAACGACCGGGGGCGGCGAGGCGTTGCATGCGAGCATTGAACAGCCCGATAGCGCGGTCGCCGCACTTGCCGAGCAGGGTCGTCGTGAAAAACTGCGCATTCTGGAAGCCGTGCTGTTTGCCGCTCCCCAGCCGCTCGACGCGACCGAGATTGCTGCTCATCTGGTCGACGGCGAGGACATCGCAGCTCTGCTTGCCGACTTGCAGCGCGAGTATGCGCCGCGCGGCATCAATCTGACGCGGGTGGCCGGCAAGTGGGCATTCCGCACGGCCGACGATCTGTCGTTCCTGTTGCAGCGGTTCGCGCATGAAGAGCGCAAGCTATCCAAGGCCGCGCTCGAGACGCTTTCGATTATTGCCTACCATCAGCCGGTGACACGAGCGGAGATCGAGGAAATCCGCGGCGTCACCACGTCGGCCGGCACCATCGATATTCTGCTGGAGACGCATTGGATCAGGCCGCGCGGTCGTAGGCGGGCGCCGGGTCGGCCTGTCACCTATGGCACGACGGAAGCGTTCCTTTCCCATTTCGGCTTGGAGTCGATCAAGGATTTGCCGGGGCTTGCCGAGCTCAAGGGTGCGGGATTGCTCGATGCCACGCTGCCGCCCGGCTTCAGCATGCCCGAGCCGCGCGATATCGCAGCATTGATGCCCGACGAGCTGCCGCTCAATGCCGCCGAAGACGAGGCGGATGAGGGGCAGGGCACGCTCGAATTCGAGGATGGCGAAGACGCCGACGGAGCGGCGGAAGGCGAGGCTACGGCTGGCCGGACTGCCACGTCAGCCTCCACCGCAGGCCAGGACGACGCGGAGGATGATCGCCAGTCCTGAGCCCGTGCCAAGATGTGCAAGCCCGCGACAACCTAAACGACAGTGTTTTTCTTGCCGAGCCAACGCGCAGGCGATATGGCCACGTAGCAAGGTGCTCTGGCCGGCTATCGAGACATGGCGGGCGAGAGCCGCGAGCCGGGAAGGGCGCGGACGAAGGCGATGGATTGGAGTTTCAAGGGGTGGCGGCCGGGTCAGCGGCGGGCATCAGGCGGCAGCGACACCACGGGCGATGGCGCCGGCGCATCGAGCGGCCTGCGTGCGGCGGCGACATTTGCGGCGCGCTTGACCTTTGAAAAGGTGGAGCGGCGCTACGAGGGAACGGACGCCCTGCGCGGTGTCGATCTCGATATCGCGCCGGGTGAGGTCGTCTGCCTGCTCGGGCCATCGGGTTGCGGCAAGACGACATTGCTGCGTATCGCATCGGGGATCGAGCGTCCGACCGGCGGGCGCGTGCTGATCAACGATCGCGAGGTCGCTGGACCCAACCGCTTCGTGCCGCCGGAGGAGCGCAGCGTCGGGCTGATGTTTCAGGATTTCGCGCTGTTTCCGCATCTGACGATTCTTCAGAACGTCGCCTTCGGCTTGCGCGCGCTACCGCCCGATGAGGCACGCCGCGAGGCGATTAGCGTATTATCTCGCGTCGGCCTGGAATCCTATGCTGACGCCTATCCCCACATCCTGTCCGGCGGTCAGCAGCAGCGCGTCGCGCTGGCGCGAGCGATCGTGCCGCGGCCTTCGGTCGTTCTGATGGATGAGCCGTTCTCCGGCCTCGACGTGCAGTTGCGCGACAGCATGCAGGAGGAGACGCTGGCGCTTCTGCGTGAAACGCGCGCGACCTGCATGATCGTCACCCACCACCCGGAAGAGGCGATGCGGCTTGGCGATCGTATTGCGGTCATGCGCAAGGGCCGGCTGGTGCAACTGGGCAGCGCGGAGGATCTTTATCATCATCCCGCCGAGCTGTTCGTGGCGCGCATGTTCTCCGAGATCAACGAGGTCGAGGCGCGCGTCTTAGGCGGGGCGGCTGAAACACCGCTGGGGCGCATCCCCGCTCCCGGCATCGGCGACGGCGAAATTGCCATCATCTGCATCCGCGAGCGCGGCATCCACATCACGCCGCCGGGCAACGGCGTTCCAGGACGTGTGCTGCACGTCAAGTTCCTGGGCGACGTTGGCCTGGTCGAAGTGGCGGTGCAGGGCTTCGACGAGCCGCTGCGGGCGCGCTTTCCGGTCGGCACGGGCTGGAGCAAGGGCAGCGAGGTCAGCGTCGAGATCGATCCTTCCAGGCTGCTTGTTTTCCCGAAGAGAGCGGCAGAAATCGGCTGATATCAAGAGGTTGCGCAGGCAACGCTGGGGCCGGGCTCGGCTTGCCGCACATTGGGGTTTCTGTAATAGTGCGCGCCAGTCGAGGTTTTCGAACGCCATTACGGCGAGGAGTTTGAGCGTATGGGCGCGATGAGCATCTGGCACTGGGTGATCTTGTTGTTGATCGTGGTGCTCCTGTTCGGCCGCGGAAAGATTTCCGAGGTCATGGGTGACGTTGCCAAGGGCATCAAGAGCTTCAAGAAGGGCATGGCCGAGGACGAGGATGTCGCCAGCGGTGCGGGCAAGTCGATCGATCACAAGCAGACGATCGAGGCGTCGAAGTCCTCTGAGCACACTAAGACCGGTTGAATGCGAAGGCGCAGTTGGCGCAAGGCCGCGCGCTCAGTGCGCGGGAGCAGGTGCGGGTCAGCGCATTGGCCCGGCCTTTACCTGGAAGCTGCAAGCCGTGAGCGCGTCGACGCGTCCTTTGGCAGAATAATCGCAACAACGATCGCAACCTGAGCCGCGTTTCAGGAGCGATGAGCAAAGCAGTGTTATTATGTTCGATATCGGTTGGAGCGAGCTGATGGTGCTGGGCGTTATCGCCCTGATCGTCGTTGGCCCCAAGGAGCTTCCGGCGCTGCTGCGCACCATTGGCCGCTATGCGGGAATCTTGAGGCGACAAGCGGCCGAGTTTCGCGGCCACTTCGATCAGGCGATGCGCGAAGCCGAGCTCGATCAGTTGAAGAAGGACCTGACCGGCTTCCAGAACGAGATGGAAAGTGCGGCGCGTGGCGTCACCGATGCGGCGCACGGCGAGGTGGCGGATATGCGCCGCGCTGTCGACGAGGCGGTGGCGGGAACAGGTTCATCGACGAACATTTCGCCCGCGACCGCCGGCAGCTCGGTTCATGGCGAGGCTGCGGCCGCAAGCAGCGCCATGCCCGCGACGCCGGCGGGTGAAGCCGGCAAGAGCGGAGCGCCGCAGCCGTGAACGATTTGACGCCGCAGGGCGATGACAACGGCAAGAAGGACGCCCGGGACGAGATCGATGCCTCCAAGGCGCCGCTGCTCGACCACCTGATCGAGCTGCGCCAGCGCTTGATCTATTCGATCGCGGCGTTCTTCGTCATGTTCCTGCTGTGCTTTACGGTCGCCAAGCACATCTACAACATCTTACTGTGGCCGTTCGTGAAGGTGGTCGGCCCCGAGCACGCCAAGACCATATACACGCATCTTTTGGAGAAGTTCTTCGTCGATTTGAAAGTCGCCATGTTCGGGGCGGCGTTCTTGTCGTTCCCGGTGGTGGCAGTGCAGATCTACAAGTTCGTGGCGCCGGGCCTCTACAAGAACGAGCGCGCTGCGTTCCGCCCTTATCTCATCGCCACGCCGCTGCTGTTTCTGCTGGGCGCGGCGATCGTTTATTTCATCGCCATGCCGTTGCTGGTGCGCTTCTCGATCGGCTTTGAGCAGACGGGCGGCGATGGGCAGGCGGCCATCGAGCTGCTGCCCAAGGTCGGCGAATACCTGTCGCTGATCATGACGCTCATCTTCGGCTTCGGCATCTGCTTCCAGCTTCCGGTGGTGTTGACGCTGCTGGCGCGTGCTGGCGTGCTGACATCGCAGAACCTCGTCGATTCGCGCCGTTACGCTATCGTCGGCATTTTCGCGGCCGCCGCCGTGCTGACCCCGCCCGACGCCATTTCCATGATCATCATGGGGCTGCCGACGTGGCTGCTCTACGAGGCTTCGATCTACGCCGTGCGCTACGTCGAGAAAGAAGCTCCCAAAGTGACGGAATAGGGCCAATTTGATCCCGCATCTGGACCATGCAAGGCGGGCGTCTTATAGGACGGGCGAGATTTGCACTGACGAGTCCTCTCTCCCTGTTCTGACGGGGAGAGGGCTTGGGTGAGGGGCGGCTCATCGCGCCCCGGTATGTAGTGCCCCCTCACCCCGACCCTCTCCCCGAGGGGAGAGGGGAAGTGAAGTCCCCTCACCGAGACCTCTCCAAGGCGAGACGGCCAAACACGCAAGAGGCAGACCCGTGTTCGACATCAAATGGATCAGAGACAACGCTGAAGCCTTCGACGCCGCTCTGAAGCGGCGCGGGCTCGAACCCTTGTCGGTCAAGCTGCTGGAGCTGGACGATGCGCGCCGCCGCCATCAGACCAAGCTGCAGGACGCGCAAAGCCGCCGCAACGCCGCGTCCAAGGAGATCGGCAAGGCGTTGGGCGCGAAGGACACCGCGACCGCCGACAAATTGAAGGCGGAGGTGGCCGAGCTGAAGGAGGTGATCCAGGGTGGCGAGGAGGAGGAGCGCAAGCTCGTCGCCGCGCTCAACGATGCGCTCGCCGTCATTCCCAACATGCCGCTCGCCGACGTGCCGGACGGTAAGGACGAGCACGACAACAAAGAGGTGCGCCGCTGGGGCGAGCCCAAGAAATTCGACTTCGCGCCAAAGCAGCACTTCGAATTGGGCGAGGCGCTGGGCCTGATGGATTTCGAGAGTGCGGCCAAGATTTCCGGTGCGCGTTTCGTGTTTCTGAAAGGCGTGCTGTCGCGGATGGAACGCGCGATCGCCTCCTTCATGATCGACCAGCATACCGATCAGGCAGGCGAGGGGCGCGGCGGTTATACCGAATACAATCCGCCGCTGCTGGTGAAGGATCACACCGCCTACGGCACCGGCAACTTGCCCAAGTTCGCCGAGGACCTGTTCCATACCGATAACGGCTTCTGGCTCATCCCGACGGCGGAAGTCTCGCTGACCAACCTCGTGCGCGAGGAGATCATCGACGCCGACAAGCTGCCGATGCGCATGACGGCGTGGACGCCGTGCTTCCGTTCCGAGGCGGGTGCCGCGGGCAAGGACACGCGCGGCATGATCCGCCAGCACCAGTTCTCCAAGGTGGAACTCGTCTCCATCACCAAGCCGGAAGACTCGATTGCCGAGCACGAGCGCATGACGGCGTGCGCGCAGGGCATCCTCGAAAAGCTGGGGCTCCCCTATCGCACCATGATGCTGTGCACGGGCGACATGGGTTTTGCCTCGCAGAGAACCTACGACATCGAGGTGTGGTTGCCCGGGCAGGATACCTATCGCGAAATCTCGTCGTGCTCTGTGTGCGGCGACTTCCAGGCACGGCGCATGAACGCGCGTTACCGCGCTGGCGAGAAGGACGTGCGCTTTGTGCATACGCTGAACGGCTCAGGCCTCGCGGTCGGCCGCACGCTGGTCGCGGTGATGGAGAACTACCAGCAGAAGGATGGCTCGATCGTCATACCCGAGGCGTTGCGGCCGTATATGGGTGGGGTCGAGGTCATAGGTTCTAGGGGGCAGGTTTTAGGGGGCTGAAGCCGAACCATGGGAGGAGCATCCATCCAGTCCTACCGTGATCTTGTAGTCTGGCAAAAAGTCGATGACGCTTACTGTTGAGATCTACCGGCTGGCCAAGCAGTTTCCCAGGGAAGAGCAGTACCGTCTGACCAGTCAGTTGCTGCGGGCAGCGGCATCGGTGCCAGCCAACATCGCAGAGGGACACGCGCGTGGGACGCGCAAGGATTACGCGAAGTTCATCAGTATAGCGCGAGGCTCGACAGCGGAAGTCGAGACTTTTCTGGTGCTCGCTGTGCGCGTGGGCCTGCTTTCCGAAGAAGAGGTTGGAGATGCTGTCGCACTGAGCGAAGAAGTCAGTAAAATGCTTTTGTCGCTTCATGCCCGATTGCGCGAAGACCAACCTAGAACCTAAAACCTAGAACCTAGTCTCTAAATCCTAGAACCTGACACCCTTGAAAATCCTCATCACCAACGACGACGGCATCAATGCTCCGGGGCTCAAGGTCCTGGCCGACATCGCACGCACGTTGAGCGATGACGTGTGGATCGTGGCGCCTGACACCAACCAGTCGGGCGCATCGCATTCGCTCACACTGCATGAGCCTTTGCGCTGTAGTGAGGTTGGCGAAAAGACGTTTGCCGTGCGCGGCACGCCGACCGACTGCGTCATCATGGGCGTGCGTCACATCCTGCTGAAGTCGCCGCCCGATCTCATTCTCTCCGGCGTCAATCGCGGTTCCAACATTGCCGAGGACGTCACCTATTCCGGCACCATTGCAGGCGCCATCGAGGGCTCGCTGCTCGGCATCCGTTCGATTGCCATGAGCCAGTCGATCGACTACGACGCGGGCGACATTCATTGGGAGACGGGGCTCGCGCATGGCCCTGAGATCGTCAAGCGTCTGCTTGCAACGGATTGGAATCCCGCAGTCCTCATGAACGTCAACTTTCCGCCGTTGCCGCCGGAAAAGGTCGGCGGCGTCATGGTGACGGTGCAAGGCAAACGTGACCAGGCGCAGCTGCACATCGAGGAGCGCTTCGACACCTGGAAGCAGCCCTACTACTGGTTCAACTTCGAGCGCCGCCGCTCCAATCCGATCGAAGGCACGGACCTGTGGGCAATCTATCGTGGCCTCATCTCCGTCACGCCGCTGTCGCCGAACCTGACGCATCTGCCGGCGACCGACGCGCTCAATGGCGTTTTCAAAAAGCCTACCTCTGCAACTTGATGCGACGGTTGGGAACGCGCTACGCAAACGCTGCGTAGTGAGCGGCTGCGTTTTTCCAAAGCTGTCATGCACTGCCACTGAAATGTCGCAACTCGGCCCCGCGGCTCGCACAATCGCGGTCTACAAACGGAGCTGTGGCAGGCGCTCTTTCAACTTTCCTCCAGCCGGTCGTCCGCATTATCGGGCGTCGCGTCGAGCAGGCTTTGGAGAGCGCATCTTTTCAGATCGGTGCTCGAGCACTCTCTCGTCCTTCCCGCCTCACGCTCGGGCACGCCGGTCAATGAGGAGCTTTCGCCGCCCGTTAAGGGTTGATTAACCGGTTAAGGGTTAATCAAGGTGAAGGTAGAGGTGCGTATCATGAAGCGATTTCAGCGTAATGGGCGAGATGCGGGCGACCGGGCGATGACCGGGGCGCTCATACCGGCTTTGACCGTCGCCTTTCTTCTGAGTGGTTGCAGCGCCGACGTCGGCCGCTTCGACTTTCCCACCTTCAATCTCAACGGTGATACGAGCACGACGAACTCGATCCCGACGCCGTCCGAGCCGGTTTCGGGCGGCTCGTTGTCGGGAGCGGCGGATCGTTCCTCGGGCGGCTCTCATGGCGGTGCTTATGTTCCGCCGCGCGCAAGCCGAGGCGGGGACGGTGTCGAAGTTGCGGCCTTGCCGGAGCCTGCCGCTCCAGTCGGAGGATATGGGCACCCGTCGCATGGCGGGGCTTCATCCAATTCCTATCAGCCGCCGCGCGCGACCTATGCGCCATCGGCTGCAGCGGCCCCATCCTACTCACCATCCCAGCACGCGCGCACAAACATGTCCGCGGCAGCACCTGGCGAAAGCATCGAGGTGCAGCGTGGCGACACCATCTATGGCCTGGCGCGCCGGCATGGCGTGACCGTCAAGGACCTGATGGCGGCCAACAGCTTGACGGCGGCCAACATCAGGCCGGGTCAGCGTTTGCGGATCCCGGGCGGGGCCGGCACGGTTGCCGCGCCACTGGAATCGAAGCGCACGGCAGCGGCTCCAATTCCGGCTGCGTCGCGAGTCGCCGCAGCTGCCAGCGAGACGGGAACGGCGCCAGCCGGTGACTGGGGCGGCAGCTATACGATACGGGCCGGTGACAGTCTCTTTGGCATTGCCCGCAGCCACAAGGTGCGTGTGGCCGATCTGCAGAGCGCGAACAACATCACCAATCCGCGGCAGTTGAAGCCCGGCATGGTGTTGCGTGTGCCCGGCGCTGGTGGCTCGAGCACGCCGACGCTGGCGCAGGCACCGCGTGCCAGCGAGACGGAAGCACCGCGCGTCATTCAATCGACAACACAGCCGACCGTCATCAATGGCGAGAAGAAGGTTGCGGCGCTCGATACCGGCGGTGTTTCCGATGCGACGTCCGCACCGGCCAAATCTGCACCGGATGCAAAGCCGGCATCCAGGCCCGACAAGACGGCCGCGCTTTCTCCTGCGCAAATCGGAGCGGGAAAGCTGCGCTGGCCGTCGAAGGGCAAGGTCATTTCCGGTTTTGGCCAGCGCCCCGACGGCACCCATAACGATGGCATCAACATCGCCGTTCCGCAGGGCACCGATGTCCATGCCGCAGAGGAGGGCGAGGTTGCCTATGCGGGCTCCGAGCTCAAAGGTTATGGGAACCTGATCCTGGTGCGTCACGACAACGGCTGGGTGACGGCCTACGCTCATTCCGAGACGATGCTGGTTAAGCGCGGCGACAAGGTGCGCCGTGGCGACGTCATCGCCAAGGCTGGCAAGACCGGTCAGGTCGATCAGCCGCAATTGCACTTCGAGCTTCGTCAGGGCTCCAAACCCGTCGATCCGCTGCCCTATCTGGATCGGCTCTGACGAGAAAACGGGGAAAATCGCGCGTAAGCCGCGAGGGAACGAGGGCACGAGAGAAGGGCTGGCGACAGGGTGCCGGCCCTTTTTGCATGGCGGCCTGAACGGTCACGGCCGGCCGCAACGAGGCTCAATCCACGCGCAGCTTCTGACCCAGCCGGCCGGCAAGATCCTGAATGTATTGCCAGGCAACGCGACCCGAGCGACCGCCGCGCGTGATCGACCACTCGAGCGCGTCGCGGCGCAATTCCTCATCGGCGATGCGCAATCCGTGATGGGCGACATAGCCGCGCACCATGTCGAGGTACTGGTCCTGCGTGCCGTTGTGGAAGCCGAGCCAAAGGCCGAAGCGGTCCGACAGCGACACCTTCTCCTCGACCGCCTCGGATGGATTGATGGCGGTGGAGCGCTCGTTCTCCATCATGTCGCGCGGCATCAGATGGCGGCGATTCGACGTTGCGTAGAACAGCACATTCTCCGGTCGGCCCTCGATGCCGCCCTCGAGCGCGGCCTTCAGCGACTTGTAGCTCGTGTCGTCTCGGTCGAAAGAGAGAT
>CAZLHQ010000064.1:0-17242 GCA_964559355.1 uncultured Hyphomicrobiaceae bacterium
CTTCCGATCCCGGTCGCCTAACGCATCTTCGGACAGTTCTCACACAGCCTGGGCCCCAAGCAGACGCGCACAGATAAATCCGGCTCTACCCCTCCAGCGCCTTGCTCACGGCCTTGGCGATCTCAGGCACTGGCATCTTCACGTAGTCGGCGGCGATTTCCTTGACGATCTTGCCGCGCAGCGCGCTGCCGATCTCCTTGCGCATCACGCCCAGCGCCACGGGTGCTGCCACCAGCACGACCTTGTCGAAGGTGTTGGCAACCGCAGCCTTCTCCAGTTCCGCCATCAAGCCGGCGACGAAGCGATCCTCTGCTTTCTGATGCAGATCGGGAGTTTCCATCGCCGAGCGGTGCGTGCCATCGGCATCGAAGGCGCGCGGCGGCTTGTCCCGCCCCTGCTCATGCGTCGGCGGATTGTCGATGCCGAAAGACCGCAGCACGACCAACTGCGGATCGTTGGCCGTACCCTCGTTGACGAGGAACATGCCACGCGCACCATCGACAACCGCAACCCACATCTTGGTGGCCAGTTTCATCGTCGCTTCTCCCAATCAGAAATTGCGCGCACGAAACGCGCGCTCACAAATGACAATCGCCAGAAAAATAGCTTCAAAAGATGTGGTCACGTCGCACGATACTTCAAAGAGGTCGGCGGCGATTGCGCCGTGCGGCGGAGCATCGCACACACGTTTGGCGATGCAAGCCTTTGCCTAGCCTGCATATGACACGACGCGCGCCGCAATGACATTACCAGCGCAGCGCCAGTTTTCCAGCAATCGCCCCCAGCGCAATGACAATCACGCTCGCCAGCACATACCATGTGGCGATGAACAGCGGGGAATCATCGAAGCAATGCAGCGCGTAAAGTGCCGCGGCAAAGGCCGCTGCGAGCCGGCCTGCGGCAAGCCCCGTCTCGACCGATGAGGCGGGCGCGCCCTGCCGCATCGCATAGAGGGCCGCTGCCAGCGGCGCCAGCGACAACGCCGGGATCGCCATCAGGCATACCAGCGCGTTGCGGCCCAACAGGCGCGCGGGCCAGGCGCTCGAGGGTACCGCCAACAGCTCGACGGCGACCGCGCCGAACAACAGCGCCGGAATGGCGAGGCTCGAACGTGTTGCAAACCCGCGTGCCGCGGGATTGGCCAGACGCACGCAATCCATGAAAGCGAGCAGCAGCGCGGCGCCGACCAGCACCATCTTCAAATTGAACCGCCAGCTACCCAGGGCCGCGACGAGATCGCTTCGCGGCCCCATGGTGAGGGCGAACACCACGATCGAGACGAGGCCGCCTGCCGCCAACGCAATCAACATGGTTCTGCGCGGCGTCGGGATGGGCGTTGCCGCATCGTTCGCCAACGCCGCGATGAGGTCGCTCGTCTTCATACGTCACCTCGCAGTCGCGCCGTCGCCATGGCCTTCAACGCACGGTGAAGCGCCACACGCACCGCGCCTTCGCTCATGCCTAGTTGCTGGCCAACCTCACGCGCGGACCGGCCTTCGATGGAGATGGCCTGCACCAGTTCGCGCTGGCGGGGCGTCAGGGCGGTGAGTAGATCAGCGCATTCCCGGGCGTCGTCATCGTCGGCGTCGGCTGGAATCGAGAGTTCCTCGCTGTAGTCGTTGATGTCGACATGCTGGCGGAAGCCACGGCGGCGCAAACTGTCCACTAGCTTGTGGTGCGCAATCGCGCGCACCCAGGGTTCGAGCGCTTGTTTTTCGTCCCAGGTGTGCCGCTTCAAATGGATGGCGAGTAGGGTGTCCTGCACGATGTCCTCAAGGTCCTGATCGCCGCGGCCATAGCGTCGTAACCCATTCTTCACCACGATCCGGATCCGCACGGTCAGCGCTTCAAGCAACCGCCGATAGGCGGCCTCGTCGCCATTGCGACCGGCACGCATTAATCCCGACAGATCCTCAGGGCGAACCAGCACGCATAGCCTCGTTCACATATTCGTCAGCCGATCGGGCTTCGTTACACCGGCGCACTGTACTCCGGCGCTCTGTCCGGTGGTGAGGCCGACGCCAGCGGGCGAACCCGGCACGCCTCATGCAACAAGAATGCAACAAGGTCCGCTTGGAGCCGAACCTTATGCGACAGTGCCCCAGAGTAAACCACCCCGGCAAGAACGTGCCGTGCGCTTGCAACAAGCCCACGCCAACTGACGACAGGCATGAGTTGCATGGACGACCTCTTCGTCGCACTCTCGTTACAGCACGGGAAACCGCCTCCCCCTGCCGCGCCAGCCGTTGGGGCAGACCTTTACCATGGATCGGATATCATGGGTCGAAACGCTTGACGCGCGCCAGGTCGCAAGCACTACGCTTCCCGGCTAGGCAGTGCGGAGATGCGCCAATCACTGGACAACGACCAAGGGGCAATTGTTGCGCTTATTTGAGTGAGTTCCCGTCCAACCCTTGAAGAAAGCCGTATACGCATGTTGTTTTCGTTGATGCGGTCATGGCAGCTCGTGTTGCTGAGCCTGACGACGGTTGCGTTGTCGGTGGCCTCGGGTTGGACGACCTGGGATGGCATGTCCAATTTCACGCAAGCCCCGTTGTTGTCCTTCCTCATCACGTTCGGCATTCAAGTCATCATGCTGGTAACGGCATGGCGGATCGGCGAGGAGTTCGCCAACCGTCCGCGCGATCCAGCCGCACAGCCGCACCGATCCTCTCAATCAGCGATCCTGAGGTTGGCGCTGCTGGCAATCTCATTTGCCGTTGCCGCGGCAATGCTGCAGCTCCTAACCCACAAGTTGCAGATGCCCCTGGCAGCCCCGGCGTGGTCCGAAGCCGTGCTTTGGCAAAGCGACGCGCCACTGCTGGGGACATCGGGATGGGCAAGCCTTGCCATGGCCATTGCGCTTGCATTGGCTGCGTTTGCCGCCCTCCTCGCGCTCATGGCGCTGGCAACTTCCTTCCGCACCGCCGTCCATTTCGCGACAAGGAATTTCATCGTCATGAGCATGTTTCTGGCATGCATGGCGACATCGGTATTCTTTTCGTTCGACTCCCTCTTCGCCATCGTATTTCCGCAAGCAGAACGCGCGCGTGCGGCCGAGTTGCGCGCGTTGAGCCGGGCGGGAGAACTGGTCTCGGAAATTACCGCCACACAAGAAAAGCAGCGGTTCTCCGAGCGGCGCACCCTGCTGGCGGGGTCCGACTGGCGCGCTTATGCTGCAAACCTCGAGCTCGTTTCAAACGCAACGCGATCGGGCGCTGAAGCCCTTGCCCGGGCGGCGAACGATGCCACCGCCGACAAGAACCGCAAAGATTTGGATCTGAAGCAGTCGCTGGCGCGACTCGAGGTCGAGCGCCATCAAAAGCAGCAGGACCGTGACAAGCTCCAGGCGACACGAGATGGCAGGCTCGAGAAACTGAAATTTCTGCAGGAGCAGGCGGGAAAGCTGGAGCAGGAGTTGATGCAGAAGCGGGAAGCGCTTGCTGCCAAACGAACCGAGGCCAAGGCCGAGGAAATCGGCGTCGGCATGTCCGGTCAAGCCGGCAAGGGCCCCAACTATCATGGCATCGTGCGGGAAATATCGCTGCTCAGCCTGGCGATCGACCAGATCGAGGCACAGGCCAAGGCGAATGCCACGGAACGCGCGGCCGTCACCAATGACATTGCCCAAATTGAAACACAGCTCAACGAGGCAGCAATCGGCCTTGCTGACTTCGACAATCGTCTGGCCATCGAGAACCGGCAATCGAAGGACGCGTCAGGGGATGCCACTCCGGCATCAGTCATCGCCAGACTTGGTGAAGACAAAACGCTACTCGCCCGGCGCAAAGAGGAATTCGAAAAGACGCCGGCGCGCGATCAACTTCTGGCGCTGCAATCGGCTTGCACTGTGGCGATCGGTCGATTGAAGGAAGCGGGGCAACCTGCCCCCGCCGTCGCATCGTGCGACACATCGCGACTGCAGGAGGCGGCGGCTCAATTGTTCGTTCTGGACGCGTCCGCACCGGCACTGAAAGCACAATGTGCCGCCCTGACCAACAACTCAGGCCAAAGCGCGGGCTTCGACCAATCCGTCCAGCGTGCACGCGCGTGCTTGGAAATGTCCGGCCTTCCCAGCAGCGCCACAGCCCGGATCCTAGCCGACATCGACCAGCTGGAACGCAATCGCGACGACCGCGCGCATCGCTTCATCGTCACGATCAATGCGGCGCAGGATGGCAACCGGTTGGCCTATCTGGCGCTGGCATTGGCACTAGGCGTCGATGGACTGGTCTTCTTCG
Organism: uncultured Hyphomicrobiaceae bacterium; assembly: GCA_964559355.1. Lineage (GTDB taxonomy): Bacteria > Pseudomonadota > Alphaproteobacteria > Rhizobiales > Hyphomicrobiaceae > JAEUMD01. The sequence goes on from CAZLHQ010000064.1 coordinate 4,242, forward strand.
CTGGCGTTCTCGGCGCTAATGCCGTCCGCTCGAGCCTCGCCACGCTGCCTCGTCCATGGAGTTTCAACATCAGGCGTGCCGAGGAAGGATTGCGCAACGCCCTGGCGCCGAACGCACTACACACCGCGCGCGCCACCTTGCGCGTGGCCCGGCCGATCGACACACCGCACCCGCAAACGCCAGCGGGGACTGTTGCGGAAACGGCTCCCGGCGCGGCGATGCATGCCGTCTGGTCTCACGTCATCGACCTGCAAGACCCGCATCTGGCAATCGCCCACGACATACGCCGGCTGGTCAACACGGCGGCCACGATCGGCGCGGCGCGGCGCCGGACTGGAACCGCCGACGTCTATGAGTTACGCGCTGAGCTGATCGCCTTCTTGAATGAAATTCCCTTGCCTGACGAGGCCGGCGCAACAACGGCTCGCGATCCGCTCGACCACGGCGGCCTCATCACGGCCTCGCTGGCGCCAGATGTTCACCAAGGCGCAAGCGTCGTCGTCTCCTTCATGTCTCCTTCCGGCGACACGTCGGGCTACAGCTCGGAATTGCGGCTCGATAAAGTACCCGCCGAGCATGAAGCTCTGCTGCGCCGGTTCATCAATGCAGCATCGGCTGCGGGCGGCGTCATCGTCGTGGCAAGCGAGGATCCCGAGACACGACTCATTTTGCTGCATGAGCAAGTGTGCCGGGTTGTCGTAACACTCGCCTCACCGCCGCGCGTACAGCCACAGCCTCTCCAATCGCGCCCGACCGCAGCCGTCGCCCCGGCCCACGCAGCCGTGCCGCCACCTGCACGTCCTGTCGAACAATCGCTTCCACCGGCAGCGGCATCGCCAACTGCGCCACCGCCCAAATCGGTTCCCCCGCCGAGGCCACAAATCGCCGCCGCCGTTCCTCCTGCGGCCCGCACCTCCGTGCGCCCCGCTACCGCCGCACCGCTGCAGCCGCTTGCCCAGCTACAGCCGCAAGCACCAATCCAGCCGGCAGCCGAGACACACGCCGCAAGCAGGCCGCATGATGCAAATCATGCTCGCGAGGTCGCAAAGATAAGCACGCCAGCGCCGAATATTTCTCAATCTTACACCACGCCGACAATGCCCTTTGCTGCATCACCGGCCGAGACCTCACCGATGACGTCTGCGGTCGCGTCGCCCGATTTGCAGCCTGGCGTGATGCCACACCACGTAGAGGTTGCGCGACCGCCGACACACGAGGGGGAGCACCGCCCTCCGATACGCATTTCCATTCAGGGCGATACGATTTCCTTCGGCGATGCGGAGTAATCGCGCGCGGGGTTTGTGAAATCAGCCGTCACACGAGCTTTGCCCGCGATTGACAACTGCACCGCGTCATGGCTTTGCAGGATCGGTCATCGGCACGAAGCACAAGTCACGCGTGACAGCGCGTCCAACTCTTGAAGCGAACAGTTTGAGCGGCGCTGAGGCTGGATGGCTGCGCATCCGACGCTTGCTGCTTGCCGCAGCCACGGTGCCGCCCGTCGCAGTCGCACCAGGATTGTCGCCTTCTGCTTGGCGCTGGATCAGGCTCTGGCGCTACCATCGAGCGTGTGAAGCAAACAGCCCGCAAGCGACTTGGGGTAGACCACCGGCGTTCGATCCGACTCCGTCAAAGTTGCACGCGCTCGAAGCCCTACTGATGCCGTTCGCATCGCGTCCTGACACGCGCGGCGGGCCTCATGGACTTCTGGGGAAGCTGCGCTTCAGGGGAAACTGGGCTACAGGGGCAACGAAGAAGGCCGGCGAAGCTGTGCATCAAGCGCTTCGCCGGCCGGTATTTGTCTTCAGTTGCTTGGTGCGCGCAATCGAAGCGCACTCAGTTCAATGCACCGCCATTGACGTTCGGCTTGGCGCCTTGCTGCAGAGCGGTGATGCGTTGATGATAGAGACCACCCCAATCAATGGGATCGAGCCAAACGGGTGAAAAGGCGCCGGCCCGCGTCATGTCGCCGATCAACTGTCGCAGGAACGGGAACACCAGCGCCGGGCAATTGATGAACAGTACCGGCTGCACCTGCTCGGCGACAAAGCCGGTGATCTCGAACAGGCCAGCGTAGATGAGTTTGAGATCATACATGGCGCCCGCCTTATTGGTGGCAAGGCCCGTAACCCGGATCATCACCTCATAGACGTCCTTGTCGATCTGCGACTGGCCGACACCCACATCGATCTGCAGGTTGGGCTGCTCCGTAGTCGCTCTCAGCGAACGCGGAGCGTTGGGGCTATTGAAGCTGAATTCCTTAACGTACTGCGCCAACATGCGCACGTTGGGCTTAACCGCAGCCTCGGCACGCGGTGCCTGCGCCTGGGTCTCCAACGAACTATTCTGAACTGCCATCGTCGTCACTCCTAGAAACTGACCCAACGCGGGAAACAAATGATGCCGCGGAATATGTGCCAATCGGCTGCAACCCACCCCACTCGACTGTCGCTGCAAAGCGCATGCCACGGCTGCGTCTTCGGCGCAGTGCGATTTCAACTCTCCCTGAACGCGCGCGCGAAGCTGTCGGTAATCGGCTTGACGATGTACTCGAAGAACGTGCGCTCGCCAGTACGGATGAACACCTCGGCCGGCATTCCAGGAATCGGCACGAACTGTGGGATCTTGGCGCCGAGCTCGGGATCGTTGATGTGCACTCTGACGACGAATGTTCCCAATCCCGGATACGCCGCGTGCCGGGGATCGGAATCCGTGACGGCATCGGCCGAGACATAGGTCACTTTTGCCTCGATGAACGGCACCAGGCGCTGATTGGCGCTGGTCAGGCGGACGAGCGCAGACTGGCCGTCTTTGACATGCACGACGTCACCCGGCATCACGCGCGCTTCGATCACCAACTCGTCGTTGACGGGCAGCAGCTCCATTAATGTCGCCCCGGGCGCAATGACGCCGCCGCGCGTGCTCTGATGCAGTTTGACGACGATGCCGCTTACGGGCGCGCGGATATCGACGCGCGCCAGTACATCCTCGGCGGCCTTGATCTGCTCGCGCACGTCGTCGATTTCGGTTTCGGTCGAGCGCAACTCCTCGATTGCCCGCTGCATAGCTGCCGATTGGATCTGCGCCATCTGCTGCTGAACACGCAGGATGCGTTCCTTGAGATCGCCGATGCGGCTCAACAATTGCGCCGAATCGCCCACCGATCGCGCTTCTGCGCGTTTAAGCGCCATCACCTCGCTGCGGCGCGTCAGCAGTTTATCGAGCAGCGCCTGTTTGTCTTCGAGCTCAGCCTGGAACAGTTTGGTTTGTGCATCGGTTGCCTTCAACTGCGCCGCAAGACCGACCAGCGCTTCTTCATGGCCGGCCACTTCACGCCGCAACACCTCGATGTCGCCGGCGAGCTTGGTTTGCCGAACCTCAAACTCCATCTGCTGGCGGCTAACGATATCCTTGTCCTCGATCGTGGCATCGGCGGCGAGCAGCTCGGGCGGAAAGGCGATGCTGGACTTGGCCTCGATCTCGGCATGCAGTCGCGCCTGCGTTGCCGTCATACGCTTCAATCGCTGGGTCAAGCGGCGAAGACGAGCATTCGCGGCCGTCTCGTCAAGGCGCGCCACCACCTGACCTTCCTTGACCATATCGCCTTCCTTGACGCGCATTTCGCGCAGGATGCCGCCCTCCAGATGCTGCACAAGCTTGTTCTGGCCAGTTGCGACGAACGAGCCTTGCGTGACGACGGCGCCATCGATCGGCGCGCGAAACGCCCAGATGACGAAGCCAGCGATCCATATGACGATGATCGAAATGCCAAACAGGATCGGGCCGCGCGATCTCCCCGGCACGTTCTGGTGCCACTGCGTCATACCGGGACATTGCGTTATCATGGCTCAAGCTCGCGGTTGATCGCCGGCCTGGCCAGCAGGGACGGATTGATTGCGCATGGCGGTCGGGCGCACGACGCGGTGTAGTACTTCTTGCGGCGAGCCGAACGCCTCCACGCGCCCGCCCCTCAACACCAACACCTTGTCGACACATTGCAGCAAGGCCGGCCGCTGGGTGACGGCGACCACAGTCGTATTGCTGGCCTTGGCGCGGCGCAGCGTTTCCGCCAATGCTTCCTCGCCCACCGAATCGAGATTGGAATTGGGCTCGTCCAGAACCACCATCACCGGGTCGCCGAAGAACGCACGCGCCAGGGCTATGCGTTGGCGCTGACCGCCCGACAACGGCGATCCGGCCGCATCGATGACTGTCTCGTATCCGCGCTGCAAATGCGCGATTACTTCGTGAACCTGTGTCATCGCGGCAGCATCGTAAACGAGCTGATCGGTAAGGTCGTCGCGCATGCGCGAGATGTTGGCCTTGATCGTACCGGGAAACAGCTCGACCTCTTGGGGAAGATAGCCGGTGTACTCGCCGAATTGTCGGCGATCCCAATTCTTGAGCTCGGTGGAATCCAGACGCACCGTACCTGCCGTCGGCAGCAGGCAGCCGACGATGATCTTGGCCAATGTCGATTTGCCAGACCCCGACGGCCCCACAATCGCGAGAGCTTCGCCCGGCATCAGCTCGAACGAGACGCCGTTGAGCACGGGCTCTTTGGTTGTCGGTGTGATGTAGAGTAGCTTGTCGACCGACAAATGGCCTTTCGGCCGCGGCAATAGCAGGCGCGGCGTTTCGCGCTGCAGGGATTCCACCATGGCGATGATGCGACTATAGGCGCCGCGGGTTTGGATGAGATTGCGCCAGCCCTCGATCATGCTCTCGACCGGCTGTAGCGCGCGTCCGCCGATGATGGAGGCCGCGATCATCGTGCCGCCAGTGATGCGTCCGGTCATCGCCAGATAAGCACCCCAGCCGAGCATGGCGACCTGCGTGACAAGGCGAAAGAACTTCGAAATGCCGCTGATGTAGAAGTTGCGGTCCTGGGCTTGCATCTGCTGGATGATGGCGCGCGCTTGTTCGCGCCCCCACTGCAGGATGCCTTCGTTCAACATGCCCATGGCATTCACGACCTGGGCGTTATGCGCCAGCGCCTCGGCTTGCGCATCGGCCTTGGCGGTGTACTGGCTGCTTTCGCTCAGCATGCCCGCCGTCATCCACTGGTTGAACAAGGCGATGCCAACGAGCAGCACGGCCGAGCCCAATAGGATGAATCCCAGTTGCGGATGGATCAGGAACACGGCGAAGAAATAGAGCGGGGCCATCGGCGCGTCGAACAGCACCAGCATCAAAGGGCTCGCCAGGAAGGTGCGCACCTGTTGCAGACTGCGCATGGCGGCAATACCGCCAGCCTGCCCGGTCTGCGCATGATGCACCACGGCCGCGAGAACCGGTCCGGAGAACAGCTTTTCGAGCTTGGATGCGAGCCGCGCCAGCAATTGGCGGCGGGCGATGTCGAGCAGCGACATGACGGTAAGGAACATCACCGCAATCGCAGTCAACATCAGCAGCGTATCGAGACTGCGGCTGGTCAGCACGCGATCGGAGAGCTGAAACAGGTAGATCGGGATCGTCAGCATGAGCAGGTTGATGACGAACGAGAAGATCGCCACCACAACCAGCTCGCGACGGGAAATTGCGCGCCACTGCTTGAGGACGTCGGTCTGCTTGGTCTCACTGGCGCGGCTCGATTGCTCTTCGGCGACACCGTTGGAATTATCGCTCGGCCGGGATCCGCTGTTTGGGTTCGGGTCGGTAGCCAGCGCGGGGTCGCCTGCCGTTTCACCCAGTTCCGACTGTTCCCCTGTGGTAGACGGATATGCAGCTTGTCCAGTCGCGGCGTTGAACGACATCGTTACATTCGGCGAGGCGCCATCGTCGTTGCTGGCAGCGTCACTGCCCTGGAACAACCAGCCGCCGGTCGTAGTCGCCGCCTGATCCGCGGTCATGTACGAAGGCGTGCCGGCGCCATACTCGTGCTGCTGCTCCTGCAGATGAGGAGCGATCGGGGATCCATCCTGATCCACATATGACGGCTGCCATGACTGCGAAGTGTTGCTCGCCGCAGCGCCATCCTTGCCGCCCAATTGTGCGAACCCGTCGCGCACCCTGGCCAACGGGCGCAACATGCGATTGATCCAAGTTTGGGTCATCACCGCGCCTGCCTCATGCTGACGATTGCCGCGACCATCTCAATTCGTGTCAGACGCTGCGATCGCGCATCGCTTTTTTCGCTCGGCACCAGCTGGGCACACATATTCATGTCGTCACGCTAACACGCTGAAAAACCAGTTATTATCGGACAAAGCGACAGTACTGCGCAGCCCTGCAAACCGAAATTGAAAGCTGCTTGCCACCTGTTTGGACGTAGCCACTCGGCCGCGAACGAAGAGGTAGAAGCAAGGTTTGCGCCAGGGCCTGACGGGGGCGCGGCAGCAATGCACCCGTGTTGCTGATGCCATTGGACGGGATACGTCGGCGGCCGCGAAGCCATGCGTGCAGCCGAACCTGCCGCACCGTCGCCAGATTGCTGGAACCGCAAATCCTGTTGCCACCATCGCCGATGTTGCAACCTGCGGGCTGGCCGGCCTAACGCGCATACACACTACAGCAGCGCATTATCACCTTGAGACGAGTTGTAGGCGCTGCCGTTGCTGCCGTTACCGTCGCTGCTGGAGTCGTCGTCGCCGCCCACTGCGCCAGGTCCCCAGCCATAACCGCCGCCGTCATAGACCACCGCGCTGATCTGATCGACCAAGCGCGTGTTCGCCAGGGCGTTGACCTGCATGACCAAGTTGTATTGCGAATAATGACCGCCGACGTACAGGTAATCGTGGGCGTCATTCTTGACGAGGCTCGCCGCGTTGAACTGCATGCTGCCGCCGGCCGTAACGATGTCGCCGCCAGGACCCCAGCCGTAATCGACCGCGCCGCTACCGCCGATCGTGAACGTTTCCGCTTGCGTGTCGCGCACCACGTTCAACTGGAAGATGGTGTTGAACTCGTAGTAGTCGCCGTTGACGACCTCCACGGTCGTCGTCGGCGCGAACTCCGCCAGGGCGTTCTTGAACTCCTTGACGCTGACGTCTCCAAGCAACGGCGACATCGGATCCGCGGTGGCGACGAGCGAGCCATTGTGCTGCACTTGATCGCCGCGATCGACGTTGGCGAATACAGGCGCCAGAACGGCTTGCACGTCGTTGCCGTTGATCTCGTCTTCCCACGCGAACGACAGCGAATCGGCATCGACGAGAATCGACTGCTGGATCACCGCGGTATTCTTGGTCACGCCGCCGGCATAGACCTGCACGCCAACGGCCGGTCCTTCGATACTGCCGATGTCGGGTAAGTCTGCCGCTGCCGGCGCCGCCATGTCCGAGGTGCCACTGCCCTGCCCTGCACGCACCTCCGGACTGACGGCAGCCAGCAGGGCATTTTCGTAGCTCAACTCCTGCGCCTGCACGGGCGCGGCGGGGTCTGCGGCGTTTGCGTACTCGATGATCTGCGCGAGGTTGACCTGCTCGTTCGATGCAAGGTGAATGGTCGCCGGCTCGACAAGTGCGGCCGGGGTCGACGCCGCCGATCCGCCATCGGGTCCGAGGTACTGCACCTCGAAGGAGCCGTTGCTCCAGATGACGTTGACTTGGATGATGGTGTTGAACTCGTAGTAGTTGCCCTTGACGACCAGAGCTCCACCCCAGTCCTGACCATCCACGAGCGTCGCCTGGTTGCCGTACTCGCCGGTTGCCGCATCGCCCCACTGCGTGAGCTGGCCTTCATCAACCTGTGTGTAGCCCTGGGCGTGTTGCAGTTCGCCATCGGTCTTGCCGGTTGCCTGGACGGTGTATTCGGCGTTGAATTCATCGGCCTTGGTGAAGCGCGTATAGGGATCGAAGTTGCCGAGCCCTGCCCACAAGCCAACCGGGGCCAAGGGCGTGTCGCTGAAGGCGAGCGCTGCGGAGATGTAGCCGCCGCTGCCTTCGGGCGCCAACGTCGCGATCTCGCGGATGCCATTGGCAAAACCCAGCTGCTCGGCAAACGGGTCGAAGCCGGTGAAGTAGTCGATCGTCGGGTTGAAAAGCGTGTCGCCGCCCGATCCCGGCCCGACCGGTACCGTCGTCGTCCCGCCGCCGCTGCCGCCGCCCGATGAACCGCCGCCCGAAGCGCCGTCGTTGTAGCCGATCAGCGTCGCGGAACCTGCGCTTTTCGAGAGCGTCTTGCCGCCGAGGCCGCCGACGAACGAGCTCAACGCCAGCATTGGCGGCGGCGCCAGAGAAAGCAGTGTCCCGTAATCGGCGTCCTGCGAGCCGGAGTCGCCATCCGCCACATTCGCCGGCTCGAGCTCGTCATCCGAAGCGGAAGTTGCCGTCTGGGTGAACAATTCGTGATGTGCGCTCGAGTCATCGCTATCGGAGTGAGGCGCGCCAGCTTTGGCCGCGTTCGCGCGGGCCAGCCCGTCCATCGTGACGAAGGCCCACGCCATGAATTCCCAATTGTAGCGGCGCAACCCGCGGCGCTCGCCGCGTCGTTCCTCGGAGCCTTCGTCGTTATCGCTGTTGATCCAGCGTGTCGTCAATCGAGCGACACCCGAATGGAACGCGACGAACTTGCTCGACATGACGCACCCCGAAAATCACTGTTGCACTTCGCCAGCCGCGCCATCGACGCACACTGCGTCCGCACAGGCTGGTGGCAATGAAAACAAACATGCATGCCAGGGATGGGCGAAAGGGCGCCGGCACTCTCTAACGCGCCGGCACCCGAATTGTTGGCGAAGGGGTCCGCATCCTCGATGCGGACCCCTCACGATCGTTAGATCGGACCCATTCCGAAGAACGACGAACCGATCGCCGGAGCGTCGATGATGTCGCTATCGTTGGTCTGGTAGATGTCCATGTTGATCGTCGGCGAGATGCAGAACGGATCGACGGTCTGGTTGACGATCGCCTGGTTCCAGCCTTCGCCGGCCTGGTTGTTGTCGACGAGGTTCAGGATCAGGTCATGGATGTGGGCATCGTTGAAGGCGTCCGAATTGCCACCTTGCGACAGTGCGCTGGCGTTACCGCCGGTGCCCTCCGCGCCGATGCCAGTCGCAACACCTGTTGCCGAACCACCGTTTGCCGCACCGCCATTGACGGGAGCATTCATGGTGGCGTTTCCGGCAAGTGCCTCGCCGGTGTCGATGTCGTTGGCGACCTTACCAGTGTTGGCGCCCTTGCCGGCGTTGGACAACAACTCGGGAAGATCGAGCAAGCCACCGTCAGCCGTGCCGCTGTTGCCGCCGATAGAATTGGCAGGGCCTGACGAAAGGCCACCCAAGGCATTGACGGTGGTCGTTGCAGAGCCGCCCGCACCACCGGGAGCGCCCGTCGCCACGCCAGCATTGCCGCCACCGATGGCTGTGCCGCCAGAAGTAAAGGCACCGCCAGAGCCACCGGCCGCGAAGTTGCCGTCGCCACCGATCGAGTTGGCGTCGCCTCCATCGCCGCCATCGCCCGCCGTTGCAGTGTGGCTGCCGCTGACGTTGACACCCGTGCTACCGGTCGACGAGCTTCCGCCGTCGCCGCCGTCGCCGGTGAAGCCACCGGTGACCGCAAGGGCATTACCCGACGTGCTGGCGCTGCCGCCAGTCGAGCTGCCCGTGGCGCTGTCGCCGTTCGACGCTGCACCACTCGTCGCGGCTGCCGCCGTCAACGTGTTGGCTGCCGCACCGCCAGTTCCGCCGTTGGCCGTGGTCGTGCCAGCGTTCGATGTGCCTGCACCACCTGTGCCGTTCGCAGAACCGCCGGTTGCCCAACCCGATGACGATGCAGCCTTCGCATCGCCGATCTCGATGTTGCCCACACCCGCAGTGACGCTGCCGCCGTTGCCGCCGTTGCCGCCATTGGCATAGACGTTACCGGCGTTGAAGACCGGAGCGACCACAAACGTGATTTCGGGCGACGACATCGACAGGTTGCCCTGGTCGACCGTGTAGCTGTCGTTGGACGACAGACCATCGATCTTGCTGGGCTGGTCCTTACCGAGGATTTTCAGCGCGGCAGTATCGATCGCCGGGCTGTCGTAGATGTCAGAGTCGTTGTCCTGCGTGGTCGCGGCGTTGATGGTCGGCGAGAGCGTGAACGACGGCATCGACTGATTGACGATGGCCTGGTTCCAGCCAGTAGCGCCCTGGTTGTTGTAGACGAGGTCGTGAATGACATTGTTGACCTCACCATTCTGGTCGGCGAGCGCATAGCCGCCGAGCGATTGCGCGCCGGCATTGCCACCCGTACCGATTGCGCCAGATCCGATCGAAATGGAACTCGCAACGCCTGCTGCACCCGAACCGCCATTGACCGGCTGGTTCATTATCGCATCGCCGCCATCGGCCCTGCCGCTGGTGACGGTATTGACGACGTCACCCGACAAGCTGCCTTCGGCGCCAGACGACTTGACGTCCGCTCCGAGGATTTTACCTGCGGTCGCGTTACCCGACGTGCCGCCGTTCGAAGTTGCGGGGCCGCTCGGCGCACCAGCCGTCGTCGTGATGGTCGCGGAGCCGAACGATCCCGTACCGCCCGCGCCGGAGTTTGCTGTGTTGCCATTGCCGCCACCGGTCGAGTCGCCACCACCAGATGCAATACCGCCAGAGCCGACGCCGGCAGCATTTAAGTCGCCGCCTTCCGAGCGAGCGTCGCCGGCGTCACCACCGTCTCCACCCGAGACGTTGGTGCTCGCAGCGACAACTGCACCGGTCGAGCCGGTCTGCGCAAGCGCACCACCATTGCCGCCATTGCCAGAGCTTGCGCCGCCTGCACCGAGGCTATTGTCGTTGGTGGTGGCGTTGCCGCCCGTCGAGTTGCCTGTCGTGCTGGAACCGTTGCTCGACGAACCTGACGTTGCCGCACCCGCCGTCAGCGTGTTGGCGGCTGCGCCACCGGTGCCGCCATTGGCATGCGTGCCGACGATCGTTGCGCTGCCTGCACCACCGGTGCCGTTCGCATCGCCACCCGTTGCACCGCCAGCCGCTGAGCTCGAAATGGCGTCGCCGATCTTGACGTTGCCGATCGTCGCGGAAACCGTACCACCGTTGCCGCCATTGCCGCCTTCGGCGACATTCGAGGACACCAGCATCTGCGGCGCGACGATGAAGTCGAGCTTGGGCGTGCCCTGGATGACGTTATCCTGCGTCACCTTATAGGTATCGTTCGCGGAGATGTTGGTCCAAACCGGGCCGTCGTCTTTGCACCACTGCGGTGGCTGTTGGCCGCCCGAGGGATAATGGCAATCGACCGGCGGGCACTCCACATGGCAGGGAGGCTTCGGCTTGGGGGGCTCATAGGGGACTTTGCAGTTGATGATGCTGAAGAACGACATGGGCAGCTTCCTCGAGGTTGAATTCGCCTAGGGCTATCGGTCGAAGTCTGAATGCGAAGTTTGAATAGTGAGACCGGTGTTGGCTCGCAGCCTTGGGCCCGAAACCGATCGGTCCTGGGAAACGCGCAGCACTTTTCGTTCACCCGAGAGCCAACGGCGTGCCCGGGCGGCCGACCTTTCGGAGGCTGCGATTGTCCGCACCTGTGTTTAGTGACGTGAGGTTCGGGTCGTAATGTTCGTGCCGTGAGCCGCGCCGGAGTGACTAAAGCTAGAGGTTGTGACTCCGACGCAGCCTTGCCCTTCGGGATTTGGTCCCTCCGGGCTCAATGTCGGAGCGCGATCGGCTTGGCCAAAGGCAGGCCTCGAGGACGGCAGCCGCGAGCCTCTCGGCTTTCGGCAAGTCGAACCCCAGGAGCCGCTCGAACTCCGGGAGAGGGCAGCACTTGTCGTTCGCCCGAGAGCCAACAGCCTCCTCGAGCGGCCAACCTTGCGGAGGCTGCTAATTTCCGTGCCAGCGTTAACGTCGTGCGAAGCGGGTCGTTAATAGTTCGTGTGCGTCCATACCGCTTCGAAATCGGACGCCTGCGTGTCCCATTTTGGGTTGCAAGCTGGAACAATACAGGCATCCGGCAATGCCCTGCCACAAGGACAGAGCGAGTATGATTTCCAATCTGCCAGAGGAGTTTATGACCGTTTTCCTCAAGCAAAAGGTTATATTGAACCAATGGTTAATGCGAAGCGGGCTCGCCAATCACGTGCACACCCCGTACCAGCTCATTTTTCAGTATGCGCTTTTTGTTCGCGAGGGCGATGACGCGACTCGACCTTATGCTGCGACAGGATGACCGAACACCTGCGATGCGCCAGCCATGAGCATGCCGACGCGCGATCGTCGAAGGGAGACTCAAAGTCCGCAAGCTTTCGCACTCACGTTGCACGCAACGAGCAACACGCAACACACGAACCAGGAAGGTCTCGCATCCGTTGCACTGCAACGCTCACTTTCGTTGCAGCTGGTCTTCTCGACGCAGATCGAAGAACTCTCTTCGCGTCATGCGAAACCGCGCTCGTCACCGATGCATGCGGGGCTGCCGAATTCCGCAATTGACGCCGTATCGTAACAACTGTCTTGCGGTGTGACGAAGCAACTCACGCACCCGCGCCCGCTGCCCAGGTGTCGGTTCATCTGTGGCATTGGACGCAGACCACGATCGGTGCTGCGCCTGTTGTGCCGCAGTGCAATCACGAATCGAGCACGCAGCTGCACTTCGCCTGGACGCACAGCGCGAATCACAGTTCCGTCTCAAGAGAGCCTTCGAGAAATTTGAGTCGATATTTCCGCGTTCACACCTCGCAGTCGCAGCTTCCAGCGCGAACCAAGCAGCAGCAGGGTTTGTCTTGCACTTGTCGGCGGCGCTTTGGCCATCGTGTGCGGATCGCATTCCAAATTGTTTGGCGCATCGATGGCGCTGGCGCAGAGACTTGTGACATCAGCAATCGGCTATGGGGATGAACCGCCTTGCTCCGACGAACAGCCAGGACAACGACGGCGCAAGCGCCCCGGCATAATCACTTCTGCCTGCACGAAATCTCCTTGCGCACGTCGCCTGGCTACATCATGCGCCTTGCTGCGCTGCTAACAGCGTGTGTCGCGGTGGTGCCTTGTGCAACGACGAGCGCGCATGCCGAAACGCTGCGGCAGGCATTGTCGGCGGCCTACAAGTATAATCCGCGCATCG
>CAZLHQ010000065.1:0-17162 GCA_964559355.1 uncultured Hyphomicrobiaceae bacterium
GCAGAATTGGTATCCCGGCGACGAGCAGGGCAGGGGCGGCATCTACAATTTCGTGACCAAACGCGGCGACTGCCGGGGCGCGCGCTCCAAGATCAGCTGGACGCAAGTCGAAACCGGCTCCGCGATCACGTGGAAGTACCCAAGCTGCATCCTGCGTGGCGACGAATCCGTCGGCGAGTTCTTCTCGATCGCCATCGCCAACAACCACCAGCAGGCCGACACCGGTACGAAGATGGTGCACCTGGGCAAGAACACACGCTCGCGCATCATTTCGAAAGGCATTTCGGCAGGCCACGCCCAGAACACCTATCGCGGTCTCGTCAGCGCCCACGCGAGGGCAGAGAACGCGCGCAACTATACGCAGTGTGACTCGCTTCTGATCGGTTCGAAATGCGGCGCGCACACCGTGCCCTATATCGAAGCGCGCAATCCGACCGCGCATTTCGAACACGAAGCCACGACCTCGAAGATCGGCGACGATCAGCTGTTCTATTGCCTCTCGCGCGGCATCCCCGCCGAAGAGGCCGTCACGCTGATCGTCAACGGCTTCTGCCGGGACGTGCTTCAGAACCTGCCGATGGAATTCGCCGTCGAAGCGCAAAAACTGATCGGCGTCAGTCTGGAAGGAAGCGTCGGATGAGCGATCCGCGTGACATGCCGCGCATCTACATCAATTGGGACCGTGCACGCCCGACGACGTTGAGCGGTTGGCTCGCGGCGATAGCGGTCGTTGCAATCGGAATTGCCGTCTTTGCGCTGGTCGCTGTGGTGGCGTCGACGCTCTTCATCGTCGCGGTCGTCGTCGGCCTGATCTCTGCCGTGACCTGGTACATCTCGAACCTGTTCCGCCGCCGCAGACCGGGGCGCGAAATCGGCCCCTACAGAGGCGACTACGATGCTTGAGATCAAGGACCTGCACGTTACGGTCGACGGCAAGAGAATCCTAAAGGGCCTGACGCTTTCAATAGGCGCGGGCGAAGTCCACGCGATCATGGGTCCCAACGGCTCGGGCAAGTCGACGCTGTCCTACGTCTTGGCCGGCCGCGAAGGCTATAACGTCACCTCGGGCAGTGTCACCTTCCGCGGCCGCGATCTTTTGGAAATGAAAGCCGAAGAGCGCGCCGCCGCCGGCATCTTCCTTGCCCTGCAATATCCTGTCGAAATTCCAGGCGTCACGACCATCAACTTCCTGCGCACCGCCCTGAACGCGCAAGCCAAGGCCCGCGGGGAGCCCGAGCTCGACGCCGTCACCTTCCTGAAGCGCTTCAAGGAAGAGCGTGAAAAACTCTCGATGAGCGACGAGATGGTCAAACGCGCCGTCAATGTCGGCTTCTCCGGCGGCGAGAAGAAGCGCAACGAAGTGTTGCAGATGGCGATGCTGAAGCCGGCGCTCGCGGTGCTCGACGAGACCGACTCCGGCCTCGACATCGACGCCCTGAAACTAGTCGCCCAAGGTGTGAACGCATTGCGCGCGCCCGACCGCAGCTTCCTCGTCATCACGCACTATCAGCGCCTGCTCGACCACATCGTGCCCGACCGCGTGCATGTTCTCGCCTATGGCAAGATTCAAAAGTCGGGCGGCAAGGAGTTGGCGCTCGAGCTCGAGCAGTCGGGCTACGCCGAATTCCAGAAGGACGCGGCCTGACAGGGTCTGCTTCCGCATAAATACCGGTGGCATCTGAAGCGCTCGGGAGGCGCACGATGAACGTGGCAGTAATGAAGACCAAGGTCGAAACGACACTGACGGAAGCCTTCGATCAGGTGTCGGGGCAGTTGCCTGGCGGTTCGGACGTGGCGGCGCGGCGTCAGGAGGCGCTGGGCAAGTTTGCGGCTGTCGGCCTGCCGCATCGGCGGATCGAGGAGTGGAAGTACACCGACCTGCGCAACATCATGAAGGATGTGCAGCCGGCGGCGATCGGCGATGAGACCAAGGTGACGATCGCCGACGTGATCGTGGCGCTGGGTGCGGTTGGGCGAATTGATGCGGCCCCGCGCTTCGTCATGGTCAATGGCCGTTATCGCAAGGAGCTGTCGAACCTCGCCGGGCTAGACGCCATCTCCGTGACGCCGCTGTCGGATGCGTTGACATCGGCCGACGGCGGTCCGGCGTTCATCATGGGCGGCGACGACCGTGGTTCCAATGCACTGCTGGCGCTCAATGCCGCCTATGTGACCGATGGTGCGATCGTCGATGTCGCGGCGGGAGCCAAACTCCAAGCGCCACTGCTGATCGTGCATGTGCGTTCTGGCAACGAGGCCAAGCTCGCCACCGCGCGCAACATCATCCGCGTTGGCGACGGTGCCGAACTGACGATCGCGGAAATCTTTGTGATGGTGCCGGGCTCGACCAAGGCCGGCCAGACGAATAGCGTCAGCGAGATCACCGTGGGTGAGGGCGCGCGTGTGGGCCACGTCAAGATGACGAGCGATGCTGGCGCCGTCTCCCATCTCGCCAATTGGATCGTCACGCTTGGCAAGGATTCGACCTACCGGGGCTTCCAGTACACCGCTGGCGTCGGTCTCGCGCGCAACCAGATTCGCGCCACGTTTGCCGGCGAGGGAGCAAAACTCGATCTCTCGGGCGCCTTCCTGGCGCGTCACGGCGAGCACGTCGATACGACACTAACAGTCGATCATGCGGTCGGCCATGGCGAGAGCCGCGAGCTGTTCAAGGGCGTGCTCGATCATCACGCGCGCGGCATCTTCCAGGGCAAGGTGATCGTGCGGCCCGATGCACAGAAGACCGACGGCAAGCAGATGGCGCAGGCGATGATGCTGTCGGAGGACGCCGAGTTCGACAGCAAGCCGGAGCTCGAGATCTATGCAGACGACGTCGTCTGCGGTCACGGCTCGACGTCGGCGGCGATCGACGAGGATTTGCTGTTCTATCTGCGTGCCCGCGGCATTCCGCTCGGCGAAGCGCGCGCGCTGCTGATTCAATCGTTCATCGGCGAGGCGATCGACAAGGTCGAGCATGACGAGCTGCGCGATGCGTTGATGAGCGAGGCCTTGACCTGGCTTGCCAACTCGTCGGCCGGTTCTTGAGACAGCAGTCCATAGCTTTGAACTTGCGACGGCAGGCTTGATGAGATTGACGGAATGGGCTCCACAATGACGATACAAACCCGCGAGAGAAGCTCGGGCGACCACGGC
Organism: uncultured Hyphomicrobiaceae bacterium; assembly: GCA_964559355.1. Lineage (GTDB taxonomy): Bacteria > Pseudomonadota > Alphaproteobacteria > Rhizobiales > Hyphomicrobiaceae > JAEUMD01. Next base: position 3,154 of record CAZLHQ010000065.1, read on the forward strand.
CTTGCCGCCGACGCATATGACGTCGAGCGGATTCGCGCCGATTTCCCGATCCTTTATCGCGAGGTTCATGGCAAGCCGCTCGTCTATCTCGACAATGGCGCGTCCGCGCAGAAGCCGACGTCGGTGCTGGAGGCGATGGATCATGCCTATCGCTTCGAATACGCCAATGTGCATCGCGGACTGCACTATCTGTCCAACACGGCGACTGCAAAGTTCGAGGACGCACGTGAATCCGCTCGCCGCTTTCTCAACGCGCCCACGACCGATGAGATCATCTTCACCCGCAACGCCACAGGCGCCATCAATCTCGTGGCGCAGTCGTTCGGCGGCATGGTGATCGGCGAGGACGACGAGATCGTGCTGTCGATCATGGAGCATCACTCCAACATCGTGCCGTGGCACTATCATCGCGAGCGCCGTGGGGCCGTTCTCAAGTGGTCGCCGGTGAGCGACAGTGGCGAATTCCTGCTCGATGAGTTTGCCCGCCTGATCACGCCGCGCACCAAGATGGTCGCCATCACCCAGATGTCGAACGTGCTGGGCACGGTGGTCCCGGTGAAAGAGGTGATCCGCATCGCTCATGAACGCGGCGTGCCCGTGCTCGTCGACGGTAGCCAGGCCGCCGTCCACATGCCGGTCGACGTGCAGGATCTCGACTGCGATTTCTATGTCTTCACCGGCCACAAGACGTATGGCCCGTCGGGCATCGGCGTGCTCTACGCCAAACGCAAGCACCTGGACGCGATGCCGCCCTATGAAGGCGGCGGCGAGATGATCGAGGCGGTGAGCGTCGATCGCATTACGTATGGTCATCCCCCGCACAAGTTCGAGGCGGGAACACCGGCAATCGTCGAGGCGGTCGGTCTGGGCGCGGCGCTCGACTACATGATGCAGGTCGGACGCGAGCGCATCCAGCGGCACGAGAACGAGCTGCGCGATTATGCCCACCAGCGCCTGTCGGAGTTCAACTGGCTGAAGATATACGGGCGTGCGCCGGGCAAAGGAGCGATCGTCTCGTTCACGGTCGATGGCCTTCACCCGCATGACGTTTCGACGCTGATCGACCGTTCCGGAGTTGCCGTGCGCGCCGGCCACCACTGCGCGCAACCGTTGATGGAGCGATTGGGCGTGACGGCGACGTGCCGCGCCTCATTCGCGATGTACAACACCAAAAGTGAGGTCGATGCGCTGGCGGATGCGCTGATCCGTGCGCACGAAATGTTCGCATGACCGAAAAGAGCAAGGAGGTTGCCATGAGCACAGCGCCGGCCAACCCAGCGACCGTTGAAACCGAGCCGCCGGTCATCCCCAACCGGCGTCCCGCAGACAATAGCGGCTTTGCCATGGAGCAGCCGCGCAGCATGTATGCGCCGCGCGACTTCATCGTGCCGTCAGCGCAGCAGGCAGCACAACCGGTCGCGGGCGACAGTAAGGCTCCCTCGGTGGCGGAGGGCGGCACGCCGGTGCCCGGCTCGGCCCTGTCGGTGGAGCAGCTCGAACAGATCACCGCCGACATCATCGCGGCGCTGAAGACGGTCTATGACCCGGAGATTCCCTCCGACATCTACGAGCTGGGGCTCATCTATCGCATTGACGTGTCGGACGAGCGCAACGTCGACATCGACATGACGCTAACCGCGCCGGGCTGTCCGGTGGCCGGCGAGATGCCGCAATGGGTAGAGAACGCGGTGCGTTCGGTACCCGGCATCGGCGAGGTGAAAGTGACGCTCGTGTTCGAACCGCCCTGGGAGACGAGCCGCATGTCGGATGAAGCCCGGGTCGCACTCAACATGTTCTGAGCTACCCGGTTGCGGTGTGGTGAAAATCCCTGCCCGGCTCCCCATATCTCATGACATCGGTTGCACTCTCTCGAGAAAGTAGACGCCATGACCACGACCCGCACTAAGCCCAAGGTGATGTCGATGACGGACGCCGCCGCCGCGCGCATCAAGGCCATTATGGCGTCGAAGGGCGGCGACGTGGCCGGGCTTCGCATCGGCGTGAAGAAGGGCGGCTGCGCCGGCATGGAATATTCGATGAGCTGGGCGGACAAGATCGAAAAGCTCGACGAGGTGGTCGAGCAGGATGGCGCGCGCATTCTCATCGATCCATCCGCGATTCTTTACTTGATCGGTACGGAGATGGATTACAAGATGGACAAGCTGTCCTCTGGCTTCGTCTTCAACAATCCCAACCAGCAGAGCGCGTGTGGCTGCGGCGAGAGCGTCAACCTCGTGCCCGCCAGCGCCGAAAAGCTCGGAGCGATCAAGGGTTGAAGTTGGTGTGAGGCGGGCTTGATTGCAGCTTGTTTGCGATCAAGACCGGAGGGGCGGATCAGCGGGTTTGGTGCGCACGACAACGACGGGGGCCACTCAGGGTGATCTTCAACACCGCCTTCTATTGGGGTACGCCCGCGCGCATCCTGCATTGGGTTGCCGCGGCGATGATCCTATTTTTGTATTTCCATGGCCTCGTCATCGAGGAGTGGTACGAGCACGATCGCGCGGCAGAAACGGCGCAACTTCATTTGCACGCCGCCACCGGTGCGACGCTGGCCGTGTGGATGCTGGGCCGCTATCTGTGGCGGCTTGCAAACAAGATCCCAATGTTGCCTGCGAAAAGTCCCGACTGGGAAAAAAAGCTTGCGGGCATCGCTCACATCGGGCTCTACATCGCAACCTTCGTCACCATTGTCGCCGGCTGGATGCTGGCGGGAGCGCGCCAACCGGCGCTGGAAGTGAAGTTCCTGGGGCTCGTGCCGGTGCCGACGTGGGCGATGTTTCAGAACAAGGAGGCGCAGGAGCTGATCGCGAACGTGCACGCCATCTCGGCGCACTTGCTGATGCTCATGGTGCTGCTGCATGTCGTCGCTGCGCTTTGGCACCACTACGTTCATCGTGACAGTGTGCTGAAGCGCATGCTGTTGCGGGGCAAGAATCGCACGCGCGCTTGATGTCTGGTGGTGCGCGATTATCGGCGCGCTACATTAACTGCCGCACACGGCCGAGGGTCCTGCGAACTGGTTCATCGGTATGCGCAGATAGGACACGCCGTTGCTATCGGCATCGGGCAGGCGCCCGCCACGGATGTTCACCTGTAGGGCATAGAGCATGAGATGGGGCAGCGGCAGCTCGGCATCACGCGATTCCCTGATACGCACGAACTCGGCTTGCGAGATTGAGCCCTTGAGATGGATGTTGGTGGCACGCTCTTCGCGCACCGTGCTCTCCCACATCGGCTTTCTGCCGTCGCGGCCATAGTCGTGGCCGACGAACAGTCGCGTATCGCCCGGCAGTTCCAGAATGCGCTGCAGGCTGCGATACAGGTCGGCGGCGCTGCCTCCTGGGAAGTCGGCGCGTGACGTGCCGGAATCCGGCATCATGAGTGTGTCGTGAACGAATGCCGTATCGCCGATCACATAGGTGATGGAGGCGAGCGTATGCCCCGGTGAATGCATGACTCCAACGGATAGATCGCCGACCTTGAACGTGTCGCCGTCCTTCCAAAGCCGGTCCCATTGTGACCCATCGGTAGGGAAGTCCGGGGCGAGATTATAGATCTTCTGCCAGAGCTTCTGCACCTTCACGACGTGTTCGCCGATTGCGGTGGGGGCGCCAAGCCTGCTCTTGAGGTAGGGCGCGGCCGAGAAGTGGTCGGCATGCGGGTGGGTATCGAGAATCCAAACCACGTCGAGGCTCATGTCGCGCACATAGGCGATGATCTCGTCGGCGTTGGCCGTGCAGGTGCGGGCGGCCTTCTCGTCGAAGTCCCAGACGGGGTCGATGATCACCGCCTTGCGGGTGCGCGGACAGGAGGCGACGTACTGAACGGAGCCGGTCTTGGCGTCATAGAAGCTTTTGACGAGCGGCCGCACGCTTACAGACATGATCGAGCCTTCCTTCCAGCATTGCCGAGAAGCGCACATGCGCGTTCACGCATTGCGAGGTTGCTCAACTGCAAATGGGGGCTCACAACGCATCCGCAAGGTCAGAGCTTGCGATACAGCAGCCGAGCACGGATCGTACCGGGCATGGCGCGAATTTCGGCCAGGATGTCGCGCGCGCCCGACAGCAGGTCGTCGCAGTCGAGAACCACGTAACCGATCTCGCCGTCGGTCTGGTAGTACTGAGCGGAAATGTTGACCTTGTGCTTGGCGAACACCTCGTTCAAACGCTGCAGCTCGCCAGGCAGATTGCGCTGCACCTGTATGAAGCGAGTGCCGTGCGCGCGCGGCGTCAGCTGCACCTGCGGGAAGTTGACGGCGCCGACGGTGGAGCCCACGTCGGAATATTCGATGAACTTCTTGGCGACTTCCGAGCCGATCCGCTCTTGCGCCTCCTCCGTCGAGCCGCCGACGTGCGGTGTCAGGATGACGTTGTCGAGGCCCTGCAAAGGCGAGACGAACTTGTCGTTGTTCGATTTGGGCTCGACGGGGAAGACGTCGATGGCGGCGCCCGCCAAGTGTCCGTCCTTCAGAGCCGCAGCCAGAGCCGGGATATCGACAATGGTGCCGCGCGCGTTGTTGATGAGATAGGCCCCCTTCTTCATGGCGCGGATCTGCGCCTCGCCGATCATGCCTTTGGTCTCGGGAGTTTGCGGCAGATGCAGGGAGACGACGTCCGATCGCGCCAGCAGCTCGGCAAGCGTATCGGTTGGCTCGACGTTGCCGTGACGCAGCTTTTCGGTGTGATCGTAATAGATCACACGCATGCCGATCGCCTCGGCCAGCACCGCGAGTTGGCTGCCGATGTTGCCATAGCCGACGATCCCGAGCGTCTTGGCGCGCACCTCGGTCGCGCCCACCGCCGTCTTCTGCCATCCACCCAGGTGCGCAGAGACGGATTTCGGATAGACGCGGCGGAACAGCATGATGATTTCGGCAATGGTCAGCTCCGCCACCGATCGCGTGTTGGCAAACGGCGCGTTGAACACCGGCAATCCGATGTCGCGTGCGAACTCGAGTGCAACCTGATTGGTGCCGACAGAGAAGCAACCGATGGCGATGAGGGAGCGCTGATGGTCCAGCACCTCTTTCGTCAACTGGGTGCGCGATCGAATGCCGACCATGCTGACGCCTTTGAGAGCATCGCGCAGAGCCTCGCCTTCCAGCGCTTTCATGTGCCGCTCGACATTGGCGTAACCAGCCGCCGTCAGTGCATCCACGGCCGTTTGGGAAATGCCTTCGAGCAACAGGATTTTGATCTTGTCCTTGGGACGTGACAGCGGCATTCCGGGTGTGGAGGGCATGGCGGAGCTCAATCCTCTTGGATACGGCAAAGGCGCGCGATTGCGCCGCCCTGATCGCCAATCGTGAACAGCGGGTCAATCGCCCATTTGGCCTATGAGGTGACGTCGCGACACGGCGTCACGCTGGTTTGCCGGCCGCCATCCGGCGCGTAACCGGTCCGACCGACTCCACAGGCGTCAACGCCGAAGCGGCGTCGCCCCGGCGTTATCGATCGCAGAACTTCGTGCGGTGTGCGTGAACTACTCGCTCGCCACCTTCTGGCGCTTGGGAACGGGCCGGCGCAGGAACGCCGGCACGTTGTCGGCAAACCCCTGCGCGGCGCCGCGCGTGCGATCGTTCTCGCGCGCATGGGAATGGGCACGCCGCTCCGATGGTGCAGACGCTTGAGCGGACGGCTGGTGCGCCGCCGGTTGTGGCCGTGCGGTGGGCCGGGCCTCCGCGTGCCGGGGGGGTGCATCGCGCTGCGGTTCCCGGATTTCGCGTTGTGGCCGGGGTGCGGGCGTCTGGGGTGGTGCTGCGCGCTCATCGCGTGGCTGGGAAGCCGATGGAGTTGTGCGAGCCTCCTCGTGGGCGGCATCTGCCGGATGTGCGCTGCTGATCGTGCTGCCGTCGGCCTCGCGACCCTTGTTGCGACCACGGCCGCCTCGGCGGCGTCGGCGACGCGCCCCTTCTTCGGTCGCCTGAGCAGGCTCTGCATGGGCAACACCGACTGCGGCCGGCATGTCCGCGATATGGTCAAAGGAGACATCGGGCTGCTCGCCGATGCCAGGAATTTCGCTTGCCGCAATCGGGGCTGCCGCGCCGGATTCGAGTGGCGCGGCCGGTTGCTGGCGGGGACGATGAGGCCGCTCGCCAGATCGTTCCTCGCGACGCTCGCCGCGATCGGGGCGGGCGCCATCGCGGCGCGGCGGGCGGCCGCTGCTGCTTACCGGTTTGCCGCCACGGCCGCCACGGCCGCGCTTGCGCCGGCCGGCGTCCTCCATTTCGGTCTCGGTCGGTGCATCGCCGATCCACTCCGGCACGTCGCCGGTGATCTTCTCGATGTCCTTGAGCAGTTTGATGTCGTCGAGCGTGACCAGCGACGTGGCGGCGCCCTGCTTTCCTGCACGGCCGGTGCGGCCGATGCGGTGGACGTAGTCGTCGGGATGCCAAGGCAGGTCTTAGTTGAAGAAATGTCTGACGTCAGGAATATCCAGTCCGCGTGCGGCGACGTCACTGGCCGCCAGGAACTTGATTTCGCCCGAACGGAACTTGTCGAGCGTCTCCATGCGGCTCTTCTGGTCCATGTCGCCGTGCAGCGCGCCGGCGTTGAAGCCATGCTTCAAAAGCGATTTGAGCAGGATCGCCACATCGCGTTTGCGATTGCAGAAGATGATGGCGTTACGCACGTCTTCGGCGCGCATCAGCTGGCGCAGCTCATCGCGCTTGGCCCAGTCCTCGCCATTCGCGCAGAAGCGCATTTTCTGCGTGATCGTCTTGGCGGTGGTGGCGGGCTTGGCCACCTCTATGCGCACCGGCTCTTTGAGGAACTGGTTGACGAGCCGCGTGATCTCGGGCGGCATCGTGGCGGAGAAGAACAGCGTCTGGCGCTTGGGCGGAAGCAGGCGGCAGATCTTCTCGATATCGGGAATGAAACCCATGTCGAGCATCCGGTCGGCCTCGTCGATGACGAGGATTTCGACGCCCATCAACATGACGCGGCCGCGACCGAAGTGATCGAGCAGGCGCCCCGGTGTCGCGATCAGAACGTCGACGCCGCGGTCGAGCTTTTTGACCTGATCGTCCATCGATACGCCGCCGATCAGCAGAGCCACCGACAGCTTGTGATTGACGCCGTATTTCTCGAAGCTCTGCGCCACCTGTGCAGCAAGCTCGCGCGTTGGCGCAAGAATGAGCGAGCGCGGCATGCGGGCACGGGCGCGCCCGGTTTCGAGCCGCGAGATCATCGGCATGGTGAAAGCCGCGGTCTTGCCGGTCCCGGTCTGAGCGATGCCGAGTATGTCGCGTCCGGTCAACGCAACGGGAATGGCATCGGCCTGAATAGGCGTCGGCTTGGTGTAGCCCGATGCTTCGATCGCGGCCATCACCTTCGGGCTGAGCCCAAGCTCAGCGAACGTCTTGTCGGTCAAAAGTGATCCTCTCCATCTTCGTCACGATCATTCAAACGCCACCTCCGGCCGATGCCGGGAGCGCGTGATCGTTGGACAAAGCGCAGGGGAGAGCAGTGCCGTATGCTGCAAAACTAACGGAATTGGGCGTCGAAAAGGGACAAATTTATATGAGAGGTAAGCTCTCGAGCCCCTGCGCTCACGCCAAGTTTCTGCTGACACAGCCCACCTCAGAATGCAAGCGAAAGCGGTTCAGACTGCGGATATTGTGTCAGATGGCCGCGGACAAGCGGACACATGTGATGTAAATGCAATTAGGTGGCGGATCGGGAGGCGCGAGCGATCGCGGCGGGCGGACATGCAGACGCGGCATTTGCTGCTAATTCCCGGTCTTCTTTGCACGCAAGACCTCTACGCCGCGCAGATTGCCGCGCTGGCTGGGGAGGTGAGCGTTCACCCGGCTGACCATACGCGCTCGGACACCATGGCCGCGATTGCGGCGGACGTGCTGGCAGCCGCACCCGAGCGCTTTGCGCTGGCCGGCCTGTCGATGGGCGGATACGTGGCGCTGGAGATCATGCGCCAGGCGCCCGAGCGGGTTGAGCGGCTCGCGCTGCTTGATACCAGCGCCCGTCCCGACCTACCCGAGCAGACCGAAAACCGCTTCCGGCTCGTGGCGATCGCGCAGAAGAAGGGCATCGAGGTGCCGGCCCGCGAAATGTATCCCAAGCTTGTCGCTCCGTCGCGCGCTGAAGATGGCGGTCTGCAGTCGGAGTTCCTCGCCATGGCGGCAGCGACCGGTGCGGACGGCTTTGCCCGCCAGCAGACGGCTATCGCTGGCCGGATCGACAGTCGGTCCTCATTGTCGGCCATTGCCTGCCCGACACTGGTGCTGGTCGGCGCCCAAGATCAACTGACGCCGCCGCTGCTCGCTGAGGAGATGGCCGCCGCGATTACAGCGAGTCGACTCGCAGTCATACCCGGATCGGGCCACTTGTCGCCCATCGAGGCGCCGGACGCGGTGACGAGAGAGTTGCGTTCATGGCTTGCAGCATGACTCAGCGTGTCACGCCATTCAGTGGTGCAGCTGCCGCCTCAGCATGACAAGAATGGTGTCGGCTTCCTCGGCGGTGAGGCGACCGTGGCCGCGCAGGAATTCGGCGATATCACGATCCGTGTATCGCCCCTTCAATACGCCGTCGCGTTCGATCAAGTTGAGGCGAGCGAAGCTGACGGCGCGATCGTGGCATACGATGCATTTCTCTTGAAAAAGGAAGCCCGATTGCAGCATGGCGGCGAGTTGGCGGTCGAGGAGGTCGGCATCCTCCTTCGACAGCGGGCGGTGCGGATGCTTCTGTAGGAACTCTGACAGCCCCGTGCCTGTGCCCTTCAGGAGTACGCGGCCGTCTTTCAGTTCGAGTGACTTTCGAGCGAACTCGCGCGCATGCGGCTCGTGACAGGCCGCGCATCGCGTCTCGTAGATCGCATGCGGGTCGCTCTGGGCGGCGACTGCGGTGAGGGTGACGAGCGATGCAGCGGCGGCCCCCAGCATTGCCAGAGGAATTGACAGCGCGCCCGCTGACCGTCGTGTGAGGTGCCGTTTCCTGGTGTCGATCATGACCTGATCCGATCACGGTGTCAGCCTGGACACTGTGGGGCAGGCCATCACGCTTGTCACTTCTGCAACACAGCTGGAACGATAACCCGCATGTTCTCCCGTCGCAGCACGTCATGACCATTTCGCCGCACGCCAGTTTGAACAAGAAAGCGGACGGGCTACATTACGCGACCCATCCGCTCAAAAAACGGCCAGTTGCGTGCGGGATACGTGGCGTTCTACTCGTCCTGTAGCCAGCGTGCAACGAGCCCGCCGATGATGCCACCCAGGATCGGCGCCACCCAGAACAGCCACAGGTGCGACAGCGCGGTGCCGGTCGCGAACAGGGCAGGGGCGGTCGATCGCGCGGGGTTCAGCGAGGCATTGGTGACGGGTATCGAGACGAGGTGCAGCACCATCAGCGCAACGCCGATCGCCAGCGGTGCAAAGCCGGATGGAGCCGCCTTTGACGTCGCGCCCATGATGACGATCAGGAACAGCGCGGTGATGACCACCTCCATCAACGCCACTGACATCATCGAGAACCCGCCTGGGCCACCGAAGTTGTTGGAGATCGCCTCGAAGGTATTGAAGGTGACCTTGCCGCCTCCGAGGTAGCCGCTCAGGATCACAGAGAAGATGGCGGCCGCGGCAACGCCGCCCAGCACCTGGGCGATGATGTAGCCGGGCGCCTTCGCCGCATCGAAGCGGCCACCAGCAACGAGGCCCAAGGTCACGGCCGGATTGAAATGACCACCAGAGATATGACCAACAGCGTAGGCCATCATCAATACCGATAGGCCGATGGCGATCGCGACGCCGACCAGCCCTCCGCCCGATGGGGCCGAGAACAATGCGGAGCCGCAGGTTGCGGTGACGAGGGCGAAGGTGCCGATGAATTCGGCGCCAAGGGCTCGTGCGGATGACATGGTGTGATGCTCCCTGATGGCTGGGGTGACGTGGCCTCGTCGATGTTGCACCGACGCTGAATTGACGAAGGGAATTGACGAAGGCGAAGGGACGTTACGGCACACACAAATGTGCGCGCGACCAGGCTCCCCTGGTGCGCGGACAGGCTAGCCCTGTCGCCAGTGGCGATCACACACGCAGCATGGACAAGTGAATCTACCATCGCAGCCAAGACCCTTGCCGCTGGCGCAAAGCGGTCTTTCCGCAGCCGAGCGCAATTGCGCTCGGGAGCATTCGAATGCAATGTGGTCGTCTACGGTCGGGTGCCCAACGGCCGCAAGAGGATATTCATTCGGAGGACGCAGTCGTGACCACAGTCTCGCGCAAATCAAATTCAACGTCCGGCACGCTGCTTTCCTCACGCCGCACTGTGTTGGCCGGGGCTGGCGCTCTGGCCGGCTGCGCGGTTGCGGGCCTGCTGCCTGGTCTGGCTCCACGCCCGTCATCGGCGCTGGATAAGGCGGCAACCTCGCACAAGTTCAAGCTCGGTGATCTCGAGATCATCGTCGTGTCGGATGGACACATGATGCTGCCAGCGCGCTTGGCCGCACCCGATGCGCCTCCCGCCGAACTTGTTGCTGCGAACGCGGCGGCCGGTGTCACTGGCGAAATGGCGCAGCCTCCGACCAACGTGACGCTGATCCGGGCCGGCAAGGAACTCATTTTGATCGACACTGGCGCCGGTCCGAATTTCATGCCGACCACGGGCAAGTTGCTCACCAATCTGGAAGCGGCAGGAATAGCGCCCGATCAAGTCACCAAAGTGGTCTTCACGCACGGGCACCCTGATCATTTGTGGGGTGCGCTCGACGACTTCGAGGAGAATCCGCGCTTCCCCAATGCTGCGCATCTGATGGGCGCGGCGGAGTGGGACTACTGGGTGTCGGACAACGCCGAGAAGGGGATTCCGGCCGATCGCGTGACGTTCGTGGCGGCGGCGCGACGCAACATCAAGGGCATCGAGGCCAAGGCCGAGCGCATCAAGGCCGGACAGGAGATCGTATCGGGGGTCCGCGTGTTCGACACTCCCGGCCATACACAGGGGCACATGTCGCTCGAGGTTTCTGGCGGGGGTGAAACGCTGATCGTGCTGGGTGATGCGCTCACCCATCCGGTGATTTCATTTGCGCATCCAGAGTGGCGCCCTGCCGCGGATCATGTGCCCGAGCAGGCCGTGGAGACGAGGAAGAAGCTGCTTGATCGCCTCGCCGCCGACAAGGCGCGCATCATTGGTTACCATCTGCCGTTTCCAGGCATGGGCCGGGTCGAGAAAAAGGATGCGGCCTACCGCTTCGTAGCGGGTTGAACCGACATCCGGCCGATTGACCAACGGCAATTAGCGGTCGTTGCGCTGCGCCTCAAGGTTGCAGTGATGGCTCCATTCAGCACGAATGCAACACATGCAACACGTCTGCGGCATGCGCTGCGGGGTGTTGCGTGACCGTTGCGTGATCTGCGTCAGCTCTTTGGCACGTTTGTTTGCGGCCGATTAACCCAGTTGGCGTGGTTGCGGTTGCGCCTAATTGACGGGTCTGACAACAGGTAGGTCGTGTTATTTGATTTTGGGTTGTCTGCCAGACCCATATCGCTGAACCGTGAACTGCTTTCTACTCGGGCGGTCTGTTTGTGCGCACCTGATCGTGCGCACCTCATCGAATGCTCCAAAGGTGAGTGGAGCCCCCGCCGCGCTCGGCGGCAAAGTTCGGTCGCGATGCTGCGGTAATGGCGGACGACAAAAGCGGCGAACAACACTTGGTTAGTCATTCGAGGAACGTGTGTCATGTCGAGTCTCGAAACGAGAGTTGTGCCGATGCCGGTGGACGACGATCCCCGCAAGGCGAGATCGGGCGAAATCCAGCGCCTCAAAGCGCGCGATAATTCCACCAACTTCCTGCATCTGGCTTTCGTCTATCTGGTGATGGCGACGACGATTGCAGCGGCGCTGTCGGCGTTTTCGGCGATAGCCGCCGCAGGAATGTCGTGGTGGTGGAACGTGCCGGTGGCGGCGCTCAGCGTCATCATCATGGGAGCCTCCCAGCATCAATTTGGCGGCGCCATACACGAGGCGACGCACTACATGCTGTTCGATGACAAGAAGCTCAACGAGCTGGCGTCGGATTGGCTGGCGGCATTTCCGATCTACACCTCGACCTATGCCTTCCGTCTGCATCACCTCGCGCATCATCAGTTCGTCAACGATCCCGAGCGCGATCCCAACTTCGATCAGGCGAAGGACAGCGGTCACTGGCTCGATTTTCCGATCGCCCACATCGATCTGTTGATCGCCATCGTCAAGCAGCTCAATCCCGTGCTGCTGGTGTCCTACATCATCGCGCGTGCGCGCTATTCGGCGCTCGGCGTCGATACCAACCCTTACGCCGATCCCGACCGCAAGGGCACGCCATGGGCTATTCGTGTCGGCGTACTGTTCGCGGTCGGCATGCCGTTCGTGCTGATCCCGATCATCGCGCTGGGCCGGTATGGCGGCTTGCCACTCGGCACCATGGTGTCGATCGCGCTCGCTGTGCTCGTGGCTGCCGCGGTTGCGGTCGGCGTCTATTACTGGCGGCTGCCCGAGGCCGAGTTTCCTCAAAGCCGCATCAACCCGGTGATCTCGCACAAGGCCACCGCGCTCGGCCGCATCATCTATTTGACGATTGTCTATGCGGCGCTGACAGCGGGCGAATATCTCGCGAATGCTCCGGTGTGGGGCTATTACCTGCTGTTCTGGCTGCTGCCGCTGTTCACCACGTTCCCGCTGTTCATGATCCTGCGTGAGTGGCTGCAGCACGGCAATGCGGATCGCGGCCGCTACACCAACAGCCGCATCTTCCTCGTCAACCCGTTCGCCCGCTATGCAATCTTCCCATGGGGCATGGATTACCACTTGCCGCATCACCTGTTCGCATCCGTGCCGCACTACAAGTTGAAGCAGCTGCATGCGTTCTTGCTGGGTGATCCCGAGTATGCAGAAAAGGGCTTGGTCGTCGAAGGCTGGTCGTGGCGCAAGAGCGCTGGCCACCCGACCATTGTCGACGTGCTGGGACCCGCCTACACGCCGCAAGGCAATGCGGCGCATGTCGACGATGCGACACTGGAGAACGCGGACGTCAACGATGCTGCCGGCATTGCGCGGCATATCGCGGATTCGCGGCGCGGCATCTCGGTCAAGGGCGTGCCGCAGCAAAAGTCCTGAGAAGACGGGAGTCGATCGGGCTTCGCGTCTGCGCAAGCGCTATGCAACTCCGGGCGGGATACATCTTGAGTGTTCCCGCCCGCTGCATTTTTGCAAAAATGAAAAATTGCCGATGCGTGTGAGCTGGCTTACTTGCCGCTCTTGTCGGCCCAGTATTGGTCCCAGATGCCATGTACGGTGAACGTGTCGGCGTTCGCGGTAGCGGTCAGTGCGGTGAGGGAAAGGACTGCTGCGGCGGCGATGATGAACGTCTTCATGGGGTGAACTCCTGTCGGGGGCTGTTTCATCCCATGCCCAGTGCGGGTCCGTAGCGACGTCCGCAGCAGCGCATGGTTGAAACATATACCCGCGGCAGGCCCGCTTGGATGACTGCGCTCGACGGTTTCCCGTTCACAAAAATTCGAACGGCACAGGGTGATCCAAATCCAAGGCGGCATTCCGCCCCGCCGATCCGCCCAGCCGCGTCAGACGTCGAGGTCCTTGGCAAACGCCGCGCGGTCCTGAATGAAGCGGAAGCGGGCTTCGGGCTTGGAGCCCATCAGCGCGTTGACGGCGTCGGCAATTTCGCTCTGCTCGCCCTCGCCGATCTCGATGCGCAACAGCTGGCGCCGCGACGGATCCATCGTGGTCTGTTTCAAGTCCTTGAAATCCATCTCGCCCAGGCCCTTGAAGCGCGTGATCTCGGGCTTCTTGCCTTTGAACGTGGTGGCGAGCAACTGTTCGCGATGCTTGTCGTCGCGCGCATAGACGACCTCGCCTTTGACAGACAAACGGTAGAGCGGCGGCACGGCGAGGAACAGGTGGCGGTTCTCGATCAGCGGCCGCATCTCCTGGTAGAAAAACGTAATCAGCAGCGAAGCGATGTGCGCGCCGTCGACATCGGCGTCGGTC
>CAZLHQ010000066.1:0-17075 GCA_964559355.1 uncultured Hyphomicrobiaceae bacterium
ACGCACGCCGCCCGAGCCGCCGCCGATCACGAACAGGTCGAAGTCTGCCTCAGCCATCAATCGTTGCTCCCCTTGCCCGCGAATTGCCCACCGCCGATCTTGAGCGGGGTTCGCGCCGCCTCCCTTGCGCGGTCATGAATAGGCGCGCGCAGGGCACGCAGCAAGCCCGTCCCCGGCGCGGCCGACCACAGGCGACAAATCGCGCAATCAAACGGCTGATGGCGCGGGGCAGAACGATTGAGGGAGGGCTACGCTCAGGGCTTCTTATTCTTCACTTTTTCAAGCTCGCGCGCCGCCATGAGTCCGTACTTCTGGCCGATCTCGCCGCCCTTCTGCATCAGTTCGGGCATCACGGCGATGAACTTGGCGCCGGTACCGGAACGATAGAACGCGGTGATCTCCTGCAGCTCCTGGGTGGTGAAGCGCGAAGCGTAAAGGCCTGCGAACTCGTCCACCATCTGGTCGCGATAACCGGCGAACTTTGCCGAGAATGCAGCGAAGTCTTCCTCGATCTTTTCAGCAGCCTGCCCCGAACCCGATTGCCGCGCGCCAGCACCCAAGCCCTGCTTCATGATGTTGAGCATCAGCTCGATCTGCTTCTTGGCGCCAGTGACCTCGATCAGCTCCTTGGCGGCAGCGATACGCTGGGGATCGCTTGCGGCATCCTGCGCCTGCACGGGTTGGAGAAGAGCTAGTATCAAAAATGCAGCGACTGCAACAGCACGAGATACGATCATTGCAATGCTCCCAATATGATTTGCACACGCTAGCGCGTGTCGTGATCGCAATGTTAGATCATGCGGTCGCGGATAGCGAGCCAGCAATGTCAGTGCACGCCAGCCCAATGTCGGCCACTTCTGTGTGAGACGACATTCCCTCTCAGGGCGTCGACCCCGCCGCACCTTTCTCCACCGCCTTGATGAGATCGCTTTGGAATTGCCCCATGCGCGCGGCGATCAGCCCGCCCAGTTCTGGCGTCAGCTTGTTGAACTTGCGGCCCGCCTCGCTGCCTTGGAAAACGCCGATGGCCTTCATTTCATCGGGCGTGAAGTTGCGCGCGTAGAATTGCACGGCCATGTTGTCGATATCCGACAGGAAGCTTTTCACCAGCGCGCTATCGGGTTGCATCGCCTTATCGGCATACGCGGAATAGCCGACCGCTTTTGACGGCTCGCTTGCCTGAACCCTGGCGATGAGAGCCTGACGCAGCTGCTCGAGCGAAGCGCGAGCTTGACCTTCGGCGTCCATCGCCTTGACCAAATCCTTGGCAGCAGCGATTTGGCCCGCGTCCGGCTCGGCCGCCGCCGTCACCTGCGCCTGCACGCCATCGCCGAAACCGGCCACCATCATCACCGTTACGGCGAGCCCACAGATTGCTGAGACCATTCGCGACACGTCACAACTCCTGTTCTATTCCGTTCTGTCGCGCTTATCATTGCGCGCTTCATTGGCAACCGCGCTTCACAGCAGGCCGGCATCATCCTCGTCGTCGTACTGCGCCTCGATCACTTCGACACCGTCGGCCGATGCGATCACGGCGGCATCCGCAAGCCCGATGAACAACCCATTCTCGACGACGCCAGGCACCATCTTGAGGACTTGATCCAATCCCTCGGGATCCTCGATGGCGCCCAGATGCGCATCAACGATCAGATTGCCGCTGTCGGTGCGAAACAACTCGCCGTTTGCGAGCTTGCGGACCTTGAGCGCGCCGGTGCAGCCGATGTCGTCGGCCAGCATCTCGATCATGCCGAGCGTTGATTTGAGACCGAAAGGAATGACCTCGATCGGCAGCGGAAACTTGCCGAGCACCTGCACGCGCTTTGATGCATCCGCGATGACGAGCATGCGATCGGACGCGGTGGCGACGATCTTCTCGCGCAGCAGTGCGCCGCCGCCGCCCTTGATCAGCCGCAACTGCTCGTCGAGTTCGTCGGCGCCATCGATGGTGAGATCAAGATAGGGCTCATCGTCGAGTGTGGTGAGGCGAATGCCCAAAGCTTCAGCCTGCCGCCGCGTGGCCTCCGATGTCGGCACGCCGATGACGTCGAGGCCGGCGGCGACGCGCTGACCCAACAGCTCGACGAACGCGGCCGCTGTCGAGCCGGTGCCCAAACCAAGCTTCATGCCCGACTCGATGAAGCCAAGCGCGCGCTCGGCCGCCATCTTTTTCATTCGATCGGCGCTCATCGTCCCTCCATCCGCGTCAGATCACTCGTCCGCACCGCCACAGACCGCGCTTGGACGGCGGCACAATAGCGAAATATGCCTTGCCTTGCGTCATCCCAATTGACGCGCCCGCGGCTCGGGCCGGCAAACCAACCCGGGCCAAGGCTCACAATCCGCCCATCATGATGTATTTCATCTCGACGAACTCCTCGATGCCGTGATGAGAGCCCTCGCGGCCCAAACCGCTCTCCTTGACCCCGCCGAACGGGGCAACCTCGGTCGAGACGATACCCTCGTTGACACCGACGATGCCGAATTCCAACGCTTCGGCCACCCGCCAAACGCGGCTGATGTCGCGAGCATAGAAGTAGGCGGCAAGGCCGAACTGCGTTGCGTTGGCGAGTGCGATGACATCCTGCTCGGTTTCGAAACGGAACAGCGGCGCCACCGGACCGAAGGTTTCCTCTCGCGCCACCAGCATGTCGTCGGTGACGCCGGTGAGGACCGTCGGCTCGAAGAACGTGCCGCCCCGGGCGTGCCGCTTGCCACCCAGGATCACACGCGCTCCCCTCGACACCGCATCAGCAACATGCTGCTCCACCTTGGCGACGGCTTGCGCATTGATCAGCGGTCCCTGCGTCACGCCGGCCTCGACCCCGTCACCCACCTTGAGCTTGGCCACCTCGGCCGCAAGCTTTGCTGCAAAGGCCTCATAGATTCCCGATTGCACGAAGATGCGGTTGGCGCACACGCAGGTCTGGCCCGCATTGCGATACTTCGATGCCATCGCGCCAGCCACCGCCTTGTCGACATCGGCGTCGTCGAAAACGATAAACGGCGCGTTGCCGCCCAGCTCGAGACTGACGCGCTTCACCGTCGATGCTGCCTCAGCCATCAACAATTTGCCGACCTCGGTCGAGCCGGTGAACGTCACCATGCGCACCAGCGGATTGGCAGTCAGCTCCGCGCCGACCGGAACCGGATCGGTGGCGGTGACGATGTTGAGCACACCTTTGGGGATGCCGGCCTGTTCGGCGAGAGCCGCCAACGCCAGAGCCGACAACGGCGTGTCCTCGGCCGGCTTGACGACGGCGGTGCAGCCGGCAGCAAGAGCCGGTGTCACCTTGCGCGTGATCATCGCGTTGGGAAAATTCCACGGCGTGATGGCCGCAACAACGCCAATCGGCTGCTTGATGACGACGATACGCGCGTCGGCCTTGGGGCTCGGGATCGTTTCACCATAGATGCGCTTGGCCTGTTCGGCGAAGAACTCGACAAAGGCCGCACCATAGATGATCTCGCCCTTGGCCTCGGCAAGCGGCTTGCCCTGCTCCATCGTCAACAGCATCGCCAGTTCGTCGGCGTGGGCGATGATGAGATCGAACCAGCGTCGGATGATGGCCGAGCGTTCCTTGGCGAGCAGGCCCGACCAGGCGGGAAATGCGCGGTGCGCCGCCTCAATCGCCTGCCGCGTCTCAGCGGCGCCAAGATTCGGCACCAGGCCGATCACCTCCCCGGTCGCCTTGTTGGTGATTGCAGCTTGCGGCGTGCCGACCCATTCTCCGTCGATGTAGGCGCGGTCTCGAAGCAGGGTATTGGCTGGGGTGTTCATTTGTTCGTCCATTGTCGGGAAAAGTGCAGCTTCGGGCCGGCCCGCGAGGACGGTGTTCCGCAGCACACGCCCATCGCCTCCATGGTAAGTGTGTCTGGGGACTTGTGTAGTGAGACCAGATCGGGCTTACAAGTCCGCATGCAGGTTCGTATGGCGGCGGGGCGCTACGCGCGCTGCACGGAATATCGGCACGTCTCTCGCCTTCAATGGAACAACAGTCCGTGAAACCTTCCTCCCTTGCCGGCACCACGATCGTCTTCGACCTCGACGGAACCCTCGTCGATACTGCGCCCGATCTCATCGGCGCCACCAACCACGCCCTGGCCCGCCTCGATCTGCCGGCACGCACCGCTGCCGAGTTGCGGCCGTGGATCAGCTTTGGCGCGCGCCGAATGATCGTCGAAGCACTGTCACTCTCCATGCGCGCCACCTCCGAGACCGAGATCGATGCCCTGCTCGAAATCTTTCTCGTCCATTATGAAGACAACATTGCACGCGAGAGCCGGCCATTCCCGCATGTGACCGAGGCGATGGCGCGCTTGCGTCAGGAGGGCGCGCTGCTCGCGGTGTGCACCAACAAGCGCGAGGCGTTGAGCTTGAAGCTGCTCGACGCGCTGCAACTTACCGCACAGTTCGCTGCCATCGTCGGCCGCGACACGCTGCCCGTCTCCAAACCCCACCCCGGTCATCTCACCGGAACAATTGCGCGTGCGGGTGGGCGCACGAATGCCGCTTTCATGGTTGGCGACAGCGCTGTCGACATCGCCACCGCCAGGGCGGCAGGCGTGCCCGTCATCGGTGTGACATTCGGCTACACGGATACCCCGATCAGCGAACTCGGGCCCGATATCGTCCTCGCCGACTACCGCGAGCTGGTGCCCAAAATCATGCAACTCGCCTCCCGCACCTGAAGCAATTGCGCAACAATCGAGCATTCTTGTTCAGACCGCCGATCGCCATGGGCGCCGGTCGCGGAACAGCCACATTCAGACGCCAAACCGCTCGCAGCCGCGACCATCTTCGCATTCGAGCAACAGAGGACCTCAATTCATGATCAAGCGTCTCTTCCTGGTAGCAGCCTTCACTGCTTCCCTCGCAGGCGCCAGCTTCGCCCAGGAAAAGCCTGCAGCCGCTCCGCAACAGCCTGCCGCTCCGGCGCCTGCGGCACAGCCTCCGGCAGCGCAAGAACAGGCCGCCGATCCGGCCGCCGACGAGTGCCTGAAGAAAGCGTTCGATCTCGCGCAAACGGCCGAGCAGAAGAAGCTTACCGAGCAGGATCTCGACACGCTGGAAAACCTGTTGAGCAAGATGGAAGCGCACTGCGACGCCAATCAGTTCGCCGATGCCGACAAGGTCGGCGCCGACGTCAAGAAACTGCTCGATTCCAAGCAGTGATCGTAACGCGGCATCGGCCGGCACGATGCCTGCCTCGATGCCGCAAACAACGCCGGGAAGAGATCAGGCGATGCCTTACGCGGCATCGCCTGCAGTGTTTGTGGCATGACACTTTGATGCGAAGCGTCATTGATGCGCGGCGACTTTGACGCATGGCTGCCGTTTTGCCACAGCGCTCGGCACTGATTTGCTTCTAGCGCGACTTGGCCTTGCGAATCTCCCAACAGGCTTCAACATCCGGTTTGTGGTCGAGCAAGAATAACGCGCACGCTCGTAGGAATGGAAGTGACAGCCTTGTACCCGCCAACCGACTCTCGTTCGCATGACATGCCGGCAATGTGCCCCTGCTCGGCATGCGACCACGCTCCACCGCCACGCGCAGCGCGCACTCTATCGCCAGCAGCAGTGGTGTTTGCCGTCGCGACCCTTGCGCTTGTTCAAAAGATACCGGGAGCCGTCGCCGGACACAGTGTCTTCCACATCTTCACGCCCATGGTCGAAGCCGGCGAATGGGGTGTTGAAGCACTGAATGCATTCCAGGCCGGCTTGCCGCGCGAGCGTCACGAACCTGGCGAATCCGAAACAGAAGCGCACGGACACGGCGCTTTGCGCGCTGCCCATGAGATCGCAGCCTTTGGCGGCGTCAATCAGTACTGGCTGACCAAGCTCGCACTCGGCATCGAGCGGGAAGCCGGGGGCGACTATGACATTACCAGCATTGCCTCTGAGAACGTATTCCGTCTCGGCCCACCGCGCGCGGCCAACTTCGATATTGCATGGTTCACGGCGATCAGCGCCGGCCTCGACAGCGGCGCCAGCAACGCGGTCGAGTTCGGCCCCATAGTCTCCGTGACGTCGGGCAAGGTCGCGCTGGTCGTCAATCCGTTCCTGGAGAAGACATTCGGCGAAAACCGCGACGACGGCATCGCGTTCGCCTATGCCTGGCGCGCGACTTACGAAATTTCCGAGAAGCTCAGCGTCGGCATGGAAGGCTATGGCGAGATCGAGAACCTCGGCCACGCCCCGCCGGGCAACGAGCAGATACACCGCGTCGGCCCCATGCTCTACCTGGGCCACGTACACGGCGCAGCGCGACACGCCCATGCGGGCAGCGCGCATGCCGATCACGATCATCATGATGCGCATGCACCTGATGCCGAGCATGCCGGCACGCAGGGCCCCGATTGGCATGCCGAGGTTGGCGTCTTGTTCGGATTGACCGAGGCGACACCCGACGCCGCACTGAAAGTCAATATCGGCGCGGATTTCTGAGCACTTCGTCGTTCGCTACGCGCGCGCAATTGCTTGCCATCTCACTTGCGCCCATATCATTCGGCTTATGAGCTGCCGCGAACCTCACGTCTTGCCCAGTAGTCCGGAAACGCAATCCAGCTCGCTTGGAAATCCGCAGCTTCGGGCTCTCTGCCCGCCTCGTGTATCGCCATCAAACAACGACGACGATTGAGGGCGCGGGCCAGCGAGGCTCCGAGCAGGCTTTCGACCTCCTCGGCATATTGAGTGACTGCACGTTCACAACCCTTGGCGCGAGCTGCCGCCGCCATTGCGGCCAGACGCCCCGACATGACCGCGGCGGCAATCCCTGCCCCCGTCACCGGGTTGGTCAGTCCCGCCGCATCGCCCACCAGCAGGATGTCCGTCGCTCCCACACGCGCAATGAGGCGACGCATGCCACCAACCGGTATGGAGCCGCCCGTGGTCCCTAAGATGTCCGCGCCGACACGGCCCTCCTCGACAAGCCGGCGATGGATTGTCTCCAACATCGGCTTCAATCGCTGTCGCCACGCCGGCGCGACGCCAAGCCCGACATTGGCGACGCCATGTTTGGGAAACAGCCACGCATAACCGCCCGGCATGCTGGCCGAGAGAAAAATATCGGTGGCCAAAAACGGCCGCAGCAGCGCAACCTGGATCTGGCGTGTCTCGGCAATCTCGTCGTTGACCGCACCGACTGCCTTGCCGACGACAGAGTGGGGACCATCCGCACCTATGATGACCGCCGCCCGCACCGATTGGCCGCTGGACAAACGTGCCACGCCACTACCGTCAAGGCTACGTAATGCGGTGGCAAACAGGCAATGCGCGCCGGCCGCTTCGGCAGCCGTGACCAAGGCCGCGTCGAATTTTGCACGGTCGATCATCACGCCGCTGAAGCCCTTGGACTCGTAGGTCTCGTTGTTTTCGATGAACGTTCGCATCGCCCCGATCTCCTGGCGCATCACCTGCCCCAATAGATCGACCTCCATGCCGATCATGTGCGGCACGAACTCAGCGCATTGTACGGGATGTCCCGGAATTGCCCGGCGCTCGATGGCGATAACGAGCGCTCCCTCGCGGGCGGCCCGTTCAGCAGCCGAGGCCCCGGCTGGTCCAAGGCCTACCACCAGCACGTCACATTCGATTGCTTCGCTCATGTCTGCCCCGCGCGTGTGCGCCCGTGCCGACTTCAATTATCGCGGCCTGACGAGGCCGGAGAGGCTGCTTCCATCGGAACCATACGCCTTGACGACATCGAAACAAAACGACCGCAAACGCTCGTTGGCAATCGCCTCGCTCGCCCGCGCGTCGGCTTCCGCCTGCCCACGCTTGAACGCGGCCGAGGGCTTTTCCAATTCGACGCCGGCCTTGCCGAGCTGCAGAGCGAGCGCTTGCTCGTCCACGATCAGCCCGCGACACACCGAGCGCGCTGCGTCGATCTCGCCATAGACGACGCCCATCCCCATCTCTGCCGCCTCATCGGACAAGGCCGGGCCGACGCTTGTCACGACCAACAACAACACAACCGCGCGGCTCGATAACGAACGCGATGACACACGCCCCTCCCATGCCCACATGAGCAACGACAGCCCCGCCGCCCGAACGCTCACCTGCGAGCTGGCAAAAACCGCCGGATCAACGATATGGTTGCCGGCAAGATCACCAGCTGCCCGATCAGTGACGCGAACAGGCATACGGCCGTCAGCTGACCGAACTGACGTAGCGACGGCAAATCTGAAAGCATCGTCACGCCCAGACCGAGCGCCAGCACGATGGTCGTCAGCACGACGGCAGGTCCGATGTGATGGATCGTGCGCACCAGTGCGGCGTGCGTATGCTGCGCGCCTTCGCCAGTTTTGATGCGATCTTCTTCCAGGTGATAGCGATTGAGGAAATGAATGGTCGAGTCGATCGCCAGCGAGAAGGCGACGGTGATGGCGATGATCGAGGCGAATTGCAGCCCCTGCCCGGTCAGATACAGCAGCGAGCCGGTGGCGAAGATCGGGAACAGCGACGGCAGGACACTGGCAAGTCCGGCCAGCCAGGACCGCAGCGCAAACCCAAGAAAGATGAAAATGACGAACATGTCGCCGACGAGCCCCCAATTCAACTCGTCGATCAGCTTGGCCGAATTACGCGCCGCAATCGCCGGCAGACCGGTCACTGCGATCTCGTAATCGGGATTGGCGGCACGGACCGGCGCCAGCTCCTTGTCGATCTGCTCGACGACAGGAAGAATCTGGCTGGCATCGACATCGGGCATGCGCGCCGTGACGAGAACCGCGCGTTCGTCCTTGTCGATGAAGCGCCGCGTCAGATGCTCTGGCAGTATCTTCACATACGACTTCAGCGTCTCGACGCGATTGTCGCCCGCCTCCGCCAGCCAGCGCCTCAAGCTGTCGAGCGACCACACGTTGCCAAGTCCGGCGCGGTGCTGGAGGATCTGATGCGCCTCCGCGATAACCTTCAGCGTCGCTTCATCGTAGATCGAATGCTTCTGGTCCCACTGGATCATGACATGCAGCGGGTTGGCGCCGGTCAGCTTCTGGTCGAGCTTGGCGGTGCCCGCCAGCGCCTGCTCCTTGTCCGGCACCTGATCGGCGAGCCGGTACATCGGCACCAGTTGCGAGTAGGCCGCCCCTGTCGCCACGACCGCGGCGATGCTGAGAACGGAGAACAACACGGGGAACCGCGCGACGCCCTGCACGATGGCTTCGGTTGCACGCTGCAACACGCCGACGCCGCCCTCCTCGGTGTCACGATCCCCGACACGGCTTGGCGGCTCGCGTTGCACCAGCAGCGCCGCCAGTGTCGGCACCACGACAGCCACGGCGATATAGGAGATTGCCACCGCCATCAGCGCCGCTTTGCCAAACGTCTTGATGAGGGCGCTGTCGGCAAACTGGAATGATAATATCGCAAGCGCCGCGTTCATCGCCGTCAGCAGGCAGGCCGGCGCAACGTCGAGCACGGCGTCCTTTGCAGCCTGCAGGCGGTCGACGCCCATCAGGATCGAGCGGCGTACCGAAAACACCAGATGCATGGAATCGGAAAAGCCCGACACCAGGATCAGCGGTGTGATGACGTTGATGAAGAGATTGAGGCGAAAGTCCATGGCGCCGATAGCGCCGAGCGTCCACAAGATTGCAATCGCTGGCCCTGCCACCGCAATCAATGTCAGCGAAATGCGACGGAAGAACAGGTAGGCGACGATCAAGCCTACGACAAAGCCCAATCCGTTATAGATCAGCCGGTCGCGTTCGACGGCGTTGCGGATTTCAAGCTGCATGACCGGCGCGCCGGTCAACTTGGCAGACAGAGAGGTTCCCTTCAGCTCGGTGTCGACGATCTGTTGCAAGCCGCCGATGATCTTGCGCGCGCCTTGGCTTTCCACCACGATACGGTCGAGCGAAATGACGATCAGCGCCAACTCGCCATCTTCCGAGAGGAACTTTCCCGCGACGATGTCGTTGCTCTTCAACCGTTGTATGAGCGCGCCGTAGGATTCGCCTTCTGGCAGTTCGTCGGGCACGATCGGCGCGGAATAGCCGTTGGCATCGGGCTTGTCGCGCGCCGACAGCATGGAGATCAGCCCGTTGACGCCATCGGCCAGTTGCAGCTCGATGACGAGACCGGCAAATTTCTGCAGGCTGTCACGCTCGAGCAGCTGCTTGCCATCGACGACCACCAGGACATCGTATTCGCTGGATGGAAACCTGCGGTCGATCTCCTCGTACTGCTGGAACTCCTTGGTCGACGTGCGGAAGAGCTCGGACAGCGAGTCGTCCACCTTGAGCTGCATCACGCCGACGACCGCCAGCGCCGTCAACACCGCCACGATCACTGCGGACAGCACCGGCGCCTTCAGGGCGATGAGGCCCAGTCGATCAAGACCGAATGAAAATCGATAGGCGCGCCGCGGCTCATCGCTCATGATTGTGGATGCCTCTTACCGGCGTCTTCGTTTTTGTGGCGGCTCATGCTGGGCACTTGAAATCCACCCCTACTCGATACCGTTCCCAAAATGCAGATCGGCAACGGAGTTCCGGAGTGGTCGGTGGGCGGGTGCGCGCGAGGTGATATTGCGAATCTTTTTGCGGACGCCGGCATCGTTGCATCGCCTGAAGCGTGAACGCAAGTCACGCACACGCAACCTGCCGCATCTTGCGCGCACCCGGCTCCACTCTCGTGCCTGCTGTGTTTTGGAAATCGCGTGTCCTCATGACCGCGCGAGCCCGGCAGCTCCTTCTTACCCTCGTTTGAGCACTCCCTTTGATGACTCCCGCGTTGCTGCGCATCCTGGCTACCGGCTTGGCCCAGACCGCGTCCGGCGCTGTCACCCTTGGTCGCAAACGGCAGCGTCCGGTCCCACCTCGGCATTGCGATAAATAGCGGGCTCAGCGCGCCGCAGCCATTGATTGTGCGCCGCACCATCGCTGATTGCATTTTCTAACATGCTGTAAAAACCAGAAATTCCCGCGCGACCGCCACCGGGGCTTGCACAATTGCGCGCCGGAATACACCCTGCGCACCGGATTTAGGACCACTTCCCTTTGACTGTCAGGTCGGCAGTTCCTTATCTTCGCACTTTCGAATATAAAGGGATGAACCGCCCGCACCGTCGAATGGGCACGCAACAATTTTTATCAGGGGAGGACACCATGGCGTCCGCAAGTGATCAGAACCAGAAGAGCATGTCGATCATCGTCACCAAGGGCACGCTCGATTGGGCCTATCCGCCCTTCATTCTCGCCACCACGGCGGCAGCGATGGGCGTCAATGTTTCGATGTTCTTCACCTTCTACGGTCTTGCACTGCTGAAAAAGGATCTCGATCTGCAGATCTCGCCGCTCGGCAAGCCGGACATGGTGATGCCGCTGGCCGGCATGCACATGAAGATGCCCAACATTGTCGGCGTCATTCCCGGCGTCAACGCCATGGCGACGACTATGATGAAGAACCTGATCGCCAAGAAGGGCGTCGCCTCGATCCCGACGTTGCGTGAAGCGGCCGTCGAAAGCGACATCGAGATGATCGCCTGCCAGATGACGCTCGACCTCTTCGAGATGAAGAAGGAAGACATGATCGACGGCATCAAGCTTGGCGGCGCTGCTACCTATATGGAGAAGGCGCTGGCCTCCGACATTAATCTCTATATCTGAGGCAACATGCGCAGGCGGGCTTTCCTCCCTCGGTAATCGCCTCGCCGGCGACAGCCGAGGGGCGTGACCGAGTGCCCTTTTGACAGGCCTGCAGGCATCACTACTTGTGGCCGCACCACGCGGCGAGGCGCCCATGAGCGGCGTTGCGCGTTGCGGCAAAGAAAACACCACACTCCAAGGAAGGACCAAAAAATGGCTGACAAGACGCTCGACGCCAAGGGACTGAACTGCCCGCTGCCGATTCTGAAAGCGAAGAAAGCGATTCTCGAAGTGCCCAAGGACGGCACGCTCGAGGTGCTGTCGACCGACCCGGGCTCGGTTGCCGATTTCCAGGCATTCTGCCGCACAACGGGCAATACCATGCTCGAAACGGGCGAAGCCGCAGGCGTTTATCGCTTTGTTATCAAGCACACGGCCTGATCTGCGGCGGCCAGATTGGCCGATTGCTGCATTGCAACGAGCATGTGACCGCGAAGAGACACATGCCTCCAGAACGTACAAAAGCCGCCTTCCGAAAGGGGGGCGGCTCTTGTTTTTCCAACAACACCGCGAGACAAACATGCAGGAAGACGAATGCCGGCGGATGCGAGTCCTTAAAGTTTAATCCCGCGGCATCGGGGGAAATGTTTTTTCAGGGAATGGCGGCCTGCCTGGCCGATTTCGAGGGGGAATACCATGCCGACACTGCGCACCTCAATTTCCCGCATGGCCATGATGGCCGCGGCTGTTTGTGCGCTCGCGGCTCCTGCCGCGGCAACCGAGGGCTATTCGGCGATCGGCTTTGGCGCACGCTATAAGGCGCTCGGTGGCGCTGGCGCTGCCGACTCGCGTGACGCCACGGCGGCCTCGCTCAATCCCGCAGGCTTGACGCATGTCGGCGACGAGATTGACGTCTCGATGTCGATTTTCTCACCACGTCGTGGTTTCGAGACCAATCAGCCCGGCTTTGTGCTGCCTGAAGGCGATTTCACCAGCGACCGCGAATACTTCTTCATTCCGAACATCGCCTGGAGCACGCGCGCCTTCAAGAACCCGCTGTTTGATGTGGCGGCCTTCACGATGGTCGGCAACGGCGGCATGAACTCCACCTATGCTGGTTTCGCGCGCAGTGACTGCCCGCGTCCGACGGGCCCTGGCACATTCGCCTTCGATGCACCGGGCAATGGCATCTTCTGCTCGAATACAACGGACGGCACCGCTGGCATCAATCTGTTGCAGATGATCATGAGCGTGGCGCTCGCTAAACAGATCGCGCCGGGCATCTCGGTCGGCGTGGCTCCGATGATGGCGCTGCAGACGTTCGAGGCGCGCGGTTTGGATGCATTCGGCGGCTTCGGCCTTTCCAACGATCCTTCGCGCCTCACCGGCAGCCGCAACGACTGGGGTTACGGCTTCGGCGTGCGCGGCGGCATCGAGCTCGAGCCGCGGAAGGGCTTCCGCATCGGCATCTCCGGCACTTCGCCAATCTGGATGCAGGACTTCAACAAGTATGAGGGCTTGTTCGCCAACCGCGGTGAGTTCGACATCCCCGCCTCGGTGCAGGCTGGCATCGCCATCGACGTCAACCCTGCCCTCACTGTCATGCTCGACTGGCGCCACATCTGGTTCAGCTCGATCGACTCGGTCGGCAATTCCTCGACCAATCTGCTGGCCTGCTTCGGTGGTGGCGGTGCTCCCTCTCCGTTCTGCCTCGGCGGCTCGCAGGGTGCAGGTTTCGGCTGGAAGGATGTCGACGCCATCAAGTTTGGTGTCGAGTATCGCCATTCGCCGAGCCTGACGCTGCGCGGCGGCTACGCCTACAACACGCAGCCCATTCGCAGCCGTGACGTCATGCTCAACGTGCTGGCCCCGGCCGTCACGCAGCACCACATCACCGGTGGTTTGGAATATGATCTGGGTAACGGCTATCACTTGGAACTGGCCGGCATGTTTGCACCGGAAGTCAGCGTGAGCGGTCCCAATCTGTTCGAGGCGGGCCTCGGCAACCCCTACCCGCAGCGGATCGACCTCAGCATGTGGCAGATGGAAGCCACCGTCGGCATCAAGTATAAGTTCGGCGAGGCTCAGCAGCCGTTGAAATAAGCAACTTGGTTGCGGACGACACGACGTCTTTCTCTCTCAGAAATCTGCAACGCCCGCGATCGCCCATCGCGGGCGTTGTGCTTTGCTGACGTTGTAACCGCATTGCGACCGCAAGCAGCATTACGAGACCAAGCAACTTTGTTATCGCGGCCCTGCATTGCGTTTTTCAGATCTGAGCCGCCCCATTTCAGCCGCACGATCCGGCTTGGGTCAAATGGCTCTGCAACATCGCGCGCCGCACGTCCTGTGCTGCCCATTGCGTGACTCGACAGCAGCGGGCCAATGGCAGAGGCGGGAATAACAATGCACATCGACAAGAAGCGAGCGTGTTTGCGCAGTGTGCTGGTGCGCGTCTTCAGGATTGCCGCTGCTGCTGCCGCATGTTTTGCATGCTTCATGGCGATGACGGAGGTGCCAGATGCCGGCGCGGAATCTCGCCAACCGGCAGCTCGAGACAGCCCTCGCCAAGCTCCCAACAGCCGTGTCACGCTTGCCCTGCCGACCGGGTTCGAGCCCGCCAAACTCTATTCCGGTTTCGAGAACGAGTCGCGCGGCATCTCGTTCGTGATCTTCGAGGCTCCAGCCACGGCTTACGCCGAAATGGCTCGGGGATTCACGCCCGAGACACTTGCCACACGCGGCATCGTCGATGCCGAACGCGGCACGCTCACGCGCGAAGGCGAGTATGTTTATATGCGCGCCCGCCAGTCGTCGCTTGCCGGGAGCTTCGCTAAGTTTTTCATTCTGTTCCCAACCGCAGACCAGACCGTTCTCGTCACCGCCAACGTGCCAGAGACGGTGATCGAGACCGGCGCCATGAAGCGTGAGGATATCGAGCGCGCGCTCGCTTCCGCCAGCACGGTCGCCGTCGCCGCCATCAAGGATCTCTACAAGCTCGGCTATGTCGGTCCGTTCAAGGAGGCCGGCCGGGTGGCGGGAACCGCCAAGCTCTACACGCTCGATGGCAAGATCGCGGCCGACACAAAAGACGCGGCGCGCCCGGCTCTGATCGTCGCGCCATCGATCGACAAGCGCCCCATCGGCGACGCTGTCGAGGCTGCCAAGCGTCTGCTGCAATCCCTGACCGGCTATCGCGACTTTGCGCCAAAGCCCCCCATCCCCGTCGAGATCGCCGGCATGAGCGGCATCGAGATCGAGGCCGTGGCAACCGAGCAGCAGACCTCGGCGAAGATGCTGATCTATCAGGTGCTGCTGCTGGCCAAGGACGGCGGCTACTATCGCCTGGTCGGGATGGCGCCGCAGGAAGACGCGGACAAGCTGCGTCCTGAATTCCAGCGCATCGCCAACAGCCTGACCCTATTCTGACGCGCAATTTCGCCATTTCGGCCCGACGCTGCGGCCTCGCGGGGCCAAACCCGACCGGCGGTCCCGTTCCCCGGCTTGACAGGCAGCGCGCGCGCCTGGATAACGGCGGCTCGATGGTGCCGGGCGGGCGGTTAGCTCAGCGGTAGAGCACACCCTTCACACGGGTGGGGTCATAGGTTCAATCCCTATACCGCCCACCATCGCCCTCCTAGAGCCGTTCCGGTTTTGATGGAATCACTTGTGTCCTGGTGGCCTGCTCTAAGTCCTTGATTGAGAGTCTGATAAACGCCCTCGATGGAACCGGAAGCGGTTCCATCTCAGTCGATCAGGCTCTAATTTCCTCAGCCGATCTGCCCGCCGTCGAACCCGCAGGCGATGCGTCCCAACGCCAGGCGCATCCCCTCGTCTCCCAGTGATTGCAGTAGAGCGCGTGCCTCCGCGCTTTCGGGGGCAAGGCCCCGCGCCCGTGCGATCAGCTGGGCGACCAACTCCGGCTCCAACAGGGGCAAGCTCGCCATCAGTCCAGCTATAAGCTCGCGCGCCAGCGCGTGGTCGGGATGCGCGGCGTTGTCAGGCGCTTTGCCGATCTCATACATGTGCGTGACCGCGGCCCAATCGCCGCGCGCAGCCGGCAGCCGCTCGTAGACCTGCGGGCACTCCTCGGCGACATAGAAGCGGTTCAGCGTATCATCGAGCCGAAAGCGGTAGCCGGCCGCAAGCAGGCTCGTCTCCCACGCCTGGTAGGCAGGCGTGCAGGTGGCCGGATCGATGGCCTCGGCCACCACCACTTTCGGGCGAAAGCGGCTCCAATCATTGCCGGCGATGACGTCGGCCTCCGCGCCTTCGACGTCGATCTTGAGGAAATCGATGCGACCGACGCCGTTCTTCTGGCACAGGTCGGCCAGCGTCAGCATCGGCATGACGACCTTGTGATAATCGTCGCCGTGAACCTTGGAGCCCTCTGCGTTGGCGCCGACCGTGGTCGTCAGGCCATGCAGGCGCGGGAACACATAAAGCTCGGCCGATCCCGACTGCCGCCCAACGAGCCCCTGATAGATCACATCGCGCGGTCGCACCCTGGGATAGAGCCGCGCCAGCTCGTCCTGCGGCTCGACGACGATACCGCTCCAGCCGCGCTCATAGAACCACAGCGAAACATTGTCGGCCACCGGGTGGCCGCCACCGATGTCGATGTAATATCCCGGCCCTTCATCGGCCAGCGCCAGCCACAAGTGATAGTCCTCCAAGTTCTGCGTGTAGGAGAGCGGCCTGGCAGGCATCGGCATGGATTGGGGCGGGCTTGTCATCGAGGCTCCAAAGTTGGATCGCACGCGGGTATGCGGCCAGCAAATCGCGTTCATCCAGAATATGAAACCGTCACGATTTGCGCCACATCTGGTCGCGCCCGATCGGCACAGGCGGTTGAAGCCGGGCCTGACGGGTGTCGACATTGTGCGGGTCTACTTGGTGGACGGCTTCTCGTCGAGCCCATAGCGCTTGATGAGCCGGTAGGTGTTGCGCTCGCTGACACCCAAGATGCTGGCGATGCGGCCGCGATGGCCATTGTGACGCCAAAGCAGGCGCGACAGGTAGGTTTCCTTGATTTCGTCGAGCGTCGGCTCGTGATCGAAACGCAGCTCACAGAAGGGTGTCTGGGCGGCGGGCTGCGAGCGTCCACCCGTGCTGATGGGCAGGCTCAAATCGCTGACACCGATCTCGGTACGCTCGCCTGTCACCAGGATTGCCCGCTCGATCACGTTGCTCAACTCGCGGATGTTGCCGGGCCAATCGAAAGCGACGAGCGCAGCGACCGCATCCTCGGTCAATTGCTTTTGGTGATTGCGCTGGAAGGTGCGCGAGTTGAGGAAGTGCTCGGCCAATAGCGGAATGTCCTCGCGCCGCTCGCGCAGGGATGGCACGCGAATGACAACGGTGGCGAGCCGGAAATAGAGATCGCGCCGGAACCCGCCATTCTCGCTCATCGACTGCAAGTCGCGGTTGGTGGCGTAGTCGAAGCTGCTATATCTAGAGTGTTTCTGTTTTTGACGGAGAGG
>CAZLHQ010000067.1:0-16984 GCA_964559355.1 uncultured Hyphomicrobiaceae bacterium
AAAACAAAGGTCTAGAGCCGTTCCGCGATTCCATCAAAACCGGAACGGCTCTAGCGAGTGCCGCCAGCCTGACGCAAGATGGCGGTAGCAAAATGCCTTTTGACGTTTCGCCGGAGCTTGCACGCGCGCCGGCATGTATCGATAGAACGAGTCGAAACCCAGTGTGCTATCGACATTGACGGAAACGCCCAGCGGTTCCTGTCTCGTTTGAACGCATCCTGGCCGAAGACGGCTCGCACTGTGCGGGGGCTGCCATGTTTGGTTGGCGAAGAAAGCGCGACGGCTTCGAATGGCACGAATATGTGCGCACCACCATTCTGGTGCGGCGGGCCAAGCGCCGTCAGCGCGTCGACGAGGTGAGGCAGGCGGCCGCCGATGGCCTCAAGGATTTCGGCGTGGCTGCTGCGCATGGCCTTCATGGCGCCAAGGAAAAAGCCGCAGCCGGGATCAGACAAGCCGGTGAAAAAGGTGTCGGAGGCGCCGCCGTGGCGGCAGCTGTCGGGGGCAATCTGCTGACGCGTTCGTTCCATGCCGTCGTTGCTGCGTTGTCAGGCGTGCTGCGAGCCGCCGGGTCGGCAGGCGCACGGCTCGCAGGCACGATCGGCGGACCGGCCGAAATGGCCGCCGTGCGGATACTTGCGCCGTTGGCAGACCGCCGCGTGCGTCTGGCGATCGGCGCGGCTGGCGTTGCGGCCGGCATTGCAGCGGGATTGCGTTTTGCGGCTCACGGCGCCGATGCGCGCACCATATTGATTGGCGGATTGGCAGCCGTCGCCATGCTCCTCGTTCTCATCGTCGAGAGGCGCAGATCCGACGTCACGATGCGAACAACAGCGGCCGCGCCTCCAGGTGGACTAGCCAGCATCTTACCGACACCTCTGCGACGGCTTGCACCGGTGCTGGGCTGGGGTGCTTTCGCAGCCGCCGTCGTATTGGGGCTCGGCAGCCTGCTCGGCCCCGGCACCACGTCGATCGGCTCGCTCGTTCCCACCAGCCGCACGGCACAACAGCCCACAGTAAGTGACAGTGCCACGCAGCTGAGTGGGCGTGCGCAGGCCATATCCGGCGATACCTTGCGCATCTCGGGGCGCTTCGTTCACTTGCAGCACATCGAGGCGCCCGAGAGGGGCCAAATCTGCCAGCGCGACGGAGGCAAGCCCTGGAAATGCGGAGAGCGCGCCAAGGCGGCGCTCTCCGATTTGGTACGAACCGGAAAGGTGCAGTGCACGCTGGCCGGGCCAGCAGGCAACGCAACGATTGAAGGCGATTGCAGCATCGGCAGCAAAGATCTCGGCGAAGCGCTGGTTCGCGAGGGCCATGTGTTCGCGCAATCGGGGCTGTTTGCCCAGCACTCCGCCCTCGAAAGCGAGGCGCGCGGCAAGAAACTCGGCATCTGGTCTGGCACTCAGCAGCGCCCCGCGGAATACCGCTCGTCGGTTTGGGAGGAGGCCCGCAAGGCCGCGCCCGAAGGCTGCCCGATCAAAGGTGAGGTTTCTGCGCGCGGCCGCCATTACGTGACGCCATGGATGAACGGTTATGATCGCGTGCAAGTGCGCCCGTCGCGTGGCGGCCGCTGGTTTTGCAGTGAGGCCGAGGCGCTGAACTCTGGATGGTCGCCTGCCAACTCGTCTTGAGTGAAGCGGCGCCCTGCCACAGGGTATGAGCGATTTGGTACGAGAAAGCCCGCGGTCGGGTGAGGACTCGAACCGCGGGCTGGAGTCGCGAGCTTGCCTCGGGGGGGAGGGGAGGTTGCTCCACGACGTGATCTGACAATACGTCATACCCCCGTCGCTGTGCAACGGAATTGGGAAACAACCTTTCCAAACCGTAAATTGCCTTTGGATTCCGTAAACTGGCTACGGCTCCGGGCCGTGGCCGCCAACTCCCACCGTAACGTCCTTTGGTAGCGTTCAGCGCCAACCGAATTCGATCGGCGACAGACGCAGGGAGCCGTTGGCGCTACTGGAAATGTCGCGTGCATTACCAGCAAAACCAACCGTCGCCACCACGCCGTCGATGCCGGTGCGCTCATCCTCGCGCAATTTGAGTTTCTTGTTCTCCGCAACCTTTTTGCCATCGACCCAGATGCGGACGACGCCATCGGCCGCGCCCGCTGAATTGAGCACGACCTCTTCGTCGATCGTCATCCAGCGGCCGCGCGACAGCTTCACCACGCCTTCGCGACCAATCGACAGCGTGCCGTTATCATTGACCGACTTGGATTGAACACGGAATTGGCTGGCACCGTTTCTGAACCAGTGTGTGCGCAGGGCGAAACTCTTCTCGCCAGCAAGCTCGACTCGATCAGGCATGGCCCCACCGAAAATGCCCGGCAAGGTGCCGCCCAAAGAAAAGTCGAAGTCCTCAGGCAACAGCACCGAATAGCGCAAGCAGGCATGCGTGGCCCCCGCGATGCCTAGCGGACGCCAAGCGAAGTGAATGCCGATCGGCGAGGTAGCATCGTTGGGGTCGGCACGGCCGAGCTTCACCTCGAGAGCGGCCGCAGCCGGCCCTTCGGAGAGATTGACGACGCTCGCATTGTGCATGAGGCCCTGCTCGCCGGTGCCGGCACGGGCCTGCAACTCGATCATCGACATGGGGAGCCCCTGGCTGTTCTGCAGATCGAACTTTGCCGCATTCGTGTAGGCCGCCATGCAGCCGACCGGGGTGTCGTCGAAGTACCGGTAGGAGATCACCAGATAGGCGACGAGCAGCGTAGCAGCGATGCCGCCACCGATATTGACGATCGATTGTGCCGAAGCCTTCTTTGCCATGTGGTCCTCTGGTTGTCCCGTTAGTTCAGCCGCGGAAAGCGCGATTGATGTTTCGCATCAGCGGGTCGATCAGTTGATCGAGCAGTGTTCGCTCGCCCGACAGCAGCAGCACCTCGCTGCGCATGCCCGGCTGGAGTGTGATCGACTTTTCGATCGTGGAGCGCGGCTGGCTGAGCTCGACGCGGGCAATGAAGTAAGAAGCGCCCGTGCGGCGATCCTCCACCACGTCGGGCGAGATCCAGGCCAGCGTTGCCGACAGCGGTCGTTGCTCGCGCCAGCTCAATGCCGTCAGCCAGACTTTGGCCGGCATTCCGGGCCGAATGTTTTCGATCTGATTGGGTTGCAGGCGCCCCTCGATGACGAGGCGATCGTCGTCGGGAACGATCTCGGCGGCGGTGGCGCCTGCCTGCAGAACGCCACCCGAACCCTTGATGGCGAGCGAGAGAACGCGGCCAGCCTCGGGCGCGCGCACCTCGGCGCGGGAAATGTCGCGTTTGGCGATGGCAATGCGGGCGTCGAGCGCGGCCGCTTCCTTTTCGATCTCGGCCACCTGCCGCTCAAGGCCGAGCACGCGCGAGCGCGAGGCGAGCTTGCGATCCAACAGATCGCTCATCGTTTGGGCTTCCTGCCTTGCGAGAGCCAATTGGCGGCCCGCCGCATCGGCCTGCGCTTCGAGCGCGGTCAACTGTTCCCGCAAAGACGCGGTATCGAGTGTTGCGATGACGTCGCCGGCTTTGACTTTCTGCCCTTCCGATACCAGCACGGTGTCGATGGTTCCACCACGCTCGTGCTGCACCGGCTTCACGCGCGTCTCGACGATGATGGTGCCGGGCATGCCGACGCCCTTGTCGATTGGCGCCATCGCTGCGGTGCCGACGCCAAATCCGAAAAACGCAAGTACGACGAGCGCGCCTGCACGCGCGGGCCCGCCGATGTCGAGCCGGGCGAAGTGCTTGCTGGTTGCCTCTTCGGCGATGAAGGTTGTCATGGCGGTGCCCCCTCAACCCGCAGCCGGCTTCGCAAGTGGCTTGACCGAATTTCCAGTTTCCGCCGCGCTGTTGCTCCGGGCCTCGACTGGCACCGCATGGGGCTGCAATTCTGCAGGCGCTGCGATGCGAGCGATTGCGCCAGACGACATCACAACCACCGTGTCGACGAGGCGCAACAGGCGTGGATCCTGCGTCGCCAGAACCAGGCTTACGGACTTGCCCTTGAGATCTTCCAGCGCACGCATCAGATGACGCATTCCCGCGCCGTCGAGCCCCACCTCCGGCTCGTCGAGAACCAGGATCTTGGGTTTGCACGACACAGCGCGCGCCAAAGCCACAGCCCGCCGTTCGCCCAAAGACAACGCCGAGCCCGAAGGACCTACCTCGGTTTCATATCCATTCGGCAGGCTCTGCAGGCGATCGTGAACGCCCGCCGCAATCGCTGCCGCAACTGCCGTCATGAGGCTATCGGAAGAGAAGCGGACGATATTTTCGTGCACACTTCCTTCGACCAGCATCGCCTCGTCCGGCATGTAGCCGACCGGCGGATGCTGCATGCTACGCTGCCAGCGGGCAACGGCGATGCCATCAAGGTCGGCACTCCCCGAGGTCGGCACGATGGCTCCGGCAATGACCGCGGCAAGCGTCGATTTTCCCGAACCGTTGGGACCGACGATGGCAAGGCTCGCGCCCGGCGCCAGATCCAGATTGATGCCTCGCAGCGTCGGCGTCTTGCGGCCCGTCATGTAGTGCGTAACGTCGTGCAACCGCAGTTTGCCAATAGGCTCCGCATCGTTTTCGCCCACGGCGACTTGTTGGAAATCATCGGGCAACGCCTTCAGGCGGCGATATGCGCGCCAGGCTGCCATGGCCGGCTTGATGGCGCCGACGAGCTGCTCCAGGGGCGCCAACGCACGCGCCAGCAATATTGCCGACGCGACGAGCACACCCGGGCTGACCTGATCGTTGACGACGAGCCAGGCGCCAATCGCGTAGACGGCCACCTGAGAACCGATGCGGACGCCGCGCGCCAGCGCCTTGACGAGGCTAGAGCGCTTGGCAATCGAGTAGCTTCCCGCTGTGTGTCCGCGGTTGGCGAGCTCCCAACGTTCTGCAACGCCCTTGGCAAGCCCGAGGGCGCCGGCCAGAGGCACGTTTCCGGTCGCCAGCCCCCACCATTGATTGGAGCGCTCGCGCGCCTGCTGCGCCTCCTGCTGCAATCGTTCGGTCAGCGCCGCCTGCAGCAGCGCCGCAATGAACAGCGCACCGACCGCCACCAGACCGAGAAGACCGATCAGGGGGTGCAGAAGCGCCAGCGCCAACAGGAAAATCGGCACCCAAGGACCATCGAAGAAGGGTGTGACCGCAGAGCTTGAGATAAAGCCGCGTATCGTATCCAGCGCCCGCATGTCGCGCCGCATGTCGCTGCTGGTGACGCCGGCCTTGAGGCCATTCTCGAGCATGAACTCACCCAGCATCTGATCGATCCAGAGCGCAGAGCGGGCAAGGATGATGTCTCGTGCGATCTCGATCAGCGCCAGCGCGAGGATGGCGGCGCCAGTAATCAGGGTGAGGATGACAAGTGTCTCGATGCTGCCGAGCGGAACCACCGTCTCGAACACCTGCAAGGTGTAGAGCGGCGTTGCCAGCATCAGCACATTGATGAAGCCGGAAAAGACGAACGCAGTCGCAATCGCGCTGCGAACCTGCTTCAGCATTCGTCTTGCGGTACGCATATACAAAGTGCCCCTCAGGCCAGACGCAATGCGATTGCTTGCGCCACCGGCCAGACAAGAACAGACCAGGCCCCCGCGACCGACCGATCGGAGAACCACTGCTCACGTTTACCAAAAGTGACTGAAGGAACGGCTAACGCGGATCGATGCGCGCGGCCCAAACGCGACTGCGTCTCATGCAAACGAGCGCGCCTGGCTGCAGCACAGATAGCCGGGACGCAGGATATACCCCTGTTTCCCAGCCACCACTCCGGCAAAGGTTACGAAACTCTAAATGATGATGTGGCCACCCGCGGTCAGATCATCGATGTCGATGCCGTGCATACCTTCCAGCAGCACGACGTCGACAAAGCCGGCGTTGCCGCCAAAATCGACCGAAACCATCGTTCCCGCATCGACCTCGGTCAGGTGCACATAGCGGCCGATGTCGCGCTCGCGCACGCCGTTCAACAAGTCGTCGAAATCGAGGCGATCACCGGCACCGAAATCAGTGATGGTGTCGAAGCCATACTTGATCTGGCCTGAAAGGACATCGACGCTGTGGAAAACGAAAGTGTCGGCACCCGCGCCGCCCGTCATGACGTCGTAGCCGCGCCCACCGTTGAAGACATCGTTTCCTGCGCCGCCGACGAAATTGTCGTCGCCCTTGCCGCCTACGAAGCTGTCATTGAATGACGTGCCCACCACCTGCTCGATGCTAGTGAGTTGATCGCGGGCTCCCGACCCTTGCACGCCACCGCTGATGAAATCGACCGAAATCGCACCCGACATGCCCGAATAATCGACGACGTCGAAGCCGCTGCCGCCATTGTAGACGTCAACATTGCCGTCGGCCCCAGCCACGATCGTATCGTTGCCCACACCGCCGAAGACGGTGTCGGCACCGGCGCCGTCCATGATGACGTCGTTGCCGTCATAGGCGTAGATCACATCTGCGCCGCCGCCACCGTAGAAGATGTTGTCGCCGTTGTTGCCGTTGAGGCTGTCTCCAAAGCTCGAGCCGATCACACCTTCGACGTTGCTGAAGGTGTCATAGCCATTGCCGGTCGCCTCGCCGGAGAACAGAGATACGAAAACTCCGTTGCTGGCATCGCTGAAGTCGACGAAGTCGGTGCCAGAGCCGCCAACCATCGTATCGTTGCCGGCGCCGCCACGCATTACGTCGATACCACCCACACCCTCGAAGTGAACGGACAGGTCGTGACTGACGGATGCGGTCGCGCCATTTGTTTCGCGCGTGGTTGCAGTGACCGTTAGTGTGATGTCGTCGCTGGTTGCTACGTTGAGCATCAACCCGCCAAGCTCACCAGCGTCGACCTGCCATACGCCTGCAGCGATCTGGTGCCCTGCCGAGAGCGTCGCGCCCTCCGGCATTCCGGAGATTTCGACAACCAGCGTTTCTGATCCATCGACGTCGCTCAAAGCTGCCGCTATGTCGAGCGCGACGTCAAATCCAGACACATTGATGCCGTCGGCATAGAGCACGTCGTTGCCGCCGCTGCCGTCGAGCACATCGCTGCCGACCGTTCCCATAAGCGTGTCGGCGCCGCTTGTGCCGGCGGAGACCACTCCGTTGGCCGTAAAGATTGCATCGGCCGTGGCCAGCACCGGGGCATCCGCGACCGGCACGATCGTGACGTCGACCACCTGCACCGAGCTGGCGCCCTTGGTATCCGTAACCACGACCTCGAAGCGGTCTGCACCGGAGAAGTCGGCGGCAGGCGTATAAACGAACGCGCCCGTTTCGGCATTGATGATGACAGTGCCGTGCTCGGGACCAACACTCACCTGATGGGTCAACGCATCGCCGTCGGCGTCGCTTGCAACGACGACGCCGTTAACGGCCGTGTCCTCGCCGGTCTCGATGGCTTGCATCGCAGCGACACTCGGCGCGTCGTTCAGCACGTCTTTGAGAGTGACCGACTGACCATCGAGAATGATGTTGACCGTCTCGATGGAGGAGATGGTTAGCCCCAGCGAGCCGAACGTGAACGCGGGTCCACTGGCGCTGCCCGAAAGCGTTGCGACATTGCCGCCAGCCGAGGAATACTGCGCATCGAGCCAATCGGCGAAGGCAGAAAGATCGTCGGTCACCAGCGTAAGATCGGCCGTCGACAGCACGAGTTCGAGCGTATCAAAGCCGGTGTTGCCGACAAACTGGTCAAC
This sequence comes from uncultured Hyphomicrobiaceae bacterium, assembly GCA_964559355.1. Taxonomy (GTDB): domain Bacteria; phylum Pseudomonadota; class Alphaproteobacteria; order Rhizobiales; family Hyphomicrobiaceae; genus JAEUMD01. Next base: position 7,666 of record CAZLHQ010000067.1, read on the forward strand.
GCCCGTACCGATTTGATAGACGAGCACATCGTCGCCGGAGCCACCGTCAAGAAGGTCGTCACCAAGCCCGCCGATCAGCCGATCGTTGCCCGTGCCGCCGTAGAGCTTGTCGTTGTCGGCGCCGCCATCGATGACGTCGTTGCCGCCGTCGCCCCAAAGCGTGTCGGTGCCAGCCTCACCGTAGATCAAATCGTTATTGCCGCCGCCGAAGACGCCATCGTTGCCGACACCGCCATAGATTTCATCATTGCCGGCATCGCCTACGAGCGTGTCATTGCCTGCATCGCCAAACAGCAGGTCGTTGCCGCGATCTCCATAGACGTAGTCGTTATCGTCGCCGCCATGCATGACATCGTCGCCATCGCCACCGTTGAGGCGATCCTTGCCGGCTCCGCCGTCCATCTGATCGGCGCTCGTGGTCCCAACCAGCGTGTCGTTGCCGATTGTTCCGAGGATGAATGCCATGACGTGTCCTCAAACAGAAATTCGTGAACTACAAAAATCTGAGGACCAAGATACCTGTCACTGTCTGAAAAACCCTTAGATCGATGGTAACAATTTTAGCAAAGTGCTGCATGTTCCAGGCGGTCTGCAATCGGCGCTGAGGCCGGAATTTGGCCCGCGACCAGCATGTCCGCGGCCGACATGCCGGCAAAGTTGTCCGGATTTGCGACAGCCATAAACGTGCTGCCAACCCTGGCTTCAACAAGCGATCCTGCGGCCGTCGCGCCCGCCCGCACGACGCCGTCGATCGTCGCGTTGCGCTGCGTCTTCAGCACGATGTGAAAATCAGATTGGTCGTGGGAGGCTTTGACGGCGGCGCGTTGGCTGTTGTCTGTGCGCCCTTCACCGGCAAGGGATGCAATACCGCGACCTCCGCATTTACTGTTTGTTCACACCAGGAACAGCTTTCCCGGATTCAAGATGCCGTGCGGATCGAGCACCTGCTTGATCGCACGCATCGTGGCAAGGCCGGTGGCGCCAAATTCCTTTTCGAGATAGCGCATTTTGCCCTGTCCGATGCCGTGCTCTCCCGTGCACGTTCCCTCCATGCGAATGGCCCGCTCGGCAAGCCGGTCGATGAATTCTTCCAGTGCCGCGCGCTGGCGCGCATCGTCCTTGTCGATCACCGGCGTCGCATGAAAGTTTCCGTCCCCGACGTGACCGACGATTGGAGCGATAAGGCCCAGTCGTTGTATGTCGGCCTCGGTCTCGGCAATGCACTCGGCAAGCCGCGAAATCGGCACGCAAACGTCCGTCGCCAGCGTCATGCGTCCTGGCCAGGTCGCGCGCGTCGCCCAATAGGCATCGTGACGCGCTTTCCACAAGCGGCGCCGATCGTCCTCCTGCTCTGCCATTTCGATACCGGTGGCACCGGTTGCCTCAGCAATCTCACGAAACTGGGCCGCCTGCTCGCGCACTCCCGATGGCGAACCGACGAATTCGATGAACAAGGTCGGCAGCTCGGCCAGCGTCAACTTGGAGTATCCATTGATGGCGCGGATCTGCAGAGGGTCGAGCAATTCGATGCGGGCGACCGCCAGCCCCATTTGAATGGCGGAACTTGTGGCCTCGGCCGCCCCCTTAAGAGTTGCGAATGCAATGACGGCGGCGATCGTCGCCTCTGGCACCCCGTAAAGACGCACGGTCAGCTCCGTGATGATGCCGAGCGTGCCTTCCGAGCCGACCAGCAAGCGCGTCAGGTCATAACCGGCGGCCGATTTGCGCGCCCGCCCGCCCGTGCGCATCAGGCTGCCGTCGGCCATGACGGCCGTCACCGACATCACATTGTCGCGCATTGTGCCATAGCGCACGGCATTGGTGCCCGAGGCCCGTGTCGCCGCCATACCGCCCAGCGTCGCTGTCTCCGCACCTGGATCAACGGGAAAGAACAGACCCGTGTCGCGGAGATGGGTGTTGAGTTGAACGCGCGTCACCCCCGCCTCGACCGTGGCGTCGAGATCGTCGGGATGAACCTCGAGAACGCGATCCATGCGCGACAGATCGAGCGAGATGCCGCCGCGAGGTGCGTTGACTTGTCCCTCGAGCGAGGTGCCGCCGCCGAATGCGATCACCGGGACGCGATATTGGGCGGCAATGGAGACGAGATCGGCCACATCCTGGGTCGACGTTGCGAAGACGACTACGTCAGGCGGCTGATTATCAAGCCATGTCAGCGTATTGGCGTGCTGCCGACGGATTTCGGCGCCACCCTCGATCTGACCCGCAAAGCGCTGCTTCAGAATATTGGACACGCCGTCGTCAATGATACCGCCCATCATCGCCATCCTGGCTGGCCACTTGCCCTGTAAGCGCCTTGTTCCCGAACTGGAAGCACCCGTGCGCCGATCCCGCCGGAGCAAACTACGGTGCCTCTGTTGGCGCGGCCAGTGTTTGAATAGCGCCGATGGATCAAAGCTCTGTGGCCGAATTGCATCTCCCACGCAGGCCTGAGGCCGTCCACCAGCTATCCAGCATTCTTCCCGCCTCAGAGTTGATCTAGAACTACCTCCTCAACTCATCCCAAGATCCAGGGGGTTTGGTCATGTTCTCCAGGTGGTTTGCGTCCGTTGTTGCGGCCGTTGCCGTGGTTTTCTCCCTCACAGTAGCCGCACCCGATGCCAGCGCCCAACGTGGCAATCTCGTGCGCATGGCGGTTACAGACGCCGATCTCGACGATGGAAAGGTGATCGTCAACCTCGAGAAGGTGCCAGGCTCCTTCGGTGAGCTGCGCATCTATAATCAGGGTGACGATATCTTCATCACCAACGTCAAGGTGACGTACGCCGACGGCAGCGTCCACAACGAGGACCGCACCATCGACCTGAAACGGGGCGAACGCACGCGACCGATCGATGACAAGCGCGCCAACAAGTTCGTCGATGACGTCGTCATCACCTACAAGCAGGTCAGCGGCTCGAAAAAGACGGCGAAGCTGCAGATCTACGGTATGCAGGATTCAAAGGCGGCGCGTGAGCATCGTCCAAAGGCTGCGGTTGCCAAGCCTGCTGCTCCGCCTGCGGCCGCCCCGGCCAAGCCCGCTGCTCCACCCGCAGCGGCCGCACCCGCCAAACCCGCGGTTGAAAAGCGCCCGATCGAATCGACCAAGGCCGATTCCGCGACGCGCTGCGTCGGCCAGGGCAACCAGCTGCTGCGCCGCGCCAACGTCGGCTTTGGTGCTGATCGCGACCGGCTGAAAATCGGCGGACAGGCTGGCAAGTTCGACAGGATCCGCCTGTGCACCTACGGCAGCGACATCGATCTCGTCGACATCAAGGTCGTGTTTGCCGGCGGTGAAACGCTTGAGCTGCCTTACGCCGGCAAAATTCCTGCTGGCCACCGCACCCAGGCGATGAGCCTCAAGGGCGATCACTTCATCGATACGATCGACATCACCTACAAGAAGCGCGAAGGCGTTACCGCGGTCGCCAATGTCGAGATCTGGGGTGAAGTCTCGGAGAAGTGGATCGACGAGGAATCAGAGCTCTTCAACGAGGGCTGGGTCCGCCTGACGACAGGCTCGACCGCTGGCTTCGTCGGCTTCGATGTCGAGCGCTCTCCGGTCCGCGCCCACAAGAAGGGCTTCAAGAAGATCCGTGTTGTCACCCGCGACCGCGACATCACGCTCGACTACGTGGACGTGATCTTCGCCGACGGCAAGTCGCAGAAGATTGCCGCCAACCGCGCCAAGGTCGAGCCGAATGTCGGCTTCGGCCCTGTCGATATCGTCGGCGGCCCGAAGGTCATCAAGGAGATCGAGGCCCGCTATCGCTCGCGCTTCTTTGACAAAGAGGCCAAGGGTGCGGATCGCGCCACCGTCGAGATCTGGGGCAAGCGCTGAATGCTCCTCGTCAGGGCATCACGCCCGCGCCTTTACAGGGCAAAGCATGCAGATGCACAAAGGGGCGGCTTCACGGCCGCCCCTTTTGCTTGAGCGCTGTGCCGAATGCGTCTGCGGCGATCTGATCGGCAGCCAAATTGCGATAACAATTTCGCTCGTTGCCAGTGCTCGAACGCAAATCGGTCATTTTTCAGTCTTCGCACCAGTCTAGCCTTTCCTCAGCGCTCATGATTTCGGCAAGGCGTGCCCGGCCGGAGTGAGCGGCGTGAACAATGCGATGCTGTGTTGCCTGACGCATCGAGGAAACCCGGGAGGACGAAACCTTGTTTGGCCTAATTCGACTTGCACTGGTTGCGGCAATCGCCGCGATGGTGGCAATGCCGGCCGAAGCGCGCCGCGCGCCACCGAGCAACTGGGTCCTGCTCGGCGAGCAGACGGTTGGCTTCCGCGTCGACCGCGATACCATCAACATCGGCGACGGCAATGCGCGCTTCTCGCAGTTGCGCATCGAGGCCGAAAACAACGACGTCTTCATGCTGGCCGTCCGCCTCGTTTATCAGAACGGCTATGCCGAGGACTTTCGCGTCGACCGCGAGATCAAGTCGGGCAGCGACGCCCTGCCCATCGACCTCAAAGGCGCGCGCAGCTACTTGAAGCAAATCGAGCTCACCTATCGTGCGCGTCCCAGTTTCGATGGCCGCGCCCTTGTCCGCGTTTATGGCGAGCTGCATGACCGCTGGCGTGATGAGCACCGTGGCGCTGGCCGCGATGACAAATTCGACGTCATCGACACGCAACGCATCAGCCGCCGCGACCGCGCACCTGTGATCTTCGATGTCGGCCGCCGCGAGGGGCGCTTCGCGCGACTTCGCTTCCAGGCCAAAGATGGCGACATCCGCATCGAAAGCGTGCGCATCACCTATGGCAATGGCGACACCCAGCAGGTGCAGATCGATGATCGGCTGCAATCAGGCGAGATGAGCCGTTCGATCGACCTCGAGGGCGACCGCCGTCATGTTCGTTCTGTTCGCGTCGAGGCGCGTCCAGCACGAGGTGAGCGCGATGCACAGCTCGTCCTGCTCGGAAAGGCGGACGACAACCACCGTCATGGCAACGGCGATCACCGCGGCGGCGGGCGCGATGAATGGGTGATACTGGGCGCCAACAAGGCTGCCATGCTCGGCGCCGACACCGACACGTTCAAGGTCGGCCGCGATATGGGTACGTTCCGCGCCATTCGTGTATCGGTCTCGAAGCAGGACGTGCGCTTCATCTCGATGACCATCCGCTACGGCAACGGCCAGACCGAGGACGTGCCGCTGGCCGGCGTCATCCGCGCTGGAGAGGTGTCGAAGCCCTTTGACCTCAAAGGCCGCGACCGCTTCATCGAGAGCGTCACCTTCAAGTATCGCTCCAAGCTCAGCCTCAAGGGCTCCGGCCAAGTCGAGATCCAGGGGTTGAAGCACGGCCCTTATCGCGGCGATCGCTGAAATCAGCCCGCCATCTTCCGGCTTGTGTAGGGCGCCTTCGGGCGCCCTATGCATATTTGCCATGCGGCGCAATTCTTCACGGGTTCAAGGCTCCCCATGCTTGCTGCAACCCGGGCCAGGTGGCAGTGTTGCCGGCGATGACACAGCCACCCCCGCAGCCCTACCGGCGCACACAACGACGAGATTTCCTGTTTGCCATGCGGCTGGCGCGGCGGCCGGGGTTTTGCTGCTGCTGCTGGTGCCTGCAGCGACCCGACCGCGACCGGGCACGCCGCATCTTCCGCCTGGTAAGCGCCATCAATCGCGCCAATCAGCGCCGCTGACAGCCGGCTCGCATGCCAATTGTCAGCGGTTGTTTCACTCAGCCGAACGCGCCGTAATGATGCGAGATGCCGGTGCCGATGTCGCGGATCAATTCGTAAGCGCGCTCCATCGGCACTAAGATCTCCGTTTCAAGCCGCCCGTAATCGTCGATGCCGTGCGGCCGGTAGCTTGCCATTTCATCGAACGGCGTCGCATCGTTGCCGGCATTCACCTTGTAGGGGAACGCTTGGCGCATGAACGCGACGACGTCGGGAATATCGAGCGCCAGCGCGAGATTCAGAATCTGGCTGTGCGAGGTGTCGTTTTGCGCGGCAAAGCGCGGCAATTGCGCCGCCAGGATATAGACGCGCATGATCACCGCAAGTCGAATGGCCTGCAAGAGATCGAGCCCCAGGCGATGATCGTCGGGAACCTTGCCGCCTTCGAAACCCAGCGTCTCGAGAATCTGGTGCAGGTCGATTGCATCGAGACGCAAGTGATGTGCAAAGCCGTTGATCGCGGCCGCGCGCGTATCGCTCAGGAGATAGGTGGCAAGGTTACGAAACGCCGCCTCCAGGTGCGGCTCGCGTCCCCAGGAGGCGCGCATCGCCCAAAAGCCCGCATCGAACACCGCGCCCATTGCGGAAAGCGCCGTAAGGCTCGACAGCCGTTTGCCGTGTGCGATCATGCCAAGCAGCACATGCAGTCGTGGCGAACTTTCGGCCAGCGACAGGAAGCGATCGCGATCGGCACCGACCGCGGTGCCGAGCCCCGCCACCACATTAGCGACATAGCCGAACTGCTGCAGGAGCGCGTTGTTGGGGATTGCGCGCATTCGCGCGGGATCGCCGCGATCGGCAGCGGTCGCCTGATCGCTCTGCCGTTTCACCGCGCGGCTGCCAGTGCGGTAGAGGAGGTTCGCACCGAAAGCACCAAGCACCGTGCGGTAGCCGGGATGCGCAAACAGGTTCTGCTGATAGGCCTTGAGCCGCAACATGAAGTCGAGCGTCAGGCTGGATCGGTCATATAATGAATCCTCGCCCTCCGCCGGCTGCGCACCATCCATGATGATCGTCGCCAGCACGCGCGTCGTCAGCCCGCGGTTGGCAAACCACATGTAGCCATCGCCGCCCTGGAAGCTCGTCTCGTGCTTTAGCGCCAGCCCGTGGCGCGCGAACCGCCGGCGGGCTTCATCTGAGAACACATAGCGCAGCCGCGTCTTCAGATCGTCGGGGTGCGCGCCGCGCCCCATCGATTCACCGTGGGTGGAGAAGATCAACGCCTCGATGTCGCCGAGATCGGCCCGCTTGAGCATCTCGGCCAGCGCAAAGTGCAGCCGTTCGATCGCCAGCGTCGCCGAAATCTGGCCGATAAAGCGGCCGGCATCCGAAAAGCCGGTCTGGATGCTCATGCGGCCGCGACCCTTGACGTAATCGCGATAGGCGCTTTCTTCCAGCAGCCGTTCCAGCAGCCGCGCGCCATTCTCCAACCCCTCCGGCGTCTCGAACAACGGTGAGATGTCAACGATGTCGGAGACGCCGAACAGCTTGGCAAAGAACACGGCGATGAGAACGGTGGCGGGAGATTCGCACTCCGCGATCAGGAAGCGGACCGGCGTGTCGGCATCGACATGCTTCTTGATCTGCGCGATCAGCGCAAACTGGCGAATGGCGGTTGCCGTCTCCAGTTCGAGCGTGTGGAAATTGACACTCTCCTCCTTCGCGTCGGCGATCATATTGACGATGCGCTGCAGCGCCTGGCGCTCCGTCAAATCGCGCGTCCACGGTTCGTGCACATAGGCTCGGAAAGCGTTGTTGAGCTGTGTCGCGTTGATGCGCACATGAATGTGTGCGGTACCGAGCCCGGTCGCCTCGATAAGACCAATGAGCGAGGCAAGCTGCCGCTTGATCTGCGGGGTGGAGACGGACTTGATCATGTCCTCGATGAGCGAGGTGATCTGCCGCGTCGAAATCATGTTGTAGCTGTCGCCGCGGGTGATGATATTGGCTGCCCCCGCGAGCGAAGCACTTCCCTCAAGGGCATTCGCCAGCCCCTTCACCTGCTCGTCGACGGCAGCGATTGCGAGATCCAGCTTGCCGGTGATCTGTCGAGCCACCCGCATGATGCCTTCGTCATCGGAAATGCGATGTCGAATGGTCAGAAAGCGCTCGCGGATGTCGGTCAACGCCGTGCGCTTTTCTTCCAGTTTCAACAGAAACGACTTCGACCACAGGATGTCCGTGCGCCCGTCGAGATCGTAACCGACCCACGACGCGATCGTCGCCAATTTGGGGCGAGCGTCGTAGGCGCGATCGCCGAACCGCTGCGCGGCAACGCTGAAGAACGCGTTCATCAGCTCATAGTAGCCATTGCGGAGATTGCGCACCGCCTCCATGGCGCGGGCATGCTCGTAGGCCAAATCGATCTTGTCATCGGGACGATGGGCAACCCCGATCGGCTCCTCGAACTCGGCCGGCTCCGTCGTCTCCGACGTTGCGATCTCGATCATGCGCCGCGTCAACGCTTCGGAAAGCCCGAAGGTCGGGTGTGCGGTAAGCACGATGCCGTTGCGCGCCCGGCTCCAGCGCTCATTGAAGTTTGCAAAGGCATCGACGCCGGGGGCATCGGCCGGAATGCGCGACTCGATGAAGTTCGAGAACTCCTTGAGCGTCGCGGCATGATCGGTATAGCCGTTGCGCTCGCGCAGCCGCTTGGCGCGATGAATACATGCGCGGTCCATCAGTCGCACCGAGAGCTGACGCAGCTCTTCCAGCGACACTTCGCCAGCCTCCAGCTTGCGAGACAGATCGAATGCCACCGAGACGATTGGATTGAGCTGGGGAGAGTCTGGAACCTGTGTACGCAGGCGCCGCAGCTCCCCAAGCAGTGAACCTTCGTCAACGGAACCTTGCTTCGTCGGCTTGGCGTGCTCTTGCATCCGTATCCCTTCTGGCGTGCCCAATGCCGCCGGCACCGGTCGACGCTCCATTTAGAGAGTGACGATCAAGCGATCGCGCGTGAGATAGGGCTCCGGAACCACGAGGGCTCCGGAGCGCGAGTTAGCCGGCAAGACCGGCCTTTGTTGGCGCCACGACATGAGCCGCGACGCACCGGGCCGCTTTACGCGACCTTCTTGAGTGTGCCCACCACTTTGGCGACCGTCGAACCCATGTCGGCCGGAGTGGGGCAAATGGTGACGCCAGCAGCAGAAAGGATCTCGACCTTTTCGACAGCCGATTCGCCGAATGCGGAAACGATTGCGCCGGCGTGGCCCATGCGTCGGCCTTTGGGTGCCGACAGGCCGGCGATGTAGGCGATCACGGGTTTCGTCATGTGATCCTTGGCGTATTGCGCGGCTTCAGCTTCCTGCGGCCCGCCGATCTCGCCGATCATCAGCACGGCGTCGGTCTCGGGATCCTTCTGGAACTCCTCCAGAATGTCGCGGAATGAGGCGCCGTTGATCGGGTCGCCACCAATGCCGACGCTGGTGGAAACGCCGATGCCGAGTGACTTCATCTGCGAGGCCGCTTCGTAACCGAGCGTGCCCGACCGGCCGATGATGCCGATGCGGCCCTGCTTGTAGATGTGGCCCGGCATGATGCCGAGCATGGCGCGGCCCGGCGAGATGGTGCCGGCGCAGTTGGGCCCGGTCAGCCGCATGCGCTGATCTTTCTTGTAGCGGCGC
>CAZLHQ010000068.1:0-16729 GCA_964559355.1 uncultured Hyphomicrobiaceae bacterium
TGCGAGATCCCTACAGCGCCAAACCCTACGTGCTGTTCTACACGACCAAGCGCGTGGGCGGCGGCGTGCAGGACTTCGATGCCATCAAGCTGTTGCGCTTCGCGGTCTGATAACAGCCCCACGATCGTGTGCGCGCGCGTCATCTCCTCCCTGGCGCGCGCTTCACTGCGAGGCCGTCTTATCCCCGGGACGGTCTCGCTCCTTATTGTGTGTCGAGTGGCAATTGGCAATTCGAGGCGAATGTTGCGATGGGACTGAAACTTCTGAGCGGACCAGTGTCGGAGCCGGTCTCGATCGACGAGGTGAAAGCGCACTTGCGGGTGGACGGCACGAGCGAGGACGCCTTGATCTCCAGTCTGCTGCTGACGTCTCGATTGCATATCGAAACTGCACTTGGTCTGGCGTTGATGACGCAGCAATGGCAGCTGGTGATGGATACTTGGACGGCCGGAGCGATCGTCAAGATAGATATCGCGCCCGTGCAATCGATCATCGAAATTCGTACCTTCGATGCCGACGGTATTGCGACGGTCGTGCCAGCGACGAGCTATGTGCTCGAGGCGACGGGCCGGCCGGCACGCATCGTTGCAAAGGACCAGGGTTGGCCGATGCCAGGTCGCAAGGCCGGTGGCATTCAAATCGACTTCGTTGCGGGCTTTGGGGGTGTCGCGAATGCCGTTCCGTCGCCCATTCGGCAAGCACTATTGCTGCTGGTCACGCATTGGTATGAACATCGCGACCCCATCGAAATCGGCGCGCCGGCAACTGCAGTTCCGCAGGCGGTGAGCCATTTGCTGCATCCCTACAGACCGGTGCGCGTGTGATGGCAATACGCATTGGAGAATTGCGTCACCGTCTTGTTCTCGAGGATGCAACGCGCATCGACGATGGTAGTGGCGGCGCTCATGAGAATTGGGAGCAGCACTCCGTGGTGTGGGCGGCATTGCGTCCAATTCAAGGAAACGAACGGGAAGTCGCTGACAAACTTGCAGGTCATGTGAGTCACGAAATCTGGCTTCGCTATCGCAGCGGTGTCAAGCCGCAGATGCGTTTTCGGCACGGGGAGCGGATTTTCGAGATCCGCGCGATCGTCGATGTGGCCGAGCGCAGCCGATTTCTCAAGTGTCTGGTCGAGGAGCGCGACCTTTGAAGATCTCGGTGACGATGTCAGGCATCGGTTCGCGCATGCGCAATTTCGGGGAGGATCGCGTCATCGCGAGAATGCGCGCGGCGCTTAGTGGTCGGACGTCGCACCGGCAAGCGGTTGACGGCGAGGAAGCGTTGCAAGTGGCAGGCGATGCCGACAACGAAACAAGCCGTACAAAACCCATGCGCTAGCAGACAGGAGAAAAGCCGAAATGGCGAGTGCAGGTCTCGAACTGCAGAAGGCGATCAACCAAACACTGCGTCAGGACACGATCCTTCTGTCGCTTCTCGGCGGCGCCAAGGTGCACGACGACGTGCCGCAACGCACGGAGTTTCCCTACGTGACGTTCGGCCAAAGCATCGTGCGCGACTGGGCGACTTCGACCGAGCTGGGCCATGAGCATGTGGTGACCTTGCACGTGTGGTCTCGAGCGGCAGGGCGCAAGCAAAGCTATGAGATCATGGCGGCGATCGAGGACGCTCTGCATGATCGTGCGTTGACGCTCGCGGGACATCGGCTCGTCAACCTGCGCCATGAGTTCTCCGATGCGCGGCGCGATCCGGATGGTGAGACCTATCACGGTGTCGTGCGTTACCGGGCAGTGACGGAACCAACAGCGTAGGGGCGCTGTACCAGAGTCCGGCGGCGCTATGTGCGCCTACGTCTCTGGCGCGGGGTCTGTGAGACGCGGCAATCGACAATTCCAGATCGAGGAAAGAGACGGACATGGCAGCGCAGAAGGGCAAGGATCTGCTTCTCAAGGTCGACGCGGAGGGCTTGGGCAGCTTCTCGACGGTGGCGGGATTGCGGTCGCGCGCAATCGCATTCAATGCCGAGACAGTCGACATCACGCATGCAGAATCAGCAGGGCACTGGCGCGAGCTGCTGGGTGGTGCGGGTGTCAGGTCGGCGCGCATTACAGGTGCCGGCATCTTCAAGGATGCGGCGTCTGATGAGATCGTCCGCAGCCTCTTCTTTTCGGGCACGTTGCGGCCGTGGCAGGTGGTCATTCCCGATTTCGGGACTGTGACGGGCAACATGCAGATTGCGTCTTTCGAGCTCAGTGGCCGGCATGACGGCGAGGTCGCATTCGAGCTGTCACTCGATAGTGCCGGCGAGCTGACATTCGCAGCGATCTAGAACCGGCTGAGGAGCAGACGATGGCCAATGCCCGCCGCGGGGAAATCGATGCCGTGCTCGACGGCAAGACGTTTCGACTGGTGTTGACGCTCGGAGCGCTGGCCGAACTCGAAAGCGCGTTTGGCGACGAGGATATGCTGGCGTTGGCGATGCGCTTCGAAAAGGGCCGCATCTCGGCGACAGATGCCACCCGCATTATCGGTGCGGGATTGCGGGGTGGCGGAACCGATATCGCCGACGCAAACGTGGCGCGCATGCGCGCTGAAGGCGGTGTCGCTGGCTTCATCGATATCGTGGCCCGGTTGCTTGGGGCAACGTTCGCAGGCGATGACCGCGCCATACACGTCGAGAAGAAGGGCATGGCTACAAGTAGCGGCGAAGGCGCGGTGCATGGCCCTTTCCCTGGGATGACGTGATGGCGGCGGGTCTCGGCGTACTGCGTTTGGAGCCGCGTGCATTCTGGTCGATGAGCCCAAAGGAGCTTGAAGCGGCGATGCGCGCCATTGCCACACCGGCTGCGGGTGAAGGGCCGCCGCGGCGCGACGACTTGCGTGGATTGATGCAACGGTTTCCCGATTGCGAGGACAGCAAATGAGCACGAGCGAGGCGACGAGTGAAGAATGGGTCGTAACGGTTTCGGCAGATACAACACCGCTGCGACGCAGTTTGACAGATGCCGAATATTTGGGACGCAGGTTCGGCTCCGCGCTTTCGACGGCGTTTGAAGGAATCGCCATCAAGGGGCGCAGTCTTGGCGACGTTCTGAAGTCGCTTGCGCTCAGCCTCTCCAACATCGTGCTCAAAGCGGCTTTGCGTCCTCTCGAGCAGGGGATCGGCAATTTGATGTCGGGAATGCTTTCCGGCGCGTTCGGGTTTTCCAAAGGTGCGGCATTTCAACAGGGCATGCCGGTTCCATTTGCAAGTGGTGGTGTCATTCAGTCGCCCATCGCGTTTCCACTGAATGGTGGTCGCATGGGCATCGCTGGCGAGCGAGGTGCAGAGGCCATCATGCCATTGACGCGGGGTGCGGACGGGCGGCTTGGCGTTGCAGCTCACGGCGGTGGCGGGTCGGTCAGCATCACATTCAATGTAACGGCTGCTGACGCCGCGAGCTTCCGGAGTTCGGAAAGCCAAATTGCGGCGATGCTGGCGCGCGCAGTCGCATTCGGTCAGCGCAATCTGTGACACGCACCAGGGAAGCCAAGAAGATGAGGATGGCGAGATGAGCTTTCACGAGGTCCGCTTTCCAACACAGATCGCCCGGCAGTCGCAGGGTGGGCCAGAGCGGCGCACCGACGTCGTTGTGCTGGGCTCGGGGGCCGAGGAGCGCAATGCGCGGTGGGCAGATTCCCGTCGCTCCTACAACGCGGGCTACGGTGTGAAGTCGCTCGAGGATCTGCACGCGGTGATAGCCTTTTTCGAAGAGCGGCGCGGTAGGCTGCACGGCTTTCGCTGGCGCGATCATGCCGACTGGAAGTCGTGTGCACCAGAGGCGGCGCCTGCCGCGACCGACCAGGTGATCGGCAGCGGCGATGGGACGACGCGCACGTTCCAATTGGTGAAGACGTATGGCGGCGCCTTCGCGCCTTGGGTGCGCAGAGTTACCAAGCCGGTGGCGGGCAGCATATTGGTGGCCGTCGCCGGCATAACCAAGAGCGAGAGCATCGATTACACGGTAGACGACAGCACGGGAGTCATAACGTTCGCACCTGCTGAAACGCCGGTGGTAGGCGCAGTCGTTACAGCGGGCTTTGCGTTCGATGTTCCCGTCCGCTTCGACACCGATCGCCTGGAGGTCAATCTGCAAGGCTTCCGCCATGGAGCAATTCCCAACATTTCGATTGTCGAGATACGGACATGAAGCTCTTGTCAGTCGGATTGGCCGAACACCTTGCTTCGGGGGCTACGACGTTGTGCTGGTGCTGGAAGCTCGAGCGTCGCGACGGGCAGGTAAGCGGATTTACAGATCATGATCGCGACTTGATGTTCGATGGGACGCTGTATGAGGCTGCAGCGGGATTTACGGCAAGCGAGATCAAGGATGCGACAGGCCTTAGCGTCGATAATCTGGAAGTGACAAGCGCCTTGAGTTCAGAGCGGTTGGACGAAGCGGACCTTGCAGCCGGTCTCTACGACGACGCGCGAGTTGAAATTTATCGCGTCAATTGGCAAGCACCCGATCAACGGGCGCTGATGCGAACAGGCAGCTTGGGCGAGGTAAAAAGGGCTGGCACTTCGTTTGCGGCGGAAGTTCGCGGTCTGGCACATTATCTGCAGCAGCCGCGCGGGCGCCTGTTCCAATACACATGCGATGCCGACCTTGGCGATGCGCGTTGCGGTGTCGATACGACATCTGCAGCTTTTCGCGGAACTGGAAGCATCGTCTCCAGCAGCGATGGGCGGATTGCTACGGTTGCCGGCATCGATGCCTTTTCCAATGACTGGTTTTCCCGCGGATTGATTTTGTTCACCTCGGGTGCCGCGACTGGTCAGTCGATCGAGATAAAGCGGCACACCAATGTCTCGGGCGTGGTGTCGCTTGAACTATGGCAGCCGGTGCGCGGTCCCGTGCTTGCCGGGCAGACCTTCACGATTACGGCGGGTTGCGACCGCCAAATAGCAACGTGTCGCGATAAATTTGCCAATGCCATCAACTATCGCGGCTTTCCAGATATGCCGGGCAACGACTTCGTCACCAGCTACGTTCGCCGGCGGGAATCCTGAGCATGCATGGAAGCAATCTGCCGGAAGTGGGTGGGGCGCATGCGACCAGGGCTCAAGTTGTCGCCGAGGCGCGCGCATGGCTTGGCACGCCATACCATCATCAGGCTAGCCTGCGTGGCGTTGGGACTGATTGCCTGGGTTTGGTGCGCGGAGTTTATCGTGCGCTTTATGACCGAGAGGCGGAGCACGCGCCGGCATACTCGCCGGATTGGGGCGAGGCAAATGGGCAGGAGACCTTGCTCGAGGCGGCAAGGCGCAGTCTCGTCGAAATGTCACCACCGCGGGTATGTGATGGCGATGTCGTTGTGTTTCGAATGCGCCGAGGCGCAATCGCCAAGCATGCAGCAATCATGACGAGCGCTACGACGATGGTGCATGCGGTGGAGGGGACAGGCACCGTTGAGGTGGTGTTCGCACCTTGGTGGCAGCGAAAACTGGCAGGCGTCTTTTCATTTCCCGGGATTGATGACTGATGGCAACACTTGCGTTGGCCGCGGTGGGCGCGGCAGTCGGCAGCACACTTTTGCCGGCAGGGTTCACCGTGCTCGGCGCGACGTTGAGCGGCGCCGCAATCGGTGCGCAGATCGGTGCATTTGCCGGATCGTATGTCGATCAATCGCTGTTTGGAGCGATGGGCGGCGGCCAGAATATCAAGGGCCCGCGGCTTGCCGATCTGCATGTGACCGCCTCGACTGAGGGAGCGCCCATTCCGCGCGTCTATGGTCATGCCAGGCTTGGCGGACAGGTCATCTGGGCAGACGAGATTGAGGAGGTTTCCAAGACACGCTCGGCTGGCGGCGGCGGAAAGGGCATTGGCGGCGGCGGGCCCAAGACGACAACCTACAGCTATTTTGCAAGTTTCGCAGTCGCTGTTGCGGAGGGGACCGTCAGCGGCATCGGCAAGGTCTGGGCCGACGGCGAGGAGCTCGATCTTTCAAAGCTCACGTATCGCGTCTACGTCGGCAGTGAGACCCAACACGCGGATGATTACATCGCCGCAAAGCTGGGAGTGGCCAGAGCACCCGCGTTTCGAGGCGTTGCCTACATCATGTTCGAGCGCATGCCACTTGCCGACTACGGCAACCGCATCCCGCAACTGTCCTTCGAAGTTTTTCGGGATGTCGATGATTTTGCTGATGACGTTAGGGCAATCGTTCTCATCCCGGGATCGGGCGAATTCGTCTATGCGCCAGAGTCGGTATCGCGCGGGTTGGGGGGTGGCACGTCGCAATCAGAAAACGTGCATACGCTGCAGGGAGGCAGCGATTGGGCAGTTTCACTGGATCAGTTGCAAACAACGCTTCCTCAAGTCGGAAACGTCTCACTCGTCGTGAGCTGGTTTGGCACTGACCTGCGCGCAGGTGTCTGCCAGATCAAGCCGGGCGTGGATGCCGCAGCGAAAGTGACGACGCCGATATCGTGGTCGGTCGCCGGTGTCGAACGCGCGAATGCGCATCTGATCAGTAGTGACGACGGCAGGGCGGCCTATGGGGGAACACCGTCGGATCAAACCGTAGTGGCGGCGATTCGCGACCTCAAGGTGCGCGGCTTTGGTGTGACGCTGACGCCGTTCCTTTTGATGGACGTGCCTGCATCCAACACTTTGACGGATCCTTATACAGGATCGAATGGACAGCCGGCGTTTCCCTGGCGCGGTCGCATCACTTGCAATCCCGCACCTGGGCAATCCGCAACAGTCGACAAGACGGCGGCGGCGGCAGGCCAGATTTCGAACTTCGTCGGCAGCGTTACGCGGCAGCAGTTTTCGATTTCAGGCGACTTGGTCAACTATTCCGGTCCGTCAGAGTGGAGTTTTCGGAGGATGGTGCTGCACTACGCGCATCTGGCTAAAGCCGCAGGCGGCGTCGACGCGTTCGTGATCGGAAGCGAGTTGCGCGGCCTCAGCACCGTGCGTAGCAGCAGCGCCGCATTCCCATTCGTCGATGCCATGGTTGCGCTGGCGGCTGACGTAAAGGCCGTTCTTGGGCCGTTGACCAAAGTGACATATGCGGCGGATTGGTCAGAGTTCTTTGGATATCAGCCTAGCGATGGCAGCGCAGACGTCTATTTCCATCTCGATCCGCTGTGGGCATCCGCGGCGATCGATGCCATCGGTATCGATCTTTACTGGCCGCTGTCTGATTGGCGAGATGGTCGAAGCCACCTCGACTATCTGGATGGGGTACGCTCCATCAACGATTTGTCGTATCTGGCAGGGAACGTCAGCGCAGGCGAAGGATTTGATTGGTACTACGCCAGCGCGGCGGCGCGGAATGCACAACTGCGCACGCCAATCACGGACGGTGCCGGCAAGCCGTGGGTGTTCCGCTACAAGGACATCAAGTCCTGGTGGAGCGCACTGCATTACAACAGACCCGGCGGCATAGAGACAAGTATTCCAACCGAGTGGGTGGCACAATCCAAGCCCTTCTGGTTGATGGAAATCGGTTGCCCATCTGTCGACAAGGGCGCCAATCAGCCCAACGTCTTCGTGGATCCAAAGAGTTCCGAAAACACGCTTCCCTACTTTTCTCGCGGGCGGCGCGACGACTTCATGCAGCGGCAATATCTAAAGGCGCTCATGCGCGCGTTCACGCCAGGATCGCAGGTCTACTCTGAAGGCGCAAATCCAGTGTCTGCCATCTATGGCGGGCGAATGGTCGATCTTGCGCGCATGTATATCTACGCCTGGGATGCACGGCCCTATCCGGCATTCCCCGACAACATGGATGCATGGGGCGACGGAGAGAACTGGCGTCTTGGCCATTGGCTCAACGGCCGCGCAGCCAACGCGCCATTGCCAGCGCTGCTGCGGCAGATGTTGCAGGACTTCGAATTCTCGCAGTTCGATGTCGAAACACTTTCAGGAGAAATGCCTGGATATGTCATCGATCATGTGATGTCGGCGCGAGAGGCGCTACAACCGCTCAGCCTTGCCTTCTTTGTCGATGCTGTCGAAAGCGGTGGACGTATCGTGTTTCGACATCGTGGAGCCGGCGAGACGGCTGCACAATTGAGCCCCGACGATCTTGTCGAGAAGCGCGCCGACCAGCCGCTGATCACGCTTACGCGCGGCCAGGAGACGGAGCTGCCAGCCTCGGCCAAGGTTACCTACATTGGAGCAGGCGACGACTACCGGCAGGCAGTCGCTGAATCTCGGCGCTTGACGGGGGCAAGCGGCCGGGTGGCACAGGCCGAGTTGCCCATTGTCCTCATTGCCGACCAAGCACAGGGCATAGCCGACACATGGCTGCACGAAACCTGGATTGCGCGTGAGCGAGCAGCGATGACACTGCCGCCGAGCCGTCTCGGCGTCGAACCGGGCGACCTCTTGTCCGTGGATATTGCCGGTGTGGAGCGATTGTTTCGCGTCACGGAAGTCGGTGAGAGCGGAACGCGTGAGATCGAGGCGCGGGCGATCGACCCCGCAGTCTATGATGTGGCATCAGCCGCGCCGCGCCCATCGGGGGTTCAATCACCGGTCTTGTCCGGAGTTGCATTGCTGTATTTTCTCGATCTGCCGCTATTGCGCGGCGACGAGCCTGCCGAGGTGGGTTATGCCATCGCTCGGCAGGAACCTTGGCCGGGTGGCATTGCAATATATCGTACGCCTGATGCCGCCGGCTATACGCTTATCAGCGTCGTGGACATCTCCGGCACATTGGGAACGCTGCTTGATGCCTTGCCATCGGGGCCACATTCACGACTAGACCGGGCAACGCGTGTGCGCGTGGAAATTGCCGGCGGCGCGCTGTTCTCAGTAACGCTGCTGCAGATGCTAGCAGGTAGCAACGCAGCGGCGGTTCGAAATGTTGCGGGTGAATGGGAGGTGTTACAATTCAATAATGCCGTCCTGATTTCGCCAGGCATTTATGAATTATCCGGCTTTCTGCGCGGGCAGGCCGGAACCGAAGGCGTGATGAGCAGCGGGTCGGCAATCGGTGCCCCGTTCGTGCTGCTCGACGAGGCCTTAACGCCGATCCCGTTGACCGCCAATGACATTGGCTTGCCGTACACATGGAGATACGGCCCTGTCTCGCGGGACTTGGGGGATGCTACCTATGCCAGCGCTTCGCACTCGTTTGGCGGCGTCGGTTTGCGACCCTATGCGCCTGCGCATGTGAGGGGAGCGCGTAACGTAGGCGATGGTGGTGATCTTGCAATCTCATGGATACGGCGAACGCGCATCGGAGGCGACAGCTGGGAGATTGCGGAGGTCCCGGTGGGGGAAGCTGCAGAGCAATACGAGATCGACATTCTCGATGGGACAAGCGTGAAGAGAACGCTGACGAGTCCGACCTCGATGGTGGTCTACCCCGCTGCTCAGCAGATTGCCGATTTTGGTGACGTGCAGGACTCTTGCACGGTTCGGGTTCATCAGGTGAGTGCCGTGTTCGGACGTGGCCCAGGGCGCGTCGCTCAGGTCTGAGCCCGGCTCGCAGCGAGGCAAAACTCCAAAAGTAAAAACTCCAAGAGCAAAACCGTGATGCAACAACCCGACTGGCTGCTATGGGCCTGGCGCGAGATCGGTGTGCGCGAGGTGTCTGGCGCGAACGACAACGCACGCATCGTTGATATGTTCAAGGATGTTGGCCATACGTCGGTCGACAACGACGAGGTGGCGTGGTGCGCGGCTTTTCTGGGCGCATGTCTGGAGCGCAGTGGAAGGCTCAGCACGCGCTCCTTGATGGCGCGGTCATATTTGCAGTGGGGGCGGCAACTCGATACGGCGCGGCCTGGCGCCATCGCGGTTTTGAGTCGTGGAAGCAATCCCGCACTGGGCCATGTCGGCTTTATCGTCGGGGAGGCTGACGCACATATATTTCTGCTCGGCGGCAATCAAGACGATGCGGTGAGCGTGACAGCGTTCGAGAAGTCGCGTGTGCTGTCGTATCGCTGGCCGGATGAGCAACAAGAACGTACCGATCAGCAAAGCGTCGATGATGCCGCTGACAGCAAAGGCGCCGCCATTCCAGCAGCCTCGATGTTCGACGTGGCCCTGGCGCATGTTCTCGAGATGGAAGGCGGATTTTCCGACGATCCACATGATCCCGCCGGGCCGACCAACAAGGGCATCACGCTTTCGGTCTATACACGATGGATCGGAGAGAAAATCGAGCCGGCAAACCGGAGCCGCCTCGTATCGCAACTCAAGCGCATTCCCGACGCGATGGTGCGCGAGATCTACAATACGCGCTACTGGATCCCGGCCGAATGCGAGCGCATGCATCCGGCCATAGCGTTGCTTCACTTCGATGCCGCGGTCAATCACGGGGTCGGTGCCGCAGCGCGCTTTCTACAAGAGGCCGTCGGCGCCGATGTCGATGGCGAAATCGGTTCACAGACCCGCGCGCGGATTGCCACTAAGCCGCTTGAAGAAACCTTGGTCGCCTATGCCGAGATCCGTCGCGAGCGATATCGCAAGCTGGATCATTATTGGCGATTTGGCCGTGGCTGGTTGCGGCGCGTGGATTTCTCTCTGTTGCGTGCCGGTGCCGCGCACAACGGTGAGACGGCAATCGCGGCAAGAGCACCATCACAAGCTGCCGAGGTGACGACCGGGAACCGGAAGGCGACAGCCAAGCAGAAAGGCGAGAACGACATGTCCAGTACGATGCCGACGACGCAGCAGCAACAGACGAGCAAGTGGTGGGGAGAATCAATGACCATCTGGGGGGTGTTGATCACCGCCGCCTCGACGGTGTTACCGACGATCGGTCCCCTCTTCGGTCTGGACATCTCCGCAGAGATGGTGCGCCAGCTTGGCGAGCAGGTGACGCAGGTCGCGCAGTCCTTAGGGGGGGTGATCGGGACCCTACTCGCCGTTTATGGTCGTGTTCGTGCAAGCGCGCCGATTGAACGCCGGCTTGTAACATTGAAGCTATGATTTGCGGGCCCCGCGCGCGTTGGCATAAACTCGCAGACAACTTCGGTGTTCAGGCGTCATTCAGGCAAGCGAGCCGAAAATCATGTGACAACAGAACGCTGCGTCCGAGATTCAACCTGATGACGTTTCGCTTTAAAATTTGTGTGCTCGTCTGGCTCGCATCGCCGTTGGCGGCGACATCTGCGGCGGCCGCGCCAGGCGATGCGGACTGTATCGAGGACTGGTCGGTTGCGGCAGGTATCGTCGCTGCCGAGAAGTTGAGGCGGGTCGAGGAGTTGTCACCGCTGGTCGGGCAAGCATTGAATGGCGCGATCGTGAGAACACAGCTGTGCCGGGAGGGTGATAAGTACGTCTATCGGATCGTCGTCCGTGATCGCCGCGGCCAATTAAGCAAGCATAAAGTTGACGCGCGCAAGCCTGCCGCGATCCGGCCCGCAGATGCGCCCTAGGAATCTGACCCAGGGCCGCTATAATCCGCTGTCAATCAGAACCAAAATGGCGGACCAGACCGTTGCGCATTCTTGTTGTTGAAGATGATCGGGATCTCAACCGGCAGCTCGTGCGCGCCCTCACTGACGCAGGCTATGCGGTTGACGCGTCCTTCGATGGCGAAGAAGGCTACTTTCTCGGCGATACCGAGCCGTATGACGTGGTGATACTCGACATCGGCTTGCCGAAGATGGACGGCATTTCGGTTCTTGAGCAATGGCGCCGAGCTGACCGCAACATGCCCGTGATCATTCTAACGGCACGCGACCGTTGGAGCGACAAGGTTGCCGGTATGGACGCCGGTGCCGACGATTATGTCGCCAAGCCATTCCATATGGAGGAGTTGCTGGCGCGCGTTCGTGCGCAGGTGCGCCGGGCGAGCGGTCATGCCAAGAACGAAATCGAATGCGGGCCGATCCGGCTGGATACGAAATCGGCGCGGGTGACGTGTGATGGCGAGCCAATCAAACTGACGTCACACGAGTATCGGCTGCTCGCCTATCTGATGCATCATCATGGACGCGTGGTGTCGAGGACGGAACTCGTCGAACACCTATATGATCAGGACTTCGATCGCGACTCAAACACCATAGAAGTATTCATCGGCCGCCTGAGAAAGAAGCTGCCATCCGATCTGATCCAGACGGTTCGCGGTCTCGGCTACCGGCTGAGTTCTGATCCTGATGCGGCTTAATTCGCTCGCCTTCCGATTGTTCGCAACCGCAGCGCTATGGACGCTGGTGGTGCTGCCTCTCGCAGGCCTCATCATCTACTCGCTCTATCGAGAGGATGTGCAGGCGAGCTTCGATGGGCAATTGAAGAAGCTTGTTACCGCAATCGCAATCGATAGCATCGCTGATGCAGGGATCGTTCCGGTAGCTCCCACCAATCGCTATGAGCCGCTATTCGAAGTGACGCATTCCGGCTGGTATTGGCAGATCAAGCCGCTCGATGATCCCAACAAGGCAACACTGGTCTCTCCTTCGCTTGCCACAACGCGTCTGCCATCTCCCTTCGAGCGGAAATTCCCGTCCGACTCGACCGGCACGAGATGGATGAATGTGGATGGGCCCAACAACGAGCCGACACGTATCGTCGAGCTGGTCAGCGCATTAGGAAAGGAGGGAGACGACGGTCGTTACTCGATCATCGTCGCCGGTCCGCTCGATTGGCTCGAAGCGCTGGTGACGAATTTCCAATATCGTTTGGCGATAGCATTGACGCTCGCAGGTTTGGGTCTGCTTGCGGTAACGCTGTTTCAGGTTCGCTTCGGTCTGCTGCCGCTGAAGCGAGTCGAGCAAGGATTGGCCGAAATTCGATCGGGCCGTGCAGAGCATCTGGAGGGGGAACTGCCGGCAGAGATCATCCCGCTGCAGGTGGAACTCAATGCCTTGATCAAGTCGAACCAGGACGTCGTGGAGCGCTCCCGGACCCAGGTCGGCAATCTCGCCCATGCGCTGAAAACGCCGCTGGCTGTGATCATTAACGAGGCGCGCGAAGACGATGGGGCGGCGTCGCAGAAGATTGTTGAACAAGCGGCAGTGATGCGCGATTCCATTACTCTTTATCTGGATCGTGCACGCATGGCGGCTCGCGTCGGCGTTATCGGCGGCGTGACAGACGTCAAGGATGTCGTCGAGCCGCTGGTGCGCGCTCTCGAACGCATCAACCGCGATCGCGGAATTGCAATCACCACGACGATGGCGGCCGGGGCGCGCTTCCAGGGCGAGAAGCAGGATCTGGAGGAGATGCTTGGCAATCTGCTCGACAATGCCTGCAAATGGGCGCGCTCTTCGGTGCTTTTGACGGTCGCCATCCTGGCGCCGGCGGCGCGACTACAATCAGGTGAGATCGAAATTCTGGTCGAGGATGACGGCCCTGGCCTGTCGGATGAGCAACGCAAGAAGCTAGGCAAACGTGGCCTCCGCCTGGACGAGTCCAAACCAGGATCCGGGCTCGGCCTGTCGATCGTGACAGATCTCGTGCAGACTTATCGAGGCTCCTTTGTGCTCGAGGCATCGGGCCGGGGCGGCATCAAAGCTATCCTCAGGCTGCCAAGTGCTTGATTCGGCCAATCAAACTACGGCAGAATGCTGGCTCCCAACTTTTGCCCGAATCGACTACCAGACACGCTTGAACAGTGGAGCCCTGGTCGCGTGACGTTGCCAGCGATCGTGCTTGTCGTCGCTGTTGCAGATCGAGGGGGCTCTATCGATGTTCAAGGCTACGCACGTCGCATTGGCCATTTTGGTGGCGTTGGGCTTGGCCGCATGTGGCCCGAATGGTCCCAACAAGTCCGAAACCGGACTGGCCGTGGGCGCCGTCGCAGGCGGCATTCTGGGCAATCAAGTCGGTAAGGGGACTGGCCGGACCCTGGCGACCGTTGCCGGCGCAGTTGTCGGCGGCGTGGTTGGCCATCAAATCGGTCGCTCGCTTGACGAGCAGGATCGGATGTTGGCGCAAGAGGCCGAATTCGAGGCCCTGGAGCGCGGCCAGTCGGGCGTCGCACGCAGTTGGCGAAATCCGGATAATGGCCGTTATGGAGAGGTGGTGCCGAGCCGGCCCTACAAGCGCGGCGCGCAGGACTGCCGCGACTACGCGCACACGGTCTATATGGATGGTCGGCCCGAGGTCATGCGCGGAACCGCTTGCCGCAATGGTGACGGCAGCTGGCGCGCCGTCTGACCAGGTTAATACTCAGGCTGCCGGTCCGCTAAGGCGCGGTAACGATCAAAGTTGACCGTTTCCCCGCCCTTGCGCCAGGTGGTGCGCCAGGGAGATGGTGCGCGACGTTTGGCCTTTCGCCGAGTGTTGGCCTTGTCATTGCCTTCCCAGACCCCTATTCCACGATGCACGCGAGGAATTGGGACCGGGTTATGCTTCTTTGGACCGCATTTGCGCTGTTGACGGCTGTTGTGATTGCAGTTCTGGCACGGCCGCTGCTTCGGCCTCAGATCGATGCAGTCGACCAACGCACCGCCGATATCGAAGTCTACCGTGATCAGCTTCGGGAGATCGAGACCGAGCGCGAGCGCGGCTTGATCGAGGCCGCCGACGCGGAGGCTGCGCGAGCGGAATTGGCGCGCCGGCTACTGCGCGCGGCCGAGCAGCCAACGGGCGACGCACCTATCACTCCCCCATCCCAGCCGAAATACTCGCAGTGGACGCTCTATGGAACCGCCGCGCTGATACCGCTGGCGAGCCTTGGCATTTATCTCGCGGTTGGCTCGCCTGGCATGCCCGGCAAACCACAAGCTGAACGCGCTTTGCTTGCCAAGGGCGACCGTAGCATCGGCGATCTGCTGGGCATGGTCGAGGCCCGTCTCAAAGCTCATCCGGAGGATGGGCAAGGCTGGGAAGTCATAGCTCCCGTCTATCTGAAGCAGCAGCGCTTCATGGATGCCGCTCGCGCGTATGCCAACGCTATTCGCATCCTGGGCGAGTCACCCGACCGTATCAACGGATTCGCTGATGCGCTGGTGTTCGCCAATGACGGGCTGATCGTGCCCGATGCGCGGCAGGCATATCAACGGCTGCTCGTTCTCCAGCCCGATCGACCCGAGCCGCGTTTCTGGTTGGCGATCGGCAAAGAGCAGGAAGGCGACCTCGCAGGCGCAAAAGGCGACCTGGAGGCGATGCTGTCGACGGCGCCGGCAGACGCGCGCTGGCGCGAACTGGTACAGACCAAGGTTGATGAACTGAAGGGCAAGCTGGCGGGCACGGCCGGTAGCCCTGGGGCCGCGCAAGCCGGCGGCACGCCACCCGCGGGCGGGCTGAAGACCGATGCAAAGCCCAATATGGGCACTGCGTCGAGCGCCGCTCCAAATGCCCCCCCCATGACATCACCCGAGGCAGCGCCCGCCGGGACGCTTCCGCCGCCCGCCCTGGGCGACATGGCGGCAATTCAGCGGATGTCTCCCCAAGAGCAGAAGGCCTTCATAGGTCAGATGGTCGAGGGATTGGCCAAGCGGCTGGAACAGGACGGCAAGGACCTCGAGGGCTGGAAGCGGCTGGCACGCGCCTATAAGGTCATGGGACGCGATAGCGATGCCAACGCTGCCCTGGCCAAAGCCCGCCAGACGTTTGCAGCAGAACCGGACGCATTGAAGTCGCTCGATGCGCTGGCCCGGCAACTCGGGATCGGGTCGTAAGGTCTCGCAGGAAGAATAGGCATGACACGTAAACAACGTCGCGGCACATTGATCGCAGTTTCGGTCGCGGTTCTGGCGCTAGCGTCTATCCTGACTTTGTTTGCACTCAAGGACTCGATCGTTTTCTTTCATACGCCGAGCGACATAGCCGAAAAGAAGGTCAAGACGGGTCAACGCATCCGGCTTGGCGGTCTGGTTGGTGAAGGTTCGGTCAAACGCGGTGGTGGTGCCTCGGTCGAGTTCGCCGTGACGGATACACTGAAGTCGGTCAAAGTCAGCTATACGGGGGTGCTGCCAGATCTCTTCCGCGAAGGCCAAGGCGTCGTCGCAGAGGGCGTGCTGGACGGGACAGGAAACTTCACAGCCGATACCGTGCTGGCCAAACATGATGAGAATTATATGCCGCCCGAGGTCGCTGATGCGCTGAAAGCCAAGGGCGTGAAACTGGGCGAGGGCGCCAAGCATACGTCGCCCGGACAGACCGGCAAACCTTGAGAATGTTGAGGAGAGACCGCGCATGATCGTCGAGTTCGGCCACTTCGCACTCGTGCTGGCGGTTTTGGTTGCGGCCTTCCAGATGATCGTGCCGGCGATCGGCGCACAACGGCTCGATCAACGGCTGATGGATGCAGGCGGTCCGGCCGCGGTCAGCCAATTCTTTCTCATCGCCATCTCGTTTGTGGCGCTGACACAGGCCTACATCGTTTCCGATTTCTCGGTCGCCAACGTTGTTGCGAATTCGCACTCCACCAAGCCGCTCATTTATCGAATCGCCGGCGTTTGGGGAAACCACGAAGGATCAATGCTGCTATGGGTTTTGATCGTGGCATTGTTCGGCGCGGCTGTCGCGGTATTCGGCGACAATCTGCCGGCGACATTGAAGGCGAACGTGCTGTCGGTGCAGGCCTCGATCGGTCTGGCGTTCGGCCTGTTCATTCTCTTCACGTCAAATCCGTTCGATCGGCTTGATCCGGCCCCCTTTGATGGGCGCGGCCTCAATCCAATCCTGCAGGATCCCGCTCTCGCGTTCCATCCACCATTCTTGTACGCAGGCTACGTCGGGTTCTCGATGGCGTTCTCGTTCGCTGTGGCGGCCCTGATCGATGGACGGATCGATGCCGCCTGGGCGCGCTGGGTGCGGCCGTGGACGCTCGCCGCCTGGCTGTTCCTGACGGGCGGCATCGCGATGGG
>CAZLHQ010000069.1:0-16624 GCA_964559355.1 uncultured Hyphomicrobiaceae bacterium
GTGGCGACCGCGATGGCGCCGAGAGCGCCGCCCAGCGCCAGCGAGCCGGTGTCGCCCATGAACACCATGGCCGGCGGCGCGTTGAACCAGAGGAAGCCAAGGCCGGCGCCGATCAGCGCGCCGCACAGGACCGCCAGCTCGCCTGAGCCCGCCACATAGTGGATCTGCAGATAGTTGGCGAACTTGATGTTGCCCGACAGGTAGGCGATCAGGCCGAAGGTTGCAGCTGCGATCATCACCGGCACGATGGCCAGACCGTCGAGACCGTCGGTGAGGTTGACCGCGTTGCCGGCGCCCGCGATGACGACGACGCCGAAGAAGACATAAAACAGGCCGAGCGGAATCATCACGGTCTTGAAGAAGGGAACCGTCAGCGCATCCGAAAAGCCCGGCGTCCCGAGCTTGACGAAGGCATAGGTGGCGATTGCCGCTATAATGATTTCGAGCGACAGGCGGAACCTGCTGGAAAAGCCCGAAGTGGTGCGCTTCGTCACCTTCAGATAGTCGTCGTAAAAACCAATCCCGCCGTAGCCGAGTGTGACGAACAGCACCGTCCACACGTACAGGTTCGAGAGGTTCGACCACAGAAGCGTGGCAACCAAGAATCCCGCCAGGATCATCAGGCCGCCCATGGTCGGCGTACCGGCCTTGGCGAAATGCGACTGCGGGCCGTCGGAGCGGATCGGCTGGCCCTTGCCCTGCTTGACGCGCAACATGTCGATCATGGCCGGGCCGAACAGCATCACGAACAGCAGCGCGGTGAAGATGGCGCCACCGGTACGGAACGTGATGTACCTGAAGACGTTGAACACACCCAGATGTTCGCTGAAGTTGACGAGTTCGTAGAGCATTATCGTTCTTCCCTCGCGTTCCGCACGGCGTGCGGCCGTATCACGTCGCTGCCATCAACCGAGCCCTGCCCAGCGGTCCCGGGCACCATGCCCCCTCATGCTGCCTTGGAGCCAAGGCCGCGCACCATCTCGACCAGCACCCCCATGCGCGAGCTGTTGGAGCCCTTGATCATCACCACGTCGCCAGCCTGCAGCTCGGCGCGCAAGTAATCCTGCAGACCCGCCGACGTCGGCGCCCAATGGGCTCCCCTGTTGGCGGGCAGGCGGTCGAACAGATGCTTCATATTAGCGCCGGCGCAGAACACGCGATCGATTCCGGCTTCGGCGATCGCCTCGGCCAGCGCCTCATGCAGCTCACGCGCCCTGGCGCCCAGCTCCAACATATCTCCGAGCACCGCGATGCGGCGAGGGTGGATGGCGCGATCGAGATCGACCATCGCCAGAAGTGCGGCGCGCATCGAGGCCGGATTGGCATTGTAGCTTTCATCGATCAGTAGCACGGCCCCATCGCCCAGCGCCACGCGGGCACGCGAGCCGCGCCCCACAGGCGGGCTGAACTGTGCCAGCCCCTCGAGCGCGATCTCGAGATCAGCGCCGATCGCCTGCAGCGCGCCAAGCACGGCGACCGAATTTGCGACCATGTGCGCGCCAACCGCACCAAGCAGATATTCGTACCCGTTAGCGAAGACGCGCGTCATGCCATCGGCCTCGCGGGCGCTTTGCAGTCGAATGAAATCGGCGTCAGCCACCGCATCATCCACATCCCGCGGACCTCGCTGCTGGCACGAGAACGCCACCACGCGCGCACCGGGGCGGGCCTGGGCTGCGGCACGTAACCGCTCGAAGTGCCGGTTGTCGAAGTTGAGGATCGCTGCACCGTCCGGCTCCAGTCCCGAGAAGATCTCGGCCTTGGCGTCGGCAATCGCTTCCTCGCTGCCGAAGTGTTCCAGATGCGCGGCAACGACCGTCGTAACGATGGCTACGTTCGGGCGCACCATCGCCACCAGCGGCGTGATCTCACCAGCGTGATTCATGCCGATCTCGAACACGCCATACTTCGTCGCAGCCGGCATCCGCGCTAGCGTCAGCGGCACGCCCCAGTGATTGTTGAACGACTTGTCGGAGGCGTGGGTGGCGCCAAGCTGCGACAGGCAGAGCCGCAGCATCTCCTTGGTCGTGGTTTTGCCGGCCGAGCCGGTCACGGCGATGATGCGCGCATTTTGCGCCAACCGCGCACGCGCTGCGACACCGATGCGCTCCAGCGCGGACAGAACCTCGCTGACGCGGATCAGCAGACCGTCGCCGGGCTTGCGTACATACGTTCGTGAAACGAGAGCCGCGACCGCCCCCTTGGCAAACGCGGCCTCGACGAATTCGTGGCCGTCGCGCTGGTCTTTCAGTGCGACGAACAGATCGCCCGGCGCCAGCGTGCGCGTGTCGATCGAAATGCCGATGACACCGCCGCCTGCGGGAGCTCGCGCGCCGTCGGCCTCACCAGCGCAGGCTGCCAGCAGCGCGTCAATTGTCCACAGCGCCTCAGCCATGCTCCATCCCCCGTGCGATCGCCGCGCGCGCGACATCGTGATCGCTGAACGGCAGCACGGTCTTGCCTACGATCTGGCCGGTTTCATGACCCTTGCCGGCGATCACCACCACGTCGCCGGCGACCGCCATCGCAACGGCAGCCTCGATCGCCTGCCGGCGGTCGCCGATCTCGCGTGCGCCCGGCGCCGCCGAAAGGATCTCGCTGCGGATCACCTCGGGCACCTCGGTGCGCGGATTGTCGTCGGTGACGATGACGATGTCGGCCCGCTCGGTGGCAATACGCCCCATGATCGGCCGTTTGCCCTTGTCTCGGTCGCCGCCGCAGCCGAACACGCAGATGAGACGCCCGGTCACGAACGGGCGCACGCTGTCGAGCACGGCGGCCAACGCTTCGGGCTTGTGCGCGTAATCGACGACGACGAGGCCGCCGCGCACCTCGCCCACCACATCGAGGCGACCGGGCACACCGCTTAGTTTTTCGAGCGCATCGAGCACGCGCGTTGCATCAAAACCAGCCGCCATCGCCAGCCCTGCCGCCGTCAGCGCATTTTCTGCCTGATAGGCCCCGACCAGCGGCAACCGGATGCGCCGCGGCCGACCTTGGCAAACGACATCTAGCAGTTGGCAAAAGCCATCGCGCTCGACACTGGCGAGACGCAGCACGTCACCAGCGCGCCCGACCGTCATCACCCGCAGCCCGCGCGCCACCGCCGCATCCACCACCCGCTCGCTATAGGCGCCGTCGGTGTTGATCACGGCCGGCTGACCAGGACGCAACAGCTCGGTGAACAGCCGCAGCTTGGCGGCAAGATAGTCCTCGACGGTGGGATGATAGTCCATGTGATCGCGGCCCAGATTGGTGAAGGCCGCCGCCGAAAGACGCACCCCGTCGAGCCGGTGCTGATCGAGCCCGTGCGAGGACGCCTCGAACGCCAGATGCGTGACGCCCTCGTTGGCGAGCTCGTTCAGCGTCTGATGCAGCGAGACCGGATCGGGCGTCGTCAGCGAGCCGTAGACGGCGCCGCCCGGCTTGACGACACCAATGGTGCCGAGCGAGGCAGCGCTCTGGCCCAGTGCGGAAAAAATCTGGCGCGTGAAATCGGCGACCGAGGTCTTGCCGCTGGTGCCGGTCACGGCCACCACGGTCTCGGGCTGAGCGGGATAGAAGCGAGCCGCCATCAGCGCCAGCTCGCGGCGCGGGTTGTCGACCCGCAACACCGGCATACGCAGACCTTGGGGCAGCTCTGTCTCCGGCCGGGCGACAACGACGATGGCGCCGCGCACGGCTGCATCGGCGATGAAGCGCGCGCCATCGGTGGTGGCGCCCGGCAGCGCGGCGAAAACAAATCCCGGGGCCACTAGTCGGCTATCGGCAGTCAACCCGGTGACGAACAGGCGCGACACCGCCTCGGGCGCGTGGATTTCAGGTCCGAGGAGTTGGGAAAGCAGCATTGCCCGCAAGACCCGCAGCTGGCAGCGACAAGATAGAATGGCTCAGCGCGTTGAAGACCACGGCGATGGCCAGTTGGCGAGGCACATGACGCATGCGCCTCGATGACGGTTGCGCAACCGTCTTATTGGGCGTTGCGCACGGCGTCAAACGGCGGCAACCAATCATTTGAAGGACGTGGAACTTTCCTGTGCGGAATTTTCTTATCGAATGTTCGCCATGCGTGGGGTCAGGCCGAGCAGCGGGGCGATGCGGCCGACGATCCGGCTGGTCAACGGGGCCGCGGTATGACTGGCCGTGATCTCGCCGGCGGAGGCGGCCGTGCGCTCGGGCTCGAACAGCAGAACGAGTGTCAGATAGCGCGGCTTGTCGATCGGGAAGGCGGCGAGGAACGAGGCGATGACGGCATTGCGGTCATAGCGCCCCGCAACCGCGATTTCCGCCGTTCCGGTCTTGCCGCCGACATCGTAACCGGCGACCGCCGCACGGCTGCCGGTGCCACCCTTGTCCGCGACGTTGCGGCGCATCATCTCACGCAGCTTAAGGCTCGTCGCCTCGCTAATGACGCGCGTGCCCTCGACGGCTGCTTCAGACTGGCGCTTGAGCAAGGTGATAGGCCGCAAAAGGCCACCATTGATCGTGGCGGCGGCGGCTGAGGCAAACTGCAGCGGCGCCACCGCCAGGCCGTGACCGAATGCAATCGTCGCCGTCTCGATCTCGCCCCAGCTCTTGGGCAGTTGCGGCTCGGCCACCGCACCGGCCTGCGTGCCGACGCGGCCCGTCAGGCCCAGTGCGGTGAGAAACGCCCGTTGCCGCTCGCTGCCGGCATCCAACGCCAGACGCCCGGCACCGACGTTGGAAGACTTATGAAAGATGTCTGCAACCGAAAGCGGATGGTCGGCGGCGTGGTGATCCTTGATCTCGAAGCGGCCAATGGCAATCGGCTTGGTTACGTCGATCATCGTTTCTGGCGTGACGCGCCCATCGTCCAAGGCCATCGCCACACTCAGCAGCTTGAAAATCGAGCCAAGCTCATAGGTGCCGCCGGCATTGCGATCGATCTGCTGTGGCGAGCGCGCCGTTTCCGGCCTGGCGGGATCGACGAATGGCAAGGAGGCTGCCGCGATCAGCTCGCCGCTATCGACATCGAGCACGATGGCGCTGGCACCGGATGCGCGATAGGCCTCGACGGCCTGCACCAGCTCTTCCTCGACGGCGTGCTGAACACGCATGTCGAGGGACAGCGCGACGGCGGGCCTGGACGTCAACGCCGAGCTGACGACGGCATCCACCAAACCAGCCTCGTCGAGATGACGCTCGATGCCGGCCACCGCGCGGTTGTCGACATTGACGCCGCCGAGCACATGGCCGGCCATGCGGCCAGACGGGTAGGCGCGGCGCAGTTCCTGCCGGAAGGCGAGGCCCGGCAAACCCAGATTGTGCACGAGCTGCGCCGTCTGTGGCGCAAGCTGCCGCTTGATCCAGACGAAGCGCCGCGACTTGTCGGCCAGCGCATCACGCAGCTGCAGGGAATCGAGATCGGGAAAGATGGTGAGGAGTTTCTCGGTCACCTCGTCGCGATCCGCGATCAACAGCGGATCGGCATAAAGCGAGGGCATCTCGACATCGCTGGCGAGCAGCCGGCCATGGCGATCGACCAGATCGGGCCGCGACAGGCTCGTTGCCAATGGCGCATTGAGGCTGATCTGAACCAACGGCGAGCCTACGGACGCCAGTCGCACGAGCTGGGCGGCGATGGCGCCGAACGCCAGCACCATCACCAGCAAAACGCTGGCTGTGCGCAAGGGATGGCGGCGCGTGACTTCGGCAGACCGCGGTGCGGGCACCGCGCGGCCGTTGACGGAAATCAAACCCGAACTGATGGTGACGGGCCGGCGCATGCCGTTCGCTTCCCCCGGCGGCCTTTTGCAACACTCAAACCCCAAGCGGGTCAGTGATCCGCGCCGCCTTGCGCACCCTGTGCCGAATGAGCATCTGCAAACTGCGCCTGACGCGGCGGCGCCAGGCCCTGCTCGCGCGCCAGCGGCTCGATACGCTCAGGTCTCGCCAAATGCGCGCGCTCCGCCTTTAGAACCGCGATATCGCTGCGCGCTGCTGCAACGGCGCGCTCCTTGGCTTGCACCACAGTTTCGAGCTGGCGTGTTTCGTTGTTGAGCGCATAGAGCAGGAAGGCGCTCGATAGCGCGAGGAATATGGAAGACAGCAGTAGCAGACGCATGAAAACTACTCCGTTTCTCTTGTACGACCGGATCTCACCCATCCAGTGTGGCGTCTTCGAGTTCTTCCGCCGATAGCGGCCAGGCTACGGCTTGTGTGCGCAACGCTGCTCGCAATCGTGCCGAACGGGCGCGCGGATTGACCTCGAGTTCACCTTTCTGAGATGTTAATGGCCGCCGGTTAACAATTTGGAAACTTGGTGCATCAAATTGTTCGCACATCACGGGTTGATGGCGTGAAGCGCGCGGCGAGGCGCCCGAACGGCGCGTGAGGAAGCGCTTTGCGATGCGGTCCTCCAGCGAATGAAACGTGACGACCACAAGCCGCCCGCCCGGCTTCAAGATGCGCTCGGCCGCAGCTAGGGCGCGCCGCAGCTCACCCAACTCGTCATTGACGTAGATGCGCAACGCCTGGAACGTGCGCGTGGCGGGATGCACCTTCTGATCGTGCCGCCGCCCGCCCAGCGCACGCGACACCACTTCCGCCAACTCCAGCGTGGTCGCAAACGGTTGTTGCAAGCGATGCTTGACGATGGCGCGCGCGACCGCCCGCGAGCGGTGCTCCTCTCCCAGTTGGAACAGAATGTCGGCGATGCGCGCTTCGTCGAAGGTGTTGACGACATCGGCCGCGGTCAGCCCACTCGCCGCCATGCGCATATCGAGCGGGCCATCCTGCTGGAATGAGAACCCACGCCCGGGCGTGTCGAGTTGCATGGAAGAAACGCCGATGTCGAGCACAACGCCGTCGACCGGCGCAAAGCCTGCCTCATCGGCAACCGCGTCGAGGCGTCCAAACTCGCTTTCGACGAGCTTCAGGCGTGGCGCGAATTCCTCGACCAGCGCGGCGCCGCCGGCAATCGCGGTCGGATCGCGATCAAGCGCCAGCACTTCGCAAGGCGCCGCCTCTAGGATGGCGCGGGTGTAACCGCCAGCACCGAACGTGGCGTCAATGATGCGATGGCCCGGCCCCGGCTGCAGCGTTTCCAGCACCTCGGCGAGCAGCACGGGAATGTGCCTTGTCCGCACGTCGCGCGTCCCCGCCCCCTGAGGCTTGTCGCGCCGCGGCGTCATTCCCGTGCTCCTCCACCTGCAGCACCCCCGCTGCCGAAAAGCTTTCTGTGGTCCTGGACTTTCTCGCGGGCCCGCACACGCCGCTGCTCGAAGGCTGCCGGTTCCCACATCTGGAACTTGTCGCCAAGGCCGACAAAAGTAACGGCGCCCGAAACACCGGCGTGGGCGCGAAGGCTTTCAGGAAGGACGATGCGTCCGTCCCCATCGACGGCGAGAATTTGGACGTCGCCATAGAGCGCGACAGACAGCTGGTCGCGCTCGTCCGAATAATCCGGCAAGCCCGCGAGAAGCCCGTCGATTTTCTGCGCCAGTCTCTCGCCGCCAGCGTCGAGCGCTGGAGCATCGAGCGAGGGGTAGCAGTAGATGCCGATCGATCCGCCGGATTTGTAGCCGTCACGCTCGAGCACGGCGCGGAAGGCGGCGGGAATTGAGACGCGGCCCTTGGCGTCGATCTTGTTGGTGTATGTCGAGACAAAGCGGTCCATCCCTTGTGAGAAGCCTCAACCTCGACGCTGCACGAACCCGGACACGACACGGGCGCAAGAAACGACGCGGAATGCGCCGTGGAAACTGTGTTTCGCCGTGCCGCGTGCATCGACATGCACCAGACCGGCGTCACCAAACCCTCCGCACTGGACGTCGCGCCAGAAGCCGCGCCGCCTCCCCGCCCCAAAACGCGACGGGCAATACGGAACCGCGGCCGTCGCTCTGACCCTGGCCCTCTCTCAGGGCCGGCGCCATGCCGCGGTCCCTTAGCCCGGTGCGGACGGGCACTAATGGGATCGCATGGGTTTTTATGGGAGTCAATGGATTCCAGCGGAAATCCACAGGCCCGCCCCCCACAAATTGGCTTGGAAATACCGCCGATGACTGGAATTGAGCCCTAACCAGGGTGCATGCGCAGACACAATCGCCACTGGAGTTCGCAGCGACTCGGCGGTTCTATAGCCCTCGTCTCAGGCACGCTCCGTGCCCATTTCCGGCAGCGGCACATCAAGGATCAGGCCATGTCCAGCAGCATCACGCGCCGCGATTTTCTCAATGGCTTGTCGCTGACGATCGCTGGCGGTCTCGCCCCGCTCGAGCTGATGGCGGCCAAGGCTCGCGCCGCTGCCGGCCCGGCCTATCCTCCCGCGCTGACTGGACTGCGCGGCATGACGAATGCGGCGTTCGAAGTGATCCACGGCGTCGCACGCGAGGGCCGCCGCTATTCAATCGACGCCCTGCCTGTCGCGGAAAGCTACGACCTCATTGTCGTCGGCGCCGGCATCGCCGGATTGACGGCGGCCTGGCGCTATGCCGAGCGTCAACCTGAAGCGCGCATCCTGGTGCTCGACAACAACGATGATTTCGGCGGCCATGCGCGGCGCTGCGAGCTGGACGTACCGGGCAGCACGCTGCTGGGCTACGGAGGCTCGGAAAGCATGGTCTCGCCGCGCACGAAATATGCCGGCGACTTGAAGGCGGTGATCGACAAGCTCGGCATCGACCCGGAACGCTTCTATGACGAAGGCGTGTTTCACCGCGCTCTCTATCCCAAGCTCGGGCTATCGCGCGGTGTCTTCTTCGATGCCGAGACGTTCGGCGCCGACCGGCTGGTGACGGGAGATCCGCTGCTGCTTGGCTTCGACGAGTTCGCGCCCGACAATCCCAACGCCCGGCCGATCGACGCCTTCCTGGCCGATTGCCCGCTCGATGCGGCGACGCGCGATGGACTGGCGCAACTTTTCGCCGGCACGAAGGATTATCTTGCCCACCAGGACAAGGAGCTGAAGCTGAAGCACACCGCGCGCATCAGCTACCGCGATTTTCTGCTGCACGTCTGCAACCTGCCCGAAGCAGCGGTGAGCTTTTTCCAGGGACGATTGCACGACAACTATGGTCTGGGCATCGATGCCATAGCCGCCCAGGACGCGATGTCCGACGGCCTGCCGGGCGCCGCTGCAATCGGCATCGAGGATAGCTTCGAAAGCCACGGCGACGAGCCATATGTGCATCATTTTCCCGATGGCAACGCGACGCTGGCGCGCGCCATGGTGGTGTCACTCATCCCTTCCGCGACGGCGGCGCGCGCGATCGAGGACATCGTCACTTCACGGTTCGACTATGGGAAGCTCGACGAGGCCGCAAATCGCGTGCGCATACGCCTGCAAGCAACCGCGGTGGCCGTTCGCAACGAGACGGCGGGCAACGGCGGCGGCGTCAGCGTCGGCTATGTCAAGGATGGCGCGCTCGTGCGCGTCAGGGGGAGCAAGGTCGTTGTGGCGACGTTTGCGGCCGTCGTGCCCCACATCTGCAACGAATTGCCCGCGCCGCGCGCTGAATATTTCGCCTCCAACGTGCGCCTGCCGCTGCTTTACATCAAGGTGGCGCTGCGCAACTGGGAGAGCTTCGCCAGGCTCGGCGTGCACAAGATTGCCGGCCCCATGTCGTTCCTTTCGACCGTCAAGCTCGACTATCCCGTCAGCGTGGGCGCCTATAAGTTTGCGGCCACACCGGCCGAGCCGGTTGGACTGCAACTCGTGCACGTGCCACTGGCGCAGAACCAGGGACACGACGCCCGCACACAGGCGCGCATGGGACGGCAATGGCTGATCGAGACGAGCTATGCGGATATCGAGGCGCGCGTGCGGTCAGATTTGCAGCGCATGCTCGGCCCAGGCGGCTTCGATGCCGCTCGCGACATCACTGCCATCACCGTGAACCGCTGGTCGCACGGCTATTCCTATGCGCCGAGCTCGCTCTATGACGATACCGAGAAAATCGAGGCGGAAACGGCGCTGATGACCGAGCCACTTGGCGCCATCGCCTTCGCCAACTCCGACACGGCATGGGACGCTTACGCGCACGCCGCGATGGCGCAAGGCTTGCGCGCAATAGACCAGATCGGATGAGCGGGCACGCCAGCATCACCAGCGCACTATTGCCGCCGTGCCGGATCGCCACGCCTGAACGCCCGGCGGTAAGGACTGCAATTTCGATGTGGTGCGGACGGAGGGACTCGAACCCTCACGGCGGTTAAGCCTCGGGATTTTAAGTCCCGTGTGTCTACCGGTTCCACCACGTCCGCATCGCGCTCGCTTATGCGCAATGTCGGGGCGTTACGCAATCGTTTCAGCACATGCCAAATTCAACCCAAGCATGGAGCCATCGCTGCACCGCGGCATGTCTTGGCGCTGGCCAGTTGCGTCACTCTTGTCTATCTCCACTGCGACCGCCGCCAGCCGACGCTCGCCAGCAAGGCTCAGGGAACACATGTATGGACGTCCTGGCCATCGGGACGGAACGCAATACACGGGAGACTTACGCCATGACGAATTGGGTCAGGTTCGCACACGCAGACCGCGACGGCTTTGGCACGTTTTCGGGCGGTGACATCGCCGTGCACGACGGCGACATGTTCGCAGGCGCGCGTGCAACCGGGGAAACGCTCGATGCCGCCGACGTGCGCCTGCTCATGCCGTGCACGCCTTCCAAGATGATCTGCCTGTGGAACAACTTCCACGCGCTCGCCGCCAAGCTCGGCGTCGCCGAACCGGCCGAGCCGCTCTATCTGCTCAAGGCCCCGACATCGTTCCTTGGACCCGATGAAGCCATCCGCCGCCCCGCCTCCTATGACGGCAAGATCGTCTACGAGGGCGAGCTCGGCATCGTCATCGGCAAGCGCTGCTCCAATGCGAGCGAAAGCGAAGCCGCAAGCGCAATCTTCGGCTACACCTGCATCAACGATGTCACCGCCGCCGACATCATCTCCAAGGATCCGACCTTCGCGCAGTGGGCGCGCGCCAAGAGCTTCGACACGTTCGGCATCTTCGGCCCGGCCATCGCCACCGGCCTCGACCCCTCAACGCTCACCGTGCGCACGGTGTTGAACGGCGCCGAGCGGCAGAACTATGCCATCGCCGACATGATCTTCCCGGCGGCGAAGCTGGTAGCCGCCCTGTCGCGTGACATGACGCTGCTGCCCGGTGACGTGATCGCCTGCGGCACCTCGGTCGGCGTCGGCGTGATGAAAGAGGCGGAGAGCACGATCGAGATCGTCATCGACGGCATCGGCACGCTACGCAACACGCTGAGCCAATCGGCCACCTGATAAGGCCGCATCAAGAGCTTGGCGGGCGCGCCGCTCCATGCCGGATGTCGGCGAGCACCAGCAGGAACAGCGTCGTCGCGTTGAGGATGTGCCAGAGGAAATGCGTGCCGAGCGTGCGACCGATGACGCGCGTTGACGCGCATACTTCCCAGTCGATGGTGCGAAAGAACATCGAGACGAGGAAAATACCGGCTGCGGCGAGAATGAACCTTGCCGCAGGGTGGCGCATCGCCGCGAGTGCAAGCCCGATCAGCAGCATCGCGCCGAAGGCCGGCGTATAGGCAGCCGTGCCGTTGAGGCAAGGGCCGCGCGCGGCTTCCACCACGGAGATCAGCGCGACGCGGCACTCGATGCCATCGGCCAGATGCATGGCATAGGCGAATGCGCCGAGCCCCGCAGCGACCAGCAGCCACGGCAGCTTCACAAACCGCCGCAGCGCATAGCCCAGATAGGCAAACATGAAGACGCCGATTGGCGCCACGTCAGCAACCGCCGCCCAGCGCGTCGCATAGGTGTGGAACAAGAAGCTGCCCGCACCGATGACGAACAACACCACAACCAGCAGCCATTCCCAAACCGCGTGCGAGAAATCGCGCCGCCGCGCCAACGTGGCGCCCGCCGCAATTGCCGCGATGACGAAGGCGACATTGGAAACCGCGTTGACCGGCTCGGCCCAGAACGCCGCGTTCTGCCCGCGCTCGCAATACCGGAAGATTTCAGCGGCGAGGATCATGCTGGCAAACTACGAACCGATGCGTAGTGGACGGACACGAATCCGGGCGGGCGATATCACCATGACATGTCCTGCAACGCGGTCCCCATGTTTGGACATGACAGAAACGACGCGCTCGGCGGCATTCGCATTCGTCAACCGATCGAGTTCGATCAACACCAAGCCAACGAGGTCGCGACGACGGCGAACGACCAGTTCACCGAAATCGCGATCCTCGGTGATGAGTATGCGTCGCTCCCGTTGTGCCAGAAGAAGTACATCCTCGTCGCAAGCGGCGGGCGCTCGTTCGACAACCGCAACGACATCGTGACTTGCGAGGCGCAACCGCGCAACTACAGGGGCGGAAACATTTTCATCCGCGAGCAGGCGCAAGCTTCACTCCGCTGCAAAAACAGCCTCGTGTTGCATATAGTCAGCAGCGAAGGCGAGAGCCGCTCGAATGTCGTCTTCCGAAATATTGGAATGGGCCTCCAAGAGGTCCGATTGCGAATGCCCAGTGGCCAGTTTTCGCAGCACATGTTCGACCGTGATCCGCGTACCCCTGATGCACGCCTTGCCCATCATCACAGCAGGGTCGGATACGATACGCTGATGCTGAGACATAAGAGCCTCCCTTTTAACAGGTCAACACTAACATGATCGCGCACCGGTCGCATCATGTCACAGCAGACCGAGTGCAACCCGCCCCTCACCCGCCCGCCTTGGCGTCCTTCACCACGCGAATGGAAAGTTCGCGCAACTGCTTCGCGCTCGCCTCGGCTGGCGCGCTCATCAACAGGTCCTGCGCCTGCTGGTTCATCGGGAACAAGGCGACGTCGCGCACCGCCTTGCAGCCGGTCAGCAGCATCACCATGCGCTCGATGCCGGCCGCCATGCCGCCATGCGGGGGCGCGCCGTATTGGAACGCGCGATAGAGGCCGCCGAAGCGCTCCTCCACATCCTGCTGCGAAAGCCCGGTGATCTCGAACGCTTTCACCATCGTCTCGGGCACATGGTTACGCACCGAGCCCGACGCGATCTCGTAGCCGTTGCAAACGATGTCGTACTGGTTGGCTTTGAGCGCCAGCAGAGCATCCTTGCCCGCCTTCTCGGCCGCCTCCAACGCCTCGCGCCCACCCTTGGGCATCGAGAACGGGTTGTGCGAGAAGTCGATCTTCTTGTCGTCCTCGTTCCACTCGTAGAATGGGAAGTCGACGATCCAGGCGAGCGCGAAGCGGTTCTCGTCGACGAGCTTCAGCTCTTGGCCGACACGATCACGCGCCGCGCCGGCGAACTTGTAGAATTTCGACGGCGTGCCGGCGGCGAAGAACACCGCGTCACCATCGTTGAGGCCGAGCTGCTTGCGGATTGCCTCGCCGCGCTCGGGTCCGATGTTCTTGCCGATCGGACCGGCGGCTTCCAACGTATCGCCGCCATCCACCTTGCGATAGAAGATGTACCCCAGCCCCGGCTGGCCTTCGCCCTGGGCCCACGAGTTCATGCGGTCGCAAAACGCGCGCGATCCGCCCGTTGGCGCAGGGATCGCCCATACACGCACGGCCGGGTCCTTGGCGATCATGCCCGCAAACACCTTGAAGCCGGAATCGCGGAAGTGCTCCGTCACATCCTGCATCACTACGGGATTGCGCAGGTCCGGCTTGTCGGAACCGTACTTCTGGATCGCCTCGTCATAGGGAATGCGCACCCAGCCGTGATCGACCTTCATGCCGTTGGCAAAGCGCTCGAACACCGACGTCAGGACCGGCTCCATCGTCTGGAAGATGTCCTCCTGCGTAACGAAGCTCATCTCGACATCGAGCTGGTAGAACTCGCCAGGCAGCCGGTCGGCGCGCGGATCCTCGTCGCGGAAGCACGGCGCGATCTGGAAATAGCGGTCGAAGCCCGACACCATCAGCAGCTGCTTATACTGCTGCGGCGCCTGGGGCAGCGCATAGAACTTGCCGGCATGGATGCGCGAAGGCACCAGGAAGTCGCGCGCACCCTCGGGCGAGGAGGCGGTGAGGATTGGCGTCGGGAACTCGTTGAAGCCCGCCTCGTGCATCGCCTCGCGGATGAAGCGGGTGATGGCCAAGCGCTTCATGATGATGGCGTGGAGCGTCTCGCGCCTGAGGTCGAGGAAGCGGTAGGTGAGGCGCAGATCCTCGGGATAGTCGGGCTCGCCGAAAACGGGAACCGGCAGTTCCTTGGCCTCCGACAACACCTCGATCTCGGCGGCATAGACTTCGATCTCACCGGTTGCCAACTCGGAATTGGCGGTGCCGGCGGGGCGCGCGCGCACCTTGCCGTCGACGCGAATCACCCATTCGGAGCGGACGCGCTCTGCGGACTTGAATGCCGGACTGTCGGGATCGGCGACAACCTGGGTCAGCCCATAGTGATCGCGCAGGTCGATGAAAAGCACGCCGCCATGGTCGCGCACGCGATGCACCCAGCCCGAGAGGCGCGCCACTTTGCCGATGTCGCCAGCCTTCAGCGCACCACACGTATGGGACCGATAGCGGTGCATGCCGCCTGCCCCGCCGGTGCCTGCCGCCGCTGTCGCAGCCCCCGTCCCCGCCTTCGCCTCAGCCATGGCGCATCGCCCCTAAAATTCCAGTTCGCTATCTTGAACTTCGGCCTTGTTCTCTCATCATGTTGAAGCGCCAGTCATCCGTTGAAATGACGCGCAGATTCTGGGATTGCGAAAAGCGCAAACCCGACGCTTCAAAATTGCTGACGAACAGAGCCTTAGCTTTCAAGCGCCGGAAAAGCGCACGCCCCCCCTGGAAAGTCAAGGGCGGCGGGCCGCGCCGTGGCCGGCACGCAGCCTGCAGCGAAAGTTCTGCGGCAAGGCGCGCGACAAGCCCCGATTTCCGCGCTATATCCCGGTTCTGATGCATGTCGTGACCAATACTGATGAGCTTGCCCGAACTTGCCGCCAGTTGGCCGCCCACGATTTCGTGGCCGTCGACACGGAATTTTTGCGCGAGCAGACCTTCTGGCCGAAGCTATGCTTGGTCCAGCTTGCCGGCCCCGATGTCGAGGCGATCGTCGATCCCCTGGCGAACGGCCTGTCGCTCGATCCCCTGTGGGAGCTGATGGGCCACACGCAAACGGTGAAGGTGTTTCATGCGGCGCGCCAGGATGTCGAAATCGTCTGGGCGCAGGGCAAGCTGATCCCCGACCCGATCTTCGACACGCAGGTCGCCGCCATGGTGTGCGGGTTCGGCGATTCGGTGAGCTACGGCAATCTCGTCAAGAAAGTCACCGGCCACGACATCGACAAGTCCTCCCGCTTCACGGATTGGGCGCGCCGCCCGCTGTCGGACAAGCAGCTCGTCTACGCACTCGGCGACGTCACGCACCTGCGCGATGTCTACCGTCATTTGAAGGACCAGCTCGACACCACCGGCCGCCATTCCTGGCTCGAGGAGGAGATGGCGATCCTGACGGCGCCGGAAACCTACGAGACACATCCCGACGAGGCATGGAAGCGCCTCAAGCTGCGCGTCAAGAACCGCAAGGCGCTGTCTGTGCTGATGGAGCTTGCGGCGTGGCGCGAGCGTCTGGCGCAATCCCAGGACGTGCCGCGCGGGCGCATCATGAAGGACGAGGCGCTCTACGATATCGCCAACCATTCCCCGACCGCTCCAGAGCAACTGTCGCAGCTTCGCTCATTGAGCGACGGGTTCGCCCGCTCGGCGCGCGCCAAGGAAATCATCGAAGCGGTCAAGCGCGGCCTCGAACGCGACATGAAAGCCGTGCCGGCTCTGCGCCAGGGCGAGCCGCTATCGGCCGAGGCGACGGCAACGGTAGAACTGCTGAAGGTGCTGCTCAAATCCTCCGCCGCGCGCCACGGCATCGCCCCTCGCCTGTTGGCCGACAGCAGCGATCTGGAACGCATCGCAGCACACGACGAACCTGATGTTCCCGCCATGCAAGGCTGGCGACGCGAGCTGTTCGGCGACGATGCGCTGGCGCTGAAGCGCGGCGAGCTGGCGCTGACGCTGCACAACGGCGAAGTCTTAGTTCGGCGCTTGTGACGCAAGGTTACTCACCGAACGCCAGCGACGCTCCACGTCAAGATGGAGGCGGCTGTGAGCACAATGAATCGAGCTCGACCTACTGCGTCAAACGAAGTTGACCATTTGCGATCGATTGCTTGATCGCATCGGCGGCAGCCATGATCTCCTCCGGCGAATTGGCTTTCCAAGCGTAGGATGGTTTGGATGCACATGTATTGAACTTTGCCGTAATGTCCGGTCTGATCGACTGGATGTAGTTGAACCGATTGGAATGCAGCGAGCCGCCAATGCCCACCTTGGGCACGATGTAAGCAAGCTCGAGCGTGAGAACGGTATGCTGCTTGCTCTTGAGTGCTTGGCAGCCCTCAACTCCCATGACCTGAGTTCTCACATTCGCCGAATCGAGCCAGCTCGGACTGGTTATCTTGAAGTTTGGGTCCGTCATATAATCGAACAGTCCACCACCTTTTAAATAGAGCATGCTGTCGTCTTCGAGTCCGTCGGTCAGAACGACCGTGAACACGATTCTGTCATCCGGTCTGAAACCATTACCGCTGGTTTTGCTAGAATCAGCGAGTTGCTTGGTGACCTGAGACCTGTCTCTCATCCACTCATTGGGAGAGTCTTGGATTGATGTTTT
>CAZLHQ010000070.1:0-16378 GCA_964559355.1 uncultured Hyphomicrobiaceae bacterium
AATCCTCCAGTCTTCAAGCCGCTAATTCTGTCTCACAGGTGTTGATGTCGGACAGCCGATAGGGGTGTCAGGACCGCAGCCGCGGTTCCCAGCATTGCCATTCTACGTGTGAGCAGCATCGTCTTGGATCTCCGCGTTTTGGCCTATCGATGAGCTCGTCGCCGAGGTTTGCCGCATCTCAAAAAAGTACACCATAAGTACACTATTGCAGAGTTTCTTGAACTTGACGCCAGTTCAGTTTTTGAGCATAATATGTACCATGAGGACACAAAGAGCCGAAAAGATGAACTGGCTCGCCAGGCATCTGCCGGAGGG
Source organism: uncultured Hyphomicrobiaceae bacterium (assembly GCA_964559355.1). Taxonomy (GTDB): domain Bacteria; phylum Pseudomonadota; class Alphaproteobacteria; order Rhizobiales; family Hyphomicrobiaceae; genus JAEUMD01. The sequence continues at coordinate 316 of CAZLHQ010000070.1, forward strand.
GCTTCCAGTGGATGCCGCCTGGCTGCGCGAGCGCGGGTACAGCGCAAACCTGCTCCGGAAATACGTAGCGTCCGGCTGGCTCGTGCAACCGGCTCATCGCATCTACATCCGGCCTCGTGGCCCCTCCTCCATACCATGGGAACACGCCGTCATATCCCTGCAGACGCTCCTCGCTCGTGATCTCGTCGTAGGCGGACGCTCGGCCTTGGACCTGCACGGTTTGGCGCACTACCTCAGGCAGACCACGAACGACATCTATCTCTACGGACCGAAGCCGCCCCCGACATGGCTCAAGGACCTGCCGGCGGGCGTGACCTTCCACTATCGCAACGATGCCAAGCTATTCGAGACCGAGCGTGCTTCGACGGCACCACACCAATTGGAGCCGTTGCAAGGCAGCCAAAGCACCCCCTCCGATACCATCACGGTGAAGCCCTGGGGGGCGTGGAACTGGCCGCTGATGATATCGAGCCCCGAGCGCGCCATCCTCGAACTGCTCGACGAGCTTCCCGACCACGAGAGCTTCCACCAGATCGACATGCTGATGGAAGGACTCACCACGCTGAGCCCGACACGGCTTCAGAAGCTCCTGGCCGATTGTCGAAGTTTGAAAGTGAAGCGCCTGTTCTTCTTCTTCGCCGATCGTCACGACCACGCATGGCTGAAACGGCTCAAGCGCAAGGATATCGACCTTGGCCGCGGCAAGCGCATGCTCGTGAAAGGCGGCCGGTATGATGCGAAGTACATGATCACCGTGCCGGGAGACCTCGATGGCGTTCACTGAAAACTACCGCCGTCAGGTCGACCTGTTGCTGAGAACAGTGCCCTTCATCGCCAAGGAGAAGTGCTTCGCCCTGAAGGGCGGGACCGCGATCAACTTGTTCATTCGCGACCTGCCGCGCCTCTCCGTTGATATCGACCTGACATACGTGCCCGTCTCCTCCCGCCCGAAGTCGCTCGGCGCCATCGACAAGGCCATGACGCGGATCGCGGGTCGCATAAGGAAAGGCATCAAAGGGGCACAGGCGCACGAGTCCCGCCACGAGAATGCGGTGACCAAGCTCGTCGTGCGCGAGGGCGGCGTCCAGATCAAAATCGAGGTCACGCCCGTCCTGCGCGGCAGCGCCTACGACCCCGAAACGAGGGCCGTCTCGCCGGCCGTCGAAGCGATGTTCGGCTTTGCCGAGATGCAGGTGGTCTCGTTCGCCGACCTCTATGCCGGCAAGATCGTAGCCGCCCTTGACCGGCAGCATCCGCGCGACCTGTTCGATGTCCGCGACCTCTTGGCCAATGAGGGCATCAGCGACGAGCTGCGTAACGCGTTCATCGTCTATCTTCTAAGCCACACTCGCCCCATGTCCGAGGTTCTGACGGCACGGCCGAAGGATATCGCCCAGGAGTTCGAGCGAAACTTCGAGGGTATGACCAAAGATCCGGTCAAACTGGACGACCTGCTCGCCGCGCGAACCACACTCGTCGAGGCCATCGTCGGCCGGATGCCCGAGAAGCATCGCCGGTTCCTGGTATCGTTCGAGAGGGGAGAGCCCGACTGGTCGCTGCTCGACTTGAAGAAAATCGACAGACTACCCGCAGTGAAGTGGCGCCGGCAGAACCTCGATGCCATGACCAAGAACAAGAGAGCGGAGTTGGTCGCTCAGCTCGAACGCGTCCTGGGTTTGAGCGTGACGCCTGCGCAGTTGACGCTCATGGCCGAGAAAAGCGCACCCTCGAAGCCGGCCAAAAAGCGGAAGAGGAAGTAGACCCGCATCGCGAAACCACCTCGCGCGGCGGAACCGCGAAGCGCGAGCGTGAACTGCTTCGCTGCGTGAACCCAGCGTGAACGGGAGATCAGAGGTTTCGAGGAAGCGTCGTAAGTCATTAATTTAATTGGTGGAGCCGAGGGGAATCGAACCCCTGACCTCTGCAGTGCGATTGCAGCGCTCTCCCATCTGAGCTACGGCCCCTCTCAAGGTCGGCGCATTTAGGAGCCGCCCCTTGGCCTTGTCAAGAATGGGCTAGGCACCCGACCCCTTGCAGGCGCCACAGTTTCGCATGCGCAATCCCGGCTCGATACGTTCCGCAGAGTAGCCTTGGCCGCAGAGCAGCCTTGGCCGCAGAACAGCCCCGGATTGATCTCGACGGCGTAACCAGCCTCACATGATCCCCCATTTGCGCGGCCACACACATCGCACCCTAATCGTACACCCGCCGCGCCAAGCCGGGCGACACACCAACTCGACACCGGCCTTGCCCTTCGCAGGATGCCCCGCGACGCCCAAGCGCTTGCCGCTTGCCCCTCCAAACGGTACACGTTCCTTCGGATCTTGCCCCATGCCGAGGCCCTATGCTCGAACTCTTCGGCTTCATCAGCCAACTCATCACGATCTACATATTCCTGATCATCGCCAGCGTCTTGATGAGCTGGCTGATCGGATTCGGAATCATAAATCCCTATAACCAGATGGCGCGCGCCATCTGGGGCTTCCTGCAAACCATCACCGAGCCGGCCTTGCGGCCGATCCGGCGCATGCTGCCCGACTTCGGCGGCATCGACGTTTCGCCGGTCGTACTGCTGCTCGGCCTTCAGTTCGTGCAGCAGGTGATCCTGCCCAACCTCTACAAGTCCTTGGTGTAATGGATCTAATCGAATTGCCCTGGAAAGTGACCTCCGACGGCTTGCTGCTGCGTGTGCGGCTGACGCCGAAGGCATCGAGCGAGGGCATCGATGGTCTGGAAAATACCGCCGAGGGGATTGCCGTGAAGGCGCGGGTGCGGGCGGTTCCATCGGATGGAGAGGCCAACGCAGCGCTGACACGGCTGATCGCCAAATGGCTCGACCTGCCGAAAAGCCGCATCGCGCTGGTCGCTGGAAACAAGTCGCGCATCAAGTCACTGGCGATCACAGGCGAGCCGGATGAGCTGGCGCGGGAACTGGCGGCCAAGCTCGGCAACTAAGGATCCCCGGCCAACACACCGATTTGAACTTGGGGGGCCCAGGGTCTTCTTTTCATCGACGTTCGACACGCTGCCAGCCAGCCAGCGCGCCTTAACAGGACCAACCAAACGACGAAACGACCCGACACTGACAACAAGAAACGACAGGAAGAGGAGACGACAGGGATGTCGCAGGCGAAGATCATCGACGGAAAAGCCATTGCCGCCAACGTGCGGGCCGATGTGGCCAGGGATGTTGCGCGATTGAAGGGCGAGCACGGTTTCGTGCCGGGACTGGCGGTGGTGCTGGTGGGCGAGGACCCGGCAAGCAAGGTCTACGTCAAGAACAAGGCCGAGCAGACGGTCGAGACCGGCATGCAATCGTTCGAGCACAAGCTGCCGGCCGAAACCTCGCAGGCCGATCTGCTGGCACTCGTCGAGAAGCTCAACAAGGATCCAGGCGTCAACGGCATCCTCGTGCAACTGCCGTTGCCCAAGCACATCAATTCGGAACTGGTGCTGAATGCGATCGACCCCGACAAGGATGTCGACGGCTTCCACCCCGTCAATGTCGGCCGGCTTTGGATCGGTGCACGCAGCCTGGTGCCATGTACGCCGACCGGCTCGCTCATTCTGGCCAAGACGGTTGCGCCGAACTTGTCAGGCATGGACGCGGTGGTCATCGGCCGCTCCAACATCGTCGGCAAGCCGATGGCGTCTTTGCTGCTGGCACAAAGCTGCACCGTCACGGTAGCGCATTCCAGAACCAAGGATTTGCCGGGCGTCGTCCGCCGCGCCGATCTCGTTGTCGCCGCCGTCGGCATACCCGAATTCGTCAAGGGCGACTGGATCAAACCCGGCGCCATCGTCATCGACGTCGGCATCAACCGCGTACCGAAAGGCGACGGCAAGACGAAGCTTGTCGGCGATTGCGAATACGAAAGCTGCGCCAAGGCCGCTGGCGCCATCACACCGGTGCCGGGCGGCGTCGGCCCGATGACGATCGCCTGCCTGTTGAAGAACACCGTGGAGGCGGCGCTGATTCAGAAGGGACTGCCGGCGCTGAGCTAGTACGCAGCCGCCTGCCAGCGATGGATGCGCTTGGGCGCGTCCATCGCCACTCCGCCAATCGGTTTACGGCTCGAGCTCGGTATCCCAATAGAGATAATCGACCCAGCTCTGATGCAGATAGTTGGGCGGGAACTGACGCCCGTTGCGATGCAGCTCGAAAACCGTAGGCCGCACCGGCGGATGCAGCGGATGCATGCCCGCCAGATTGGGCATGGTGTTTCCCTTGGCCAGATTGCATGGCGCACAAGCCGTGACGACATTGTCCCAGCGCGTCATGCCGCCGCGAGATCGCGGAATGACGTGATCGAAGGTGAGATCATCGCGTGCGCCGCAATACTGGCAGGTGAAGCGGTCGCGCAAGAAGACGTTGAACCGCGTGAACGCCGGATAGAGCGCCGGTTTGACGTAAGTCTTGAGCGAAACGACGCTCGGCAGCCGCATCTCGACATTAGGGCTGCGCACGAACCGGTCGTACTCGGAGACGATGTTGACGCGATCCAGAAATACGGCCTTGACCGCTTCCTGCCAGCTCCAGAGCGACAACGGATAGTAGCTCAGAGGGCGGAAGTCGGCGTTCAGAACCAGGGCCGGAAAGGCTTCCGGCACGCCAGCATGAGCGAGCACGATCCTGCTTCCTGTCTTGCCTAGTCCACGCTGGGCCGTCGCACGCCACCCATCGCGGACGGGATACTAGCTTCGCATGTCACATCTGTGAAGACGACAACGTGAACCCGGAACATTGCCGTAATGGCCCACCGGCATGAGACTTGACTGCATGCAGTTGCAACGGGTTAGCCGAGCGCCTGCGCCAGGAACCGGCCGCCGAGCTCAAGTCCCTGCCCATCGATGCCGTGGCCGAGACCGGGCGAAAGATGCCAGCTTGCCGCAACACCAGCCGAGGCCAGCGACGCGACCGTCATTTCGAGCGCGGACGCCGGAATCACCTCATCGTCCTCGCCATGAACGAGTAGGATTTGCGGCTGCTCGCCGTCGCCCCAGCCAGTGCGGTCGGCAGCGAGGTGCTCGGGGCCTGCGATGATGCCCGAATAGCCCAGGATCGCCGCCGGCGCGGGCCGCCGCCTCAGACCGATGTGAAGGGCCATCATTGTTCCCTGGCTGAAACCGACGAGCGCCAGCCGGTCGGCGTCGAGGCGATACCGCGCCAGCTCGGCATCGATGAACCGATCGAGCAGAGGGCCGCTCTGGCGCACGCCTTGCCACAGCTCACCTGCGTCGCGAAACGTCAAATCGAACCATTGGAAACCGCCGACAGCCTCGAACGGCAGCATCTGCGGCGCGTTGGGCGCCGCGAATGCTACGTCTGGCAGCACCTCGCGCCAAACATCCGCAAGGCCAATCAGATCCTCGCCATTGGCGCCATAGCCGTGCACCAAGACCACCAGCGCCGTTGCCCGTCCGCTGACGGGCGCCAGACGCGGTCCATCGATCGGTGTCGTCATGTACAAAGCCTTTCGTTGATCTGCATCTTGCGCAATAGCAAACCTGATGGCCCGCGCCAGCGTAAAGATGTTTTGATCTGCTGCACTCTATCGCCTGCGTGAAGCGCCCGCTAATATCAATGCGCTGATCTCGAAACACGTCATCGCAGAGCGTCGCTGCATGAACCTGATGCAAGCGCGCCCCCCGATCTCTCACATCACAGCGTTCCGCCGCGAGGATGCCATGCGCAGCGAACCACATTTCTCCCTTCGGCAGCTCGCCGTTGCCGCTCTCTTTGCGTGCGCCGCCGTCACCTCGGCCAGCTCCGCACCCATCGAAAAGGCACGCGTTCCCGCAGCCGATTGGCGCTCGCTCACACATGAGAAGCTCGGCTTCGAGATCGTCTATCCCGCCAGTGTGTTCCAGCCGACGGGCGAAGCGACCCCCGACGCGGGCCGCATCCTGGTGTCGCGCGACGGCGCGGCCAAGCTGCTGATCGGCGCACTCGACAACGAGGAAGGCTCATCACTCGACGACTATCGCAGCCATGTGCTGGCGACGAGTTACGCCGGCGCCCGCATCGATTATGCGCCGGTGCGCCGCAGCTGGTTCGTGCTATCGGGAACACGCAACGGCACCATGTTCTATGAGCGCGTCTCCTTCACCTGCAACGGCCGTCGCATTACCAGCTGGGCCATGCTCTATCCTGCCGTCGAGCGCGTCTACTACGATGCCATTCTGGAGCAGATAGCGCGCAGCTTCCGCCCCAGCCGCGTTGCCGAAGGCAGTTGCGAGACGCCACGCTAGTGTAGCTTTTACTTTCTGACTTGCCGACGAGACCCCGCCACACGGTGGTTGGCAATTCAGTAACGCGACACGGGTGCAGGACCACTGATACCGATGCCGCCCAGTTCCCAGGCCGTCTTTCGCTTCGCGCCAAGCCCGAATGGCGAGCTGCACCTGGGGCATGCCCTGTCTGCGCTCGTCGGCCATGATTGGGCAAAGAGGATAGGTGGACGCTTCCTGTTGCGCATAGAGGACATCGATCGCGATCGATCGCGCGAAGAATTCAAAGCCTCGATCCTCGAAGACCTCACTTGGCTCGGCCTCACGTGGGAGGAGCCGGTACGCCAACAATCTCAGCATTTCGCCGACTATGCCGCCGCCGCGCAGCGCCTCGCGTTACTGGACCTGCTCTACCCCTGCTTTGCGACGCGCGGCGAGATTGCCGCCACCGTATCCGCCGAAGCTGAGCGCGGGCATCACGTTATCCGCGACCCGGACGGCGCACCGCTTTATCCTCGACTTCACCGCGCACTACCGGCCGCTGAGATTGCCGCCCGCCTGGCGCGTAACGAGCGCAGAGCCCTGCGAATCGACATGGCGCGCGCGCTCGGCATCGTCGAGGAGCGTCTCGGCGGCCGGGCGCTGACCTTTCTGGAAACATTCCCCGAAGGCCCGGACCAACCGCCGCGCGAGGTGGCAGCCGATCCAGCGCGATGGGGCGACGCGGTGCTGGTGCGCAAGGACACGCCCGCAAGCTACCATCTGGCCGTGGTCGTCGACGACGCGCTGCAAGGCATTACCCACGTCACGCGCGGCCAGGATCTGCTCGCGGCTACCGACCTCCACCGCGTGTTGCAGGTGCTTCTCGACTTGCCCGCCCCGGTCTACCATCATCACCCCCTGGTGCTGGGCGCGGATGGACTGAAGCTTTCCAAGAGCACCGGAGCGCCGACCTTGAAAAGGTTGCGTCGGCAAGGCGCCAACCCGGGCGACATTCGCCGCCTGCTGGCACCGTTCGGCATCGGCGCAAACGAACGATGACTGAACCTGTCCGCACGCTTATGATGCGCCCTGGCAACGGTCACAAAACTGCCAGACGCCACCAGTAAATCTCATTGTGCTGTTAACTATTTAGGGCATATGCTTAATTTTTAGTACAAGGCCGTTGCAGATTGCCGCATGAGTTCGACTGGCCGTTCCAGGGCAGCAATTTCGTGCCCATCAGAGGCAAGGGTTCCAACGGGGAATGAGGAAGTCTGCGCAACGTAAGCCCAAGGCCAAATCGAAGCGCGCGCGCCATCCCGCTCAGGGCAGCACGCAGCGCTCGGCCTCGTTGCGCCCCACGAACCACTCAGGCTCGGCTGACAACACCAAGCGCCGTTCTGCCTCCACTGCATCATCGGTTTCACGAATTGGCCATGCCGGCCGCGTGCGTGCCTCGCGTGGGTTCGACCTGTCGGCGATACTTCGCTCGGGCAGCGAATCAACCCGAGGTATCGCGGACCAGTTCGCCCGGCTTGCAGGTTCTGCGCGCACCCGCGCCGGGGCGTTGGCGATGGCATTGCCGCGGGAGGACCGCGACGCCTGGGCCTTGCTGCTGGCCCCGTTCATTTTTCTCGCCCTTGCCATTGCCGGCAACCAGAGCTTTCAGTTGCGCCGCCACCTCGAGGCCCTGATCGCGCGGCCGGTGCCGCCGATGGTGATTCCCTCGACGCAAACCGCAGCCCGCACCGTTACCGCGCTGCCTGCAGACGCACCGGCCATCGACGGCAGCCGCAATGCGGCGACATCACCCGCCGTTGGCAGGATCGCGCTGGTGAATGCTGACGCCGATGCGACACGCCCCTCCATCGACATGGGTCCGCGCATTTTGATGCGGCCCGCGCCCGCAGATCAGCGTGCCGGGGTTGCGCCCGTTGCGGCGACAGCGGTGCGCACACTGGCTCCCGCCGCTCTCAGCACGCCCGATTCGGGAAGCCTGCAAAGCAAGGCAACTCCCGTGGCGCCAGGGCTTTCCAGAACAGTCGGCGCGCCGTCGTCAAGTACAGGCAAGGTTCGCATTGCCGCGTTGCCAGACAGCGCCTCGCCTTCCGCGCTGTCCTTGATCGCTCCCTCGCAATTCTCCAGCCTTGCCGCCATCGATGACACGCCGGCCCGCCGCCGCGGCTTCACCAGCCTCGACGACCGCTGCGTGCTGGCCTCCGCCGATACCCGCGTGCCGGCCCAACCGATGTCCCCATTGTCCAAGGACAAGACTGCCTCAAGCTCGACCGCGGTTGCCGCCACGCCCGATTTCGGCGTCCGGCTGGCGCGCGCGGCGCAGACACAGCTTTCCGATCTCGTCATCTATGACGACAGGTATCGCTCCATCTCCTACCCGCTGGGCGACGTGCCAAAACTTTATGGCGTGTGCACGGATGTGGTGATCCGCGCTTACCGCGAGGTCGGCATCGACCTGCAGGTCGCGGTGCAGAAGGCACGCATCGGATCGGGCGACCGCAACATCGACCACCGTCGCACTGAAACGCTGCGCCGTTTCTTCGAGCGCGAAGGGCGTAACCTGCCGGTGACCAGCTTTGCCGAGGATTATCTGCCGGGAGACATCGTCACTTACACCCGGCCGCAGAACACCGGCACCAGCTCGCGCTCCCACATCGCCATGGTGAGCGATGTCATCGCGCCGTCGGGACGGCCGATGATCCTGCACAACCGCGGCTGGGGCCCGCAGCTTGAAGATGGCCTGTTCGTCGACAAGATCACCGGCCACTACCGCTTCGACGGGCAGTCGCGCGGCCCCGCGATCCGGCAGGCCGCTATCGCTCCCGCAGCGCCGGCAGACCGCGCGGCTACCGCCAATCCCCAAGCCAAGACCAAGGCTACCAAGGCAGCAGCGCCAGCGTCGCCGGTTGGCCAAGCCGACGTGCGCCTGCGTCCTGCAAAGCAGCGGCGGCCCGATCTTGCCGCCAAGCTCGATGCCGTCGCCACGCGCACCGCGCCACGGCGAAACCGCCAGAGCGCCGCCCGCACGGTCGATTCCATTGCCGCCAATGCCACGGCGCGTCGCTGACGGCAGCGGAGGGGCCCGCATCAACCGCCCAAAAACCGATTGGCGACCACCAGACGGCACGCGCAGGTTCGATCTTGATGGAATCACCTTGACCGTGGTGGCCGGCCTCTCGCGAGGCCGCAGCCGATTGTGCCGCAGCCGACAGCATGGCACTTTTTCTCCCGGACGAGCGCCGAATTAAATCGCGGAAAGTCATCGTTTATGAGCACAAATTGCGCGTGAGACGGCGGCTGGCCATTCGCGATAATTTTGCTCTCAAATGACTTCAAAACGCCGGCCAAAGGACAAAAACTCGGTCCGAAAGCTTATGATCTGCGCTAGAGCAGGACCGATCTTGATGGAATCACTTTGGCCGTGGTGGCCTGCTCTAAGTCCTTGTTTGAGAGTCTGATTCACGCCTTCAATGGAACCGGAAGTGGTTCCATCTCAGCCGATCAGGCTCTAGCAGAAGAAGGCGCCAACAGAGACGGCGTGTGCGGATAAGGGCGCTGCCGCACCCGGGATTATCGCAGCGTTAACTATTCGTAAACCTTCGTCTCGCACTCTATTTATTCGGCACTACTGTTCGTGATCTGCGCTGCTTGCATCCCTCGGCGGGAGCAGACAAGAAAAGGAAATGTCATTTCATTGGTATTTCCCAATTGTCTTTCCCGCCGAATTAGCGCAATCTTCAATTCGAATTTCGAATTGTATGCCCTTTGCAGCCTTGTGACTTAGTCATTCCAGGCGCAATTGATTGGCCGACAGATATTCGAGGAATCTCGTGGCAAGCCTCACATCAGGCATGGAAATCGCGGTCATCATCGCTGTGGCGGTGTCGATCGTGCTGGTGGCCGGGCGGCTGACGCGAGGTGCGGCCGTCGCCACGCCGGCACTTGGTTTCGGCTTCAGGGATTTCATAGGCTTCAAGTCCGCACCGCGTGCGCTTGGCCGATCGCAGCAACCGCAGGGCGCCTTTGTGCCGTGGTTGCATCAGCGCCTGAATTCGCTGGTCGCTGGCTTTGCACGGGCGATCACCAGCGTCACGGTTCTCGCCGGCAAGGTTACGGCCCCTGCACGCAGCAGCGCGTCGGCTGACAACGTGTCTGGCAGCAGCGTTTCTGGCACAGGTCTCGCCAGCATCAATTACCTGTCTTGCATCATCGGCTCGAAGCGGGCCAGTGCTGCCATCAGCGATTTGCCCCGTCTCACCGCCGACATGCAGTGGGATCGTGTTTCGCGCATGGTCAATCGGGCCGTCGACGGGGCAGCACAGATCCGCTCCGTACATAGCACCGCCGCGGTCAAAATCGACGCTGCCGATTACGAGTTCGAGCGGCTGCTGAGCGAGCTTGGCGGCGTGATGAAGTTGAAGCAACTCTCCGGTGAGATTGCCGAGTTCCCACTGGCCCAGCGCACACGCGGCATGCACCAGAGCGGCGCGCGCGCCGCCGCTTAATCCACCGCGCCTCGCGCCAGCGCCGGCACAGCTTGCGCCACTACCTCATCCAGATGATCGAGACCTGCGCGCCTGATCGGCCCGGCGTTTGCCGCTACATGGGGTGCAGCGAACTCACCAACGCCGCCGCAGTAGCGGCCGCCAGCAGCGTGCCAAGCGCCACCGCTCCAGACGTCGAATCGACGGCCTTGTTGATGCGCGTGGCAAACAGGAAGGCGTTGGCGCCGGTGGGCATCGCCGCCATGATCACTGTGACGCCACGCGCCACCGGATCGAGGTCGAATACAAGGGTCGCCAACAGCCATGCGATGGCCGGCATCAGCAGCAGCTTCAATCCAATCACCGTGGCGAGTGTCGGCAACTGTCCCTTGATCTCGAACCGCAGCAGAGACAATCCGAGCGCCACCAGAGACGTGGGCACGCTGGCCTGCGCCATCAATTGCAACAAGCGATCAAGCGCGGTGGGCATCACCCATCCCGTCAGCCGCCAGGCCACGCCAAGCATGATGCCAATGACGATGGGATTGCGAACCAGATCAAGTAGTGTCGAGCGCAAGATGGCGCCGGCGCTCTGCCCCTCATTCTGACCCGACGCCTGCGCGTGCAGCATGCCAAGCAGCCACCACATCGGCGCGTGAATGGCCAGGATCAGCGCGATCACCGCTGCAGCCGGAGTGCCATAGACGCCCATCGACAGCGGCAGGCCGAGCATAATCGTGTTGCCGAAGGTCGAGGTCATGGCAATGGCGGGGGCATCGGCTGCCGGCCGCCGCAGCCACGCAAAGGTCGCCACCGTAGCCGCCGCCCAAGTCAACAAGCCAGCCGTATAGAAGCTGCCCCAGATGCCGACCGGCGACAGCGTGCCGAGATCGGCAGTGGCGATGGTCCTGCACAACAAGGCCGGGATTGCCAGCGTGAATGCGAAATCGGCAATTCCCTGCGCGGCGGCCTCTGAGACGAGGCGGAATCGGCCGGAGAAATAGCCAATCAGGATCAGGCCGAACACGGGAGCGACAATGGTGAGGACAGCGGTCATCGGTTTAGGGAATTCCGGAAAGCGAGAGGACGGGCGGATCGCGCCATGATCGCCAAGACAGCATCACAGCACAGCGAGAGACGCCGCGATATAATGCGGAAGGACGCCCCGCGCCCAAGCGCAATCAATTAGCGGCATGCATGGCCGTCCGCGAACCCGCAAACCGTCATGTACCGATAGCCCGCACATCAGTCGTCGCCGTGGACTGAAGCGCGAATGGGGCCAGTCGCAGGCACTTTGCGTTTGACCGTTGTCCGTTACCGGCGCGGTGGAATTGGCACGTAGACCGAACCTGTGACAGGGGGTGCAGAAACCGCCGAAGTGGTCGCGGGGGTCGCCGTATATGGGCTGCCGTAAATGCCATCATTCGATCCGCCGGCAGCGCCATGGCTCGAGACGGCAAACTGCGGCGCGGCATCGATAACGTTGTTGCCGTATTGCTGAACCTCGAGCACCGCCAGGCGTCGTTCCGACAAGCCATCGGGCGAGAACGTCACCGTCCCATCAACGCCGGTGAAGCCCTGCGTATTAGTCAACGCCGCGGCAGTGAAGCGATGGCCACCAGGTTGTGCCGACAGCGTCACGGCCAGGTTGACGGCATCGAAAGCGAGGCTGGCGATGCGCGGCGGCGCTTGCCCGAAGGTCTTGGCAAAGCGGGCCGAGAAATCCTGCCAGCCACGCGGATCGGGGCTTGGATACCAGCCACCCACAAGCGTCTGCTCGCGACCGACATTGGGGTAGTCCCACGCGCCCGTGCCGAGCAATTGCACGCGCTTGGGGTCGATACCGTTGTACGCAATGAGTGGGGCCAATTGCGGCAGCGCGTCTTGGCCACCCGGCAGGAACAGCGCTTCAACCGGCGCGCCGGCTTGATCGGCCGAGCGAATCTGCTCGGCAACGCGCTTGACCGGGTCGAGCATGCCATTGGCCGCGATCGGATATCGTTCGATATGCACGATTGCGCCGCCTGCGCGCGCCACCGCGGCGCGGAACACCGGCTCCACCATGTCGCCGTAGGCATCGGTCGGGATCATTGCAGCAAACCGGCGTTTGCCGCGTGAGGCAGCATACGACACGATCCGCTCCACCTCCGGCCGCGCCATGAAGCTCATCAGGTAGACGCCGTTGCCGGCAACCTTGGGATCGTTGGAAAAGGCCAGCACCGGCACGTTGGCTTGGCGCGCGGCGGGTGCGGCGCCTGTAACCGACTTGGACAGCAACGGGCCCAATATGATCTCGGCCCCGTCCTTGATCGCCTGCTCGGCGGCCATGCGCGCCCCTTCGGGCGAACCGCCATCGTCCTTCACCAGCAGCTGAACATTCGGATTGTCACGTTCGAACAAGGCCATCTCGCCGGCCTGCTTCAAGCTTTTGGAGACCACCGCTGAGGGACCAAAACCGCCCAACGGCAGAAGCATCGCGATTTTGACCGCCTTGCCGGCACCGGGTGCGGGCGCGCTGGCGCCATCAGGCGCGGCCGAATCCAGGGCCGCCTCAGGAGGCTTATTCGACCCGACGTTGGCGCTGCAGCCGGCAAAGAGCGCCGCGATCGCCAACACCCCACCCATCAATGCTGGCCGAAGTCTGGTTCTGGGTGCGCTGCCTGAGTTCATGTCGTTCATCAGTGAACTTCTATCCTGATCGGGCGCAGACCATGACGCGCGCAACAGCCATCCCATGGATCCAAACGGTATCATCGCTATCACGACACGCGATATGGCGACGACGGTTTTTCAACGGGGCCGCTGCAAACCGCCAGTCCACCTTAATTCGTTAGCGATTGGCCAGAAACCAGTGAAGAGCTTTCATGGCACACTCACCAGAAACCCGTTGGCCGATGCGGGGTGTACCGGCATAACTCTTTCGACGCCGGCAGGACCATTTTGTTCCCGAACCTGCCGGGATGGGTAGCAAATGTCGGGGCCGGAACACTCGCGGGCGCTGTGCTTGGACACGAGATAATGACTGTGGAAAACGATAAGCTCAGCGGGCCCAGTGACAGCATCGGCCAACGGGCTCCCGGTGAGTGTGCGCACGAGGCAACGGCTGATCGTGCAGCTGAAGGCGGCGGCGCGCGCGTGGTTCGCATGGCGGCAAACGAGCTCGAGCGCCAACTCGCGGCCCAACAGGCGCCCGGCCTCTACCTCGTCGCCACCCCGATCGGCAATCTCGGCGATATCAGCTTGCGGGCACTCGCCGTGCTGGTACGCGCCGACGTCATCTATTGCGAGGATACGCGCCACTCCCGCACCTTGGCGCAACACTTTGGCCTCTCGGCGCCCTTGAAGCCCTATCACGATCACAACGCCGATCAGCAGCGCCCGCGCGTGCTTGCCGATCTCGCTGCCGGCCGGTGCGTCGCGTTGATCTCGGATGCGGGCACGCCGCTCGTCTCCGATCCGGGCTACAAGCTGGTGCGCGAGGCGATTGCAGCCGGCCATCGCGTGGTGAGCCTACCCGGCGCATCGGCAGCCCTGGCCGCACTCACCATCGCAGGACTGCCGACCGACGCCTTCATGTTCGCGGGCTTCCTGCCGCCGCGAAGCGCAGCGCGCCAAACACGCCTGGATGCGTTGCGCGGACTGGCCGCGACCCTGGTGTTCTACGAGGCGCCGAGCCGTCTCGCCGAAACGCTCGCAGACCTTCACGCGGTGCTGGGGCCACGCTCGGCCGTCATTGCGCGCGAATTGACGAAACTGCACGAGGAATGCGTGCGCGGCAGGCTCGACGAGCTGGCGCAAACCTATGCCGGACGCAGCGTCAAGGGTGAAATCGTGATTCTGGTCGGCCCGCCCGAACAGGACGCGGCGAGCGACGACGCAATTCGCCGCGCCCTTGTCGAAGCGATGCGCGAGATGCGGCTGAAGGACGCCGCCAAAGCGGTGGCCGATGCGCTCGGCGTGCCCAAGGGCCGCGTCTATGATGTCGGCCTCAAGCTCAAGGACGCGCCGCCGGACCAGTAGCAAAACAGTCCGCCCAATAACTCCCAACCAGCCAACGAGGATCAGCGCCGATGCGTCCGCGCAATGGCGATGCAGCAAGCAGGACCGAGCGCCAGATGCGCTACCGGCGCGGATCGCGCGGTGAGCTGCTGGCAATCGCGATGCTGACGGCGAAAGGCTATCGCATCCTGGGGCGGCGTGTGGAGACCGCTTCCGGCGAGATCGATCTCATCGCGATGCGAGGCGACCGGCTGGCGTTCATCGAAGTGAAACGGCGCGCGACACAAGCGGCCGCCGAAAGCTCGATCACACCGCGGCAGCGCCAACGCATCCATCGCGCCGCCGATCTGTGGCTGGCGCGGCATCCCGAGTTGCAGCGGCACGAACTCGGCTTCGATCTGGTTTTCGTGCTGCCGTGGCGCTGGCCCCGCCACCTCATCAACGCGCTTTAGAGCAGGTTCAACTTATGAGGAATCGCCTCATGCCACAGTGGCCTGCTCTAAGCCCTTGATTGAGAGTCTGATTCACGCCCTCGATGGAAACGCATGCGTTTCCATTTCAGACGATCAGGCTCTAGAACCTGATCTGGCGATGCTTTACGACAGAAGGCGGCACTGCATCGGCATCGAGATCGAAAAGGCAGCGCTTCATCTCGAGCATTGCGGCACCGAGCCCGACTGCAAACCTCTCATGAGTATCTGCAAGACCGTTCAATGATGCCTCCAGTCGCGCCAAGGCCATCTGCAGACGTTCATCGACCATCGCCCCCGCCTCCCGCGAAATCCGAGTTCACGCGTGAGCACGAGGCTGTTCTGATCCGGCTAACAGTTCGTAAACGTGCGCCGGCCTGGAGCTTCGGCAGCCAACCTCATTGACACGGGGGGAGGAAGCGGGCTTGCCTGCCTGCGCTCGAGCAGGTTCCACCTCGTTGGCATCACCTCCGCGATGGGCCTGCTGTAGTTTCTTGTTTGAGAGGCTGATTCACGCCCTCTATGGAAACCCAGATGTTTCCATCTCGGACGATCAGGCTCTAACGCCCAACGGAGCAACGACCATGCCGCCTGCCCGCCGTCCCTTGCGCGTCGCCTGCCAGATGGACCCGATCGACCGCATCGACATCCGCGGTGATTCGACGTTTGCGATGCTGCTCGAGGCGCAGGCGCGCGGGCACGATCTCTTCTACTACCTGCCGACGGCCCTAACGCTCGACGGGGCGACACTGAGCGCGCGCGGCGAGACCCTGCGCGTCAGGGACGAGGCGGGCGCACACTATTCGGTGTCGAACGCACGCGTCGAAGACCTTTCCACGTTCGACGTCGTACTGCTGAGGCAGGACCCGCCGTTCGACA
>CAZLHQ010000071.1:0-15997 GCA_964559355.1 uncultured Hyphomicrobiaceae bacterium
CGATAAGAAGCACGACAAAACAAAAGCCTAGAGCCGTTCCGCGATTCCATCAAAACCGGAACGGCTCTAGTGGCAGCGTACTCAGCGCAGCGGCGAGCGCGCAAGCTCCGCCAGCACGATTTCTGCCGCACGCTCGCTCGGCGTTCCGTGATCGAGAGCCATTCGCGCGGGGATCTTGCCGAGTGCCTGCAATTGAGCAGCGCGCATCGGCGTCTCGGCCATGATGCTGCTCAGCGCCTCACTCAGCTTCTCGGCGTTGCAATCTTCCTGCAGGAGTTCGGGGAAAACATTGTCACCGAGCACGAGGTTGGCCAGCACGACGGAATGCACCTTGAGCAGAAAACGCAGTTTCGCCGCCACGCCATCCACCTTGTAGGCAACGACCATCGGCGCTCCAGCAAGACCCAACTGCAATGTCACGGTTCCGGAGGCCGCAAGCGCCGCCCGTGCCAGCTTGAAGGCGCGGAACTTGTCGTCTTCTCCCTCGATGATCTGAACGGGAAAGCCCCAACGCGCCGCCGCCTGCTCGACCAGCGGCCGCACGCTGGCAACGGTCGGCACGATGACCTGTGGCAATCCTTCGCGCGCGGCAAACTTGTGGACAGCAGCGCCGAAGATGGGCGCAAGCCGCGTCACTTCCGAGACCCGGCTACCCGGCAAGACGACGAGAACGGGCCGTTCAGAATCGAGCCCGAGCCGCCGCGCAAGCGGCTCGGGGTCGAGCGCGCGCAACCAATCGAGTTGCTCGATCATAGGATGGCCGACATAGGTGCAGGCCGGGCCGCCGAGCCGCGCGTGCGCGTCGGGCTCGAATGGCAGCAGAGCCAGCACATGATCGACATAAGCTCGCATCTTGCGGGCGCGGCCGGGCCGCCATGCCCACACGCTGGGGCTCACATAGTCGAGGATCGGCACGCCGGGCAGCCGCTTCCTGATGCGGCGTGCGATGGGATGGGTGAACTCGGGGCTGTCGATGATGACGACGACATCGGGCCGCCAGGCGATCGCTGCGTCGACCGTGCGATGCACACGATTGACGAGGCGCGGCAGGCTGCCGAGGATCGCCAACGGCCCCATCACAGCGACGTCTGCAAGCGGGAAGATCGAGCGCAGGTCATGGGCGGCCATATGCTCGCCACCGACGCCAGCAAACGACATGCGTGCATACGACTTGCTGTTCAGCGCCTGCATCAGCTTGCCGCCAAGCGCATCACCGGAATGCTCGCCAGCAACCAGGAATACCTTGAGCTGGCCGTGCGTTTCGAGGTTAGACATGGCCTGCCTCGCCATCCGCAGCAATGCCGGCAACGAACACACCGGCCTTGTCGGCTGCCGCGATCATCTCTTGCGGCACGCCTGCCGTGAAGCGCCGTAGTCGCACGAGCAGGCCGGCAATTCCAGCGCGCTCTGCAATCTCGATCAGCTCGCCGTCACAATCCCTGCCCGCATTGATGACGACGACACCGGCGCGGCGGCGCAATCGGCGGTCGCCCCATTGCCGCAAGCCTGCTGCGCGCAGCATTGCCGCGGCGACTCCCTCGCCCATCTCCACGGCAAGGACATGGCGGCGCACGACGACGACGGCACGGCTGCCGCCGAAGGACGACAGCTCTCCCATCACATCGAGCCCGACGCCAGCGTCGCGCATGACGCGTGCGGGAACAGATACCGCGCCCAGCGGCGTGACAGCCAATGCAGCAGCATTCCGGCGCGCCTTCAGATAGGCAAGCCCCTTGCCAGATAATGTACGTCCGCGAGCCGCGCGCGCGCCGGCGTGCGCCGCACTGCTTCTATCGATCTCGGCGCCGACGATGACAAGACCGCCAGCCTGCGCGCGCTCCAGCATCTCGGCACGGCTGGCGAGCAATGCCCGGCCCGCTTCGACGGCAACACCGGCAAGGCCTGCCTCCATCGCACGCATCACCGTTGCCGGCCCGATCGCCGGCAGATCGATGCGGTCGTCTTGAGTCGGTTTGGTTCGCTTCACCAGAACACCGCGCGCGGCGCCGGGCAACAGGCCCGCATCGCGGCGCATGCCGGCTAGTCGCGCCAGCATCTGGTCGGTGCCCTCCGCCGCCTCGATCGCCTCGATACGGCCATCGGCAACGACTGCGGCCTGACCGATATCGAAACGTCCCAGAAGGGCGATGACATCAAACCCGCGCTGCGCATCCGCAAGCAGCGCCTCGGAAACCGGGACGTGCGTGTAATTGCCCGGCGGAATGACGAGTTCGGGTGCGATTTGCGCCGGGCCGACGACGCGGAATCCGCTGCGCTCGAAAAAGGCGATGACACCGCGCAGCACCTTGTCGTCGCCACCCGCCAGCACCAGGCCGAGCACGGTTGCCAGTGCCTTGAAAAATCCAGCGTCCGGCTTGATGGCGCCGAGGTCTGGCCGCTTGACGGAGCCGATGATCACGAGATCGGTGACGCCGGTGTCCTTGAAGGTTTTGACGATACGGCCAATCTCGCCCCAGTTGACGCGCGTCACGGGGTAGGGATCGAAGTCGGCATCGGCCTCCCCGTCGATGGCAACGATATGAAGTGGAATGCCGCGCGCAGCGATACTCTGGGCAATCTCGCGCGGAAGGCTGCCGCCACCTGCCAGGATGCCGATGCGAGGCGGCGTGCTCATGATTTGGCTAGGACTCGGCCGACTCGCGCGGCGTGCACAGCGAACGCTTGCCGCCGGCGCGAATGAAATCGACAATTTCGATGACGATCGGGTGATCCTTGAATTCTGCCGCGACGTCCTCGACGCGCTCCATCAGCGTGCCCTCCGCGGCAAACAGCAGGCGGTAGGCGCGGCGCATGTCATGGATATCAGTACGCGCAAAGCCCCGCCGCTGCAGGCCGATGATATTCAGGCCAGACAAGTGCGCACGATTGCCGAGCGCCATGCCGTAGGGAATCAAATCGTTCTCGAGCCCCGACATGCCACCGAGGAATGAATGTGCGCCGACGCGGGCAAACTGAATGACAGCCGCACCGCCGCCGATGATGACGAAATCACCGACCGTGCAATGTCCGGCGAGCATGACGTTGTTGGAGAAGATCACATTGTTGCCAACCACGCAGTCATGGCCGACATGGCTGTTGGCGAGAAACGTGCAGCGGTCGCCGATCACGGTTTTGGCGCCGCCGCCTTCGGTTCCCGGGTTCATGGTAACGCCTTCACGGATGATGCAGTCGGCACCAATCGTGAGCGTCGTCACCTCACCTTTGAATTTCAGATCCTGCGGCTGATGGCCGATAGAGGCGAACGGGAAAAGGCGCGTGCGCGCACCGATGCGGGTGTGTCCCGCTATCACGACGTGCGATTTGGCCTCGACGCCGTCCTCGAGCACGACGTCGCTGCCGATCACACAATAAGGACCGATGCTGACGTCGTTGCCGAGTTTTGCACCCGGCTCGATGATGGCAGTCGGGTGAACTTGAGCTTCAGCCATGCTTGCTCGCGAAGGCCCGTGCTTCCGCCGTATCGGCAAGCATCGCGCTCACCTCGGCCTCGGCGGCAACCTGCCCGTCCACCTTGGCCTCGCCAAAGAACTTCCAGACGCGGCCGCGGTTGCGCACCTTGCGGACATGGTAGTGAATCTGATCACCCGGCACCACCGGCCGACGGAACTTTGCCCGATCAATCCCCATAAAGTAGACCAGTTCGGCCTTGTAGTCCTCTTTCAGGCTCGATACGCACAGCGCACCAGCGGTCTGCGCCAGCCCCTCGATGATGAGGACGCCCGGCATCACCGGAAATTGCGGGAAGTGGCCCTGGAAAAACGGCTCGTTGTAAGTCACGTTTTTGACGCCGACACAGCTTTCATCGCCATTCATGTCGTAGATGCGGTCAACCAGCAGCATCGGATAGCGATGCGGCAGCAATTGCAGCACGCGCATGATATCGGCCGTGCCGAGCTTGGGCTTGTCGGATGCGTCGTTCATTGGTCTTCTCTTCCACCAGCGTCATTTGTTCAATGGCGGTCGCCCGCCTGTGAGCCCCCCGGATACTTTACGACCCACCCTCGACGTCGCCTTCGCCACCGTCTGCCGCCTTACCGGCGCGCTCTGCCAGCCGAGCAACAGCCGCGATCTCACGCGCCCACTGTTTCAATGGCCGGGCCGGAGTGCCGCCCCAGCGCGCACCGGCCGGCACATCGTCCTTTGGATGTGAGGCGCCCGCGATCTGCGCTCCAGAACCTACCTTGATATGACCGACCAGACCCGACTGACCACCCATGACGACAAAATCTCCGAGCTCGGTGGAGCCGGAGATGCCGGTCTGGGCGACGATCACGCAATGCCGGCCCATGACTACGTTGTGCCCGATTTGCACGAGATTATCAATTTTGCTGCCCTCTCCGATAACGGTATCCTTAAGGGCTCCCCGGTCGATGGTTGTATTGGCGCCAATCTCGACATCGTCCTGGATGACGACACGGCCGATTTGGGGGACTTTCAGGTGTCCACCCGGCCCCATCGCAAAGCCAAATCCGTCCTGCCCGATGCGCGCGCCGGCGTGGATGATGACGCGGTCGCCAACCAGCGCGTGCGTGATGGTCGAGCCGGCGCCGATGTAGCACCCACGACCGATGTGAACCCGAAAGCCTATCACCGCACCTGCCGCGATCCGGCTGCCTTTACCGATCGCCGCCCCCGCCCCGATCACGGCACCAGGCTCGATCTCGACGCCATCCTCGATTTCGGCGGTCGGATCGATCAGCGTGCCCACGTCGGCGCGGGCCGCCTGCGGACGCATTGCGCCGGGATAGAAGAGCTGCAGGGCAAGTGCAAATCCACGGTAGGGAGCGCGCGTGGTCAGGGCTGCGGTCGCCGACGGAGCACGATCCGCAAGCCCCGGTTGGATCAGCACCGCGCCGGCCCGTGTGCCAGCAAGCAGCGGCAAATACTTGCGGTTGTCGAGAAAGCTGATGTCGCCCGGTCCCGCATCGCTCAGTGGCTTGACATCGCCAAGGGTCCGCGCGCCATCCGCACCCGGTTTCAGCTCAGCACCCGTCGCTTTGGCCAGCTCGGCTAAGGTGAAGGGCCCAGCTCTATCGAAGAAACCGGGATGTTGCATGAAGCTACTCTCCTGAGAAAACATGCAGTGATCAGCGGATGCGACGCGGCATCGACGGACCACCGCAAATAGGACGGCAACGGCTGGTTCAGTCCGAATGGTTCACACCATAGCCGAGCAGATATCGCCGCGTCTCTGTCTCAGCGCGCAATTCACCGCCATTCCTAGAGCCTGATTGTCTGAAATGGAAACGCCTGCATTTCCATCGAGGGCGTCGATCAGACTCTCAAATAAAGACTTAGAGCAGGCCACTGGGGCACGAGGCGATTCCATGCAAGTTGAACCTGCTCTAAGGCGCGATACCAGCGGCCATTCTCGACACGGCTCACATCGTAACTTTGGCGTCGCGCGAAACCTCGCCCTCGCTCGCAACTCAGGTGTCATCCAAGGAGTCATCCCAAAATGACAGCGCCGGCTCGATGAGCCGGCGCTTGTTTGGTCAGAGTGCCGATCGGCAGTGGGGCAATGATTTGCTGCCGCTAGCCTCTCAGATTTGTATGACGGACGTGCCCGCCCGCACATCAGAACTTGGTCGAAGCGCCGAAGCGGAAGAACTGTTCCTCGTCGTACTTCTCTTTGGTGAGCGTCTTGGCGAAGTCGAGACGCAGCGGACCAACCGGCGAGTTCCACAACAGCGAGGCACCAACCGACGAACGGATCGAAGCGTCGTCGACTAGATTGTTGCCCAGCACGTCCTTGGCACGGCTGCTGGCATTGAACAGCGAGCCGGCATCGGCGAACACAGCGCCGCTCATGCCGAGATCGTCGGGAACGAGTGGCAGCGGGAAGCGAACTTCAGCAGTCGCCGCCCAGTAGGTCTTGCCACCCACAGCGTCCTTCGCACCGCCAGCCGTCATATCGCGCGGACCAAAGCCCGACCGCTCGAAACCACGGATCGTCTCACCACCACGGAAGAACAGGTCGAGCACGCGCACATCGTCGTCACCCCAGCCTTCGATGTGTCCTGCAACCGCACGACCAACGAACGTGATCTTCTCGGTGATCGGGTAGTAGGCGCGGCCCTCAGCCGAGAGGCGCACGAACTGCGCGTCACCACCGAGGCCGGCAACGTCGACCGAACCCTGCATGTAGTAACCCGAAGTCGGGTTCTTGGGGTGGTTGCGGCGATCGAACGTGAGCGAGGTACCGACCAGCGAAGTGTAATAGACCTCGTCCTGGCAGTTCGGGTCGTTACCAGGAGTCAAATCCGTCGCACCGCACGCATCCTTGATCGCCAGCGAAGCGTTGTTCGACACTTCATAGATCTCGTCGCGCGAGAATGTGTAGTAGTTCTGCACCCACAAGTCTTCGGCCAGCGGATAGCCCAGGCGCAAGGTGGCGCCCGTCTTGCGGCTCTTGAAGCCCGAGGTCGACGACTGGTCGACTTCCTTGTGGAACAGGTCGAAGCCTGCCGCCAGGTTCATATCGAGGAAGCGCGGCTCGGTGAACGACAGCTCGATCTGGTAGCGTTCCAGCGAGCCGGCAAGTTTCAAGCGCGCGAACTGGCCGTTGCCGAGCAGGTTGCGCTCCGTGAGCGAGATATCGCCGATCACACCTTCACTGGTCGAGTAACCCGCACCAAACGACAGCTCACCCGTCGATTGCTCTTCGACCTCGACATCGAGAACGACTCGATCGGGGCTCGAACCGGGATTGCGGTTGACCTTGACGGTCTTGAACAGACCCAGCGCCTCGAGCCGCTTCTTCGCCCGATCGACCAGCAGCGGATTGAAGGCATCACCCTCCACCAAGCGGAACTCGCGGCGGATGACGTGATCCTTGGTGCGCGTATTGCCAGAGACGTTGATGCGATCGATGTAGACGCGCGGGCCTTCGTCCACGGTGTAGACGAGCGCGATGGTGCGGGTCTGGAAGTCCGGCTGGGCGCGCGGACGGACACGGGCGAAGGCATAGCCCTGCTCGGCAATCGCCAGCGTCAGCTTCTCAACGGTCTTGTCGATGTTGGCGCCGTTATAAACGTCGCCCGGCTTCGTCAGAAGCACACCATTGAGCGGCTCGGCGCGCACTTCCTGCAACGTATTTTCGATGCTGACCGAGCCGAACTTGTAGACCTCACCCTCTTCGACGGCGAAGGTGATGTAGAAGCCCGTGCCATCGGGTGCCAGTTCGGCGTTACCGGCGACGATGCGAGCATCGGCGTAGCCATTCTTGAGGTAATACTGGCGCAGCAGCTCGCGATCGAGATTGAGGCGGTCGGGATCGTAGACCGACGTGCCCTTGAGGAAATCGAACCAGCCCGATTCCGACGTCGTCACGATGTCGCGCAGCTGCGAGTCGGAAAAGGCGTGGTTGCCGACGAAGTTGATGCCCTTGACCTTAGTGGCGCCACCCTCGACGATTTCGAAGACCACGTTGACGCGGTTCTGATCGAGTTCAATCAGCTTTGGCTCGACGTGCGCGGCAAACCGACCCTGGCGGCGGTAGACGTCGAGAATGCGCTGCACGTCCGCAGTCGCCTTGGCGCGCGTGAACACGGCGCGCGGCTTCATCTGCACTTCGTTCTGCAGGGTCGCGGTATCGACCTCGCTGTTGCCCTCGAAAGCAACCTGGGCGACGACCGGGTTCTCGACGACGGTGATGACGACAGCGGCGCCTTCACGATCGATGCGCACGTCGGAGAAGAGGCCCGTGCCGAACAGCGCGCGCAACGAACGATCCGCAGCGCCGGCGCTGTAAGCGTCACCAACCGAGAATTGCAGGTAGGACCGAACTGTTTCCGGCTCTAGTCGGCGATTGCCGACCACGCGGATTTCGCGAATCACACCCTGCGCCTGCGCCGGGGTTGCGACGACGATCATGTCGGTGAGCAGAACAGCAGGCAGCGCAATAAGCAGCCAGAGCGCCAGCCTCAATCCCCCAAGCGACGAATTTCGATACTGCGGCATTCGCAAGACATGCCCTCGTAACTGCCGATCCCCCAGCAGAGCAGACAACGTCGGCAGCGACTGTCCACCCTGTCGTTTCTTGGCTCGCCCGTCGCCCAGAAATCGGGCCACGCAACGAGATCGTTGGGTCGAGAACTCGCGACATTTCGATGAAGATCAGCGTTTCGTAATGGTCGTTTCGAAGTGGAAACTGAAGCGCCCGAAACACTTGCCCCCAAAGCGGCATCGCAACTCAATCACTTCGCCATCGATCCCGCCGCCGCAGCATTCAAAATCAGCTCTGCGTCGGCACTTGGCAGCCTGCCCACGTTCCCTATCCGGCGTCCCTGACATGCCGGATCGTGGACGGACCACCCCCCTCGATGACTTGTTGTTTTTAACGATTCAGTAAGCCCTGGGGAAGTGGCAAGAATACGCCACCAGCCCACAAAATCAGCTTGTCCCAGACAGCCATTTCTTGAGGATCGGCAGATCGTTGAGGGTTGCAAAAACCATGAGCATCAGCACGATCGCCAAGCCGATGCGAAAGCCGATTTCCTGCGTGCGCTCAGACAAAGGCCGGCGACGGACAGCCTCGATGGCATAAAACAGCAGATGCCCGCCATCGAGCAGCGGAATCGGAAACAGGTTGATGAGGCCGACGCTCACGGAAATCACAGCCACCAGTTGCAACAACGGCTGAAGTCCGAATTTCGCAACCTGCCCCGACACGTCGGCAATGCGGATCGGCCCGCCGAGCTGGTCGGCGCTCTGCCGGCCACGGAACACATCGACCACGTAGCCGAGCGTACCGGTAACGATGTTCACAGTGCGATCGACACCCAGAGCGAGCGCCTCGAATATGCCGACCCGGCGGTGCACGCGCTCAGCGCCCGGCGCACTGGTGATGCCGATGATGGGGCTCCTCACCTTGCCGGAGATGACGTCTTGATGCTCGGTCAAACGGGGACGGACCACTAACGCCAGCTCCTTGCCGCCGCGGTCGACGACGAACTCGAGATCCTGCTCGGGGCTGGTCGACACAATGCGCTGCAAGTCGGCGAAATCGTCGATCTTCTCACCCTGGATGCGCACCACGAGGTCGCCCGGCTTGAAGCCTCCCTTTTCCGCAGGCGAGCCTGCGACGACGGTTCCAATTCGCGGCTCCAGCGTGGTGATGCCGTAGATCGAGAAAATCACCCCGAAAATCGCGATCGCCAGCAGAAAATTGGCGATTGGCCCAGCGGCAACGACGGCCGCCCGCTGCCAGACCGGCTTAAGGTGGAAGGAGCCGCTTTTCTCGGCCTCCGTCATGTTGCGCAGGGCGTCTGCCGAAGGCGTGCTGGCGGCGCTGTCGTCGTCCATGAACTTGACGTATCCGCCGAGCGGAATCCACGCCAGCCGCCAGCGCGTCCCGTAGCGATCGTCGAAGCCCCAGATCTCGCGGCCAAAGCCGATCGAGAACGTCTTCACCGACACGCCGCACCAGCGTGCGACCAGGAAGTGGCCAAGCTCGTGGAAGAACACCACCACGCTCAGCACGAACAGGAAGGCCAGCGGGATCGTCAGCGATCCCATGATGCTGTCGAGGATGCCGGAAGTGCCTGACATTGTCGCCTAGCCTCTCTTGCGTCGTTTGCGCCATTCGATGGGACGGCGCTGGTGGTGGAAATGCGCCGCGTTGGCGCAAACGTCAATAGGGGGTGCGGAAGGGTCGTTCCGAAATACCCGAGAATCACGCGCGTTAATGCTCAGTTCAGAATAAATCACGGTAAAACCGATGTTACCGCCACACTCCGTTCAGCCACCATGGAGGCTGTGAGACGGCGCGCCTCGGCATCGATCTCAAGCACCTCGGCAAGCGATGCCGCCGGTCCCAGCATGTCACGGCTGGCGGCGGCCTCCAGACATCTCTCGACGGTTCCCGCGATATCCAGAAAGCCGATGCGCCGTTGCAAGAATGCGGCGACCGCAACCTCGTTGGCGGCATTCAGCACTGCTGGGGCGGACCCTTGTATCTCGAGTGCCTCGCGCGCCACCCTCAGGGCCGGGAAACGTGTCTCGTCGGGGGCCTCGAAGGTCAACGAGCCGAGCGCGGCCAGATCGAGACGCTTGGTCGGCGCATCGATGCGCTGCGGCCAACTGAGTGCCAGGGCAATGGGCGTGCGCATGTCGGGCGAGGCCATCTGCGCCAGCACCGAGCCGTCGCGATAGGCGACAAGGCAATGCACGATCGATTGCGGATGAACGATGCAGCCAAGCTGGCCGGCATCCACCGGGAACAGGTGAAAGGCTTCGATCAGCTCCAAGCCCTTGTTCATCAACGTTGCCGAATCGATGGTGATCTTGGCTCCCATCGACCAATTGGGATGACGCAACGCCTGCTCGGGCGTCGCCGCGGAAAGCTGCGCATGGCTCCAGTTGCGAAACGGGCCACCCGATGCCGTGAGCGTGATCGTCTCGATAGCGGCCGGGTCGGATGAACCAAGCGCCTGGAAAGCGGCGGAATGCTCCGAATCGACGGGCAGCAGCTCTGTGCCTGCGGCCGTCACCTCCTGCATGAACAATTCGCCCGCCGTGACCAGACATTCCTTGTTGGCCAGCGCCACGCGACGGCCTTGGCGAACGGCAGCGACTGTCGGCAACAGCCCCGCTGAACCGACAATGGCGGCAACCACGCAATCGGCTGGCCGGGTCGCCGCTTCGGTGAGCGCTTCGGGGCCTGCGGCCGCCTCGACCCCGCTGCCCGACAGCGCCGCCTTCAGATCGGCATACGCCGCCGGGTCTGCGGCAACCGCGATCCGGGCGCGATGGCGGATCGCGTAGTCGGCGAGCTTGCCGACATCGGCGTTGGCGGTCAAAGCTTCGATCTCGAAGCGGTCAGGGTGTCGCGCAAGAAGATCGAGCGTGCTTTGGCCGATCGACCCCGTGGCTCCCAGGATGCTGACGCGACGCAACTCGCCGCCATCCTGGTGCGCGTCCGCCGTCTTACGTGCCGCCCTGCCTTGTGCGATCACCGAATCCATCCCGCGCGTTCAAATCTCGTGCGCCAGCAGGCGCTTGTGGCAACCTGTGCGCCGCCAAGCTCATTGTGGCGATTGAAGCCACGACTGCAATGTTGCGCACGCTGCGCCAAGCATAACAGCCCGTTCCGCGCCAAAGCGCTGCGTCTCATCCGCCGATCAACAGCGCGCGCGCCGGAGACGCCGGATTGACCAGCAGCGCCACAATGGCGATCACTACCGAAACCGCAACCGTACTATCTGCGCGATCCATCACCCCGCCATGCCCGGGTATGATCGAGCTGCTATCCTTGACGCCGAACCGCCGCTTCAAGGCCGATTCCGCCAAGTCGCCCAGCTGCGCCACCATGGCCAGAGCCAATCCGGTGGCGCCAAGCGCCGCAGGGCTGGCGCCCGGCACCGCAAGCGCCACCACTGCGCCTCCGATCAGGCCCGCCGTCAATCCGCCGATGAACCCCGACCACGTCTTTTTCGGCGATACGCGCGGCCACAGCTTGGGTCCGCCCAGTCCGCGGCCGGCTGCAAATGCACCGATGTCCGAGCCCCAGACGACGGCGAATATGAAGACGATCGCCAAAAATCCCAGCGGCTCATCTCCGCGCAACCATAAAATGGCAACGGCCGGTAAGCCGACGTAGAGGGCGCCCACGGCCGACATCAACCGGTTTTCGACAAACGGCATCACCAGCAGCAGCACGAACCCGGCGACCACGGCCCCAAGGCCAAGCGCTGGATGTCCAAAAGCCGAAAGCGCGACCGCGATGGCGATAGACGCGGCATGTACATAGAAGGCCGCACCGTATTCGGTGCCGCGCACGACGCGCCCCCACTCCCAGCACATCAGCAGCGCCGCCACCACAATGAGTAGGCCGAATGGAGCAAGCCCCGCCCAGGCGAGCGCGACGGCGACAATCGCCATGACAACGCCAGCGATCAGTCGCGGCATCAGATCGGAAGATCCGACAGGCGCATTCGATGCCCCGCTAGAGGGCGGCTGGTCGACCTCGTTCATACGCCCCTCAAGCCGAAGAGCGCTGCGACAGGCCACCGAAGCGGCGGTCGCGGCTGCGATAAATGGCGATTGCAGCCTCCAGTTTGGCGCGGTCGAAATCAGGCCAATAGGTATCGAGGAAGACGAGTTCGGTGTAGGC
The DNA here is from genome assembly GCA_964559355.1 of uncultured Hyphomicrobiaceae bacterium. GTDB lineage: Bacteria > Pseudomonadota > Alphaproteobacteria > Rhizobiales > Hyphomicrobiaceae > JAEUMD01. The sequence continues at coordinate 12,137 of CAZLHQ010000071.1, forward strand.
GCACTGCCATAGCAGGAAGTTCGACAAGCGCATCTCGCCTGAAGTGCGCACCAGCAAATCGGGATCGGGAACACCTTTCGTGCTGAGGCAATCTTCTAGCGCTTCAACATCGATGTCGGCGGCTGCGCGCTTGCCTGCCGCCACCTCGAGCGCGAGCTTACGGGCAGCGTCTGCAATCTCGGCCCGCGCACCATAATTGAAGGCGATGATCAGGTTGATTGCGGTGTTGGCGCTGGTCAACTCGACGGCTTCATCGATCAATGTCATGAGCTCGGGATCGACACCACCACGCTTGCCGATCACCGTGATGCGTGCGCCCGCGTGATGCAGCTCGGCCAGATCGCGCCGGATGAAGCGCTTCATCAATCCCATAAGGTCATTGATCTCATCGACCGGCCGCGACCAATTCTCCGAAGAGAAGCTGAAGATCGTCAGATAGGGAATGCCAAGCTCGATTGCCGCTTGCACGGTGCGGCGCACCGCTTCCACGCCCTTGCGGTGCCCGACGCTGCGCGGCAGCCCGCGCTCCTTGGCCCAGCGACCGTTGCCATCCATGATGATGGCGACATGGCGTATGTCACTGGCTGCAGCTGGCTGCGGACTTTGCGGCGTGTCTGGCACTGCTGGAGCGGCCTTTGCTTGGAAGCGGGCTAAACTTTTTGGATCTCGGCTTCCTTGGCGTGCATGGTCTGATCGACTTCCTTGATGATGGCGTCGGTCAGCTCCTGCACGCGAGTCGAGTTCTTCTTGTGCTCGTCCTGGCTCATGGTGCCGTCTTTCTCGAGCTTCTTCAGAAGCTCCATGCCATCGCGACGCACGTTGCGCACGGCGATGCGACTTTGCTCGGCGTATTTGTGCGCAACCTTGATCAGCTCTTGACGCCGGTCGGCGGTGAGCGCCGGGATTGGCAGCCGCAGCAGCGTGCCATCGATAATCGGGTTGAGACCGAGGTTGGATTCGCGGATCGCCTTCTCGACGGCGCTGACGTTGGAGCGGTCCCAAACCTGCACGGAGATGGTGCGGGGTTCGGGCACCGAAACAGTCGCCACCTGACTGAGGGGCATCTTCGAGCCGTAGACCGTCACCTGAATCGGATCGAGCAGGTGGGTGCTGGCGCGGCCGGTACGCAAACCACTCAATTCGCGCTTGAATGCGTCGATCGAGGCTCGCATACGAGCTTCCAGTTCCTTGAGATCGAATTTGCCCGACGACATCGTAGCTCCTTAATCAGACTTGGCGTGCCGGTCGTAGCGGCGAACCCCACTTGCATTCCGGATGCCTGCAGGCTGCCGCGACGGCCGCACAGCACTGGACGGCGGGCGGCAACACACATGCGCGCCTCCACCGTCCATGGCGCGGTCAACACACCACGGTGGCGCGTGCTTCCCCTCTAAGGACCTTGAGGAGATTTCCCGGTTCCTCGATGGAGAAGACAATTACCGGAAGTTGATTGTCACGGGCAAGCGCGATCGCAGCCCCGTCCATGACCTGAAGATTACGGGCCAGTACCTCGCTGTAACCCAGTTGATCGTAGCGAATGGCATCCTTATCCTTGCGTGGATCAGCCGAATACACGCCATCGACTTGAGTTGCCTTGGCAACAGCGTCGCAATTGGTCTCTATGGCGCGCAGCGTCGCCGCCGTATCGGTCGTGAAGAACGGATTGCCGGTGCCTGCGGCAAAGATCACCACACGCCCCTTGCGCAAATGGTGCAGGGCCTTGGGCCGCACATAGCTTTCGCACACGGTCGGCATCGGAATTGCGGACTGCACCCGCGAGGGCACCTTCAGTTTCTCCAACGCACCCTGAAATGCCAACGAATTCATGACAGTGGCGAGCATACCCATGTAGTCGGCGGTGGCCCGCTCCATGCCTTTTGCGGCCCCCTGTAAGCCGCGGAAGATGTTGCCGCCGCCGATCACGACCGCAATTTCCGCGCCCGCCGCCACCGCTTCTGCGACATCCATGGCGAGGCGGTCGACCACCTCCATGTTGATGCCATAGGCGGTTTTACCCATCAGGGCCTCGCCTGAGAGCTTCAACAGCAACCGCTTGTATTTGAGGTTGGACGGCGCAGCGGTCATGGTCCCTCCTGAAAATTGAGGCTGGCATGAGCACCGGCCCGATCTGCCGGTCGCAATAGCGCAAATTGCGCTGGCTTGGCACTGTCCATTCGCGGGAAAATCAATTGCTGAGGTGCAAAAGCCTGCGGCCGGTCAGGCGACCGGCCGCAGCGCGAATCTGAACGTATCAAAGGCGAGGTGGTGAGGCCGCAACTAACCGCCAGCCGCCTTCTTGACCTCTTCGGCGAAGTCGTCGGCAGCCTTCTCGATGCCCTCACCGAGCTTGTAGAACACGTAGTCCTTCAAGGTGATGGCCGCCCCCGCAGTCTTCTCGGCTTCTTTCAGCACCTGCCCGACTGACTTGGAGGGGTCGTGAATGAACGGCTGATCGATGAGGCACTTCTCCTTGGCGAAGCTCTTCAAGCTCGACTGGAAGATCTTCTCCAGCACCTCGGGCTTCTTGCCCTGGTTCTTCTCAGCAAGGATTGCCTTCTCGCGATCGAGCACGTCGGCCGGCACGCCGGCGATGTCGAGCGCGATCGGCTGGGCAGCGGCAACGTGCATGGCGATCATGCGGCCGATCTCGGCGAGCACGTCCGCCTTACCCTCCGATTCGAGCGCCACAAGAGTGACGATCTTGCCGAGGCCTTCGGCGATCTTGTTGTGCACATAGCCTGTGACGGCACCACTCTTGACGGTGACAGCCGCGGTACGGCGCACAGACATGTTCTCGCCGATGGTCGCGACCATCTCCTTGACGTGGTCTTCGACCGAATGCGAGGTGCCGGGATAGGCCATCGCAGCAAGCTTGGCGACATCGCCGCCGGCATTGAGCGCCAGCCCGGTGATATCCGTCACCATCTTCTGGAACTGCTCGTTGCGGGCAACGAAGTCGGTCTCGGAATTAACCTCGACAACCGCGCCCGTGGTGCCTTTGGTGATGATGCCGACAAGGCCTTCTGCGGCGACGCGGCCGGCTTTCTTGGCGGCCTTGGCAAGCCCCTTGGCGCGCAACCAGTCGATTGCTGCCTCGATGTCACCCTTGTTTTCGGTCAGTGCGTTCTTGCAATCCATCATGCCGGCGCCGGTGCGCTCGCGCAGCTCTTTGACCAGCGATGCTGAAATCTGGGTCATGAAGTGTCCCATCGGTTGGCGGGCGTTGCCATGAATGGCAGCCCGCGACGCAGGTAAGGTGAACGGCGGAGCCGGATTGCCCCTGCCATTCATACCGGTGTGTCACACGCCGCATGCAGCGCGGCGATTGGTGCGATCAGGCCGCGGCGGCGTCGACCAGCTTCTTGGCTTCCGCCTGCCAATTCTCGCTCGCAATCTGGCCCTTGAGGCGAAGCTGCGCATCGAGGGCAGCAACCTGCTCGGCATCCAGGTCGGCAATCTGCCAGAAATGGTAGACGCCAGCGTCATTCAAACGCTGCTCGAGCTTGGGATTGATACCGGCGATGCGCTTCAGGTCGTCAGCTTCGCCACGCGGAGCCTCGATGCCCTTAAAGGCCGGCGGCAGACGCTCGCCCAGCGGCTTTTCGGCAGCACCCGTGTCGATGCCCGCCGATTGCTGCGAGCGCTCCAGACCATCGATTGCCGCACGCGAGATGAGCTCGCAATAAAGCGTGATGGCGCGACCGGCGTCGTCGTTGCCCGGAATCGGGAAGTCGATGCCATCGGGGTCGCAGTTGGTGTCGACGATGGCGACGATCGGAATGCCGAGCTTCTTGGCTTCCTGGATCGCGATCTGCTCCTTGTTGGTGTCGATCACGAACAGCAGGTCGGGCGTGCCGCCCA
>CAZLHQ010000072.1:0-15078 GCA_964559355.1 uncultured Hyphomicrobiaceae bacterium
GACACCATCGGCATCGACGGTGAACGGGATCGTCGTATCGATGCCGGATTCGCGCAGCCGCTTCTGGTTTGCCGTCCAGATGATGTAGTCGTCGGTGCCATGCCCCGGTGCGGTGTGCACGAAGCCCGTTCCGGTGTCGTCGGTGACGTGATCGCCGTCGAGCAGCGGCACGTCGAATTCGTAGCCCAGCGCACGCAGCGGATGCGCGCACACCATGCGGCGCAGCTCGTCCGCCGTCACCGCCTCGAGGCGCTCGTAGGCCTCCACCTTGGCGGCCTTCATGACATCAGCGGCGAGCTTGTCGGCAAGGATCAGCCGGTCGCCGGTCTTCGCCCAGTTGCCTTCGGGCGCGGCCGTGATCTCATAAAGGCCGTAGCCGATGCGCGAAGAAAACGAGATGGCGCGGTTGCCGGGGATGGTCCACGGCGTCGTCGTCCAGATCACCACATGCGCGCCGACCATCTCCGACCTGAGGCACGCCTGATCGGCGCGGCGCAACTGCTGCTCGTCGCCCCAGTCGGCGTCCTGGATGACCTTGAACTTCACCCAAATCGTATCGGACTGGTAGTCCTGATACTCGACCTCGGCCTCGGCCAGCGCCGTCTTCTCGACGACCGACCACATCACGGGCTTGGAGCCGCGGTAAAGCTGCCCCGTGCGCGCAAACTTCATGATCTCGCGCGCGATCGTCGCTTCCGCACGGTAGGACATGGTCGAATAGGGATGATCCCAGTCGCCGACGACACCCAGGCGCTTGAACTCGGTGCGCTGTATATCGAGCCACTTCGAAGCAAACGCCCGACACTCGTCGCGGAAGGCGTTGATGCCGCGGGCGTCGGAAAAATCCGGCTTCGCTCGCCCCCTGGCGCGATACTCCTCCTCGATCTTCCATTCGATCGGCAGGCCGTGACAGTCCCAGCCCGGCACGTAGTTGGAATCATGCCCCAGCATCTGCTGCGATTTGACGACGAGATCCTTGAGGATCTTGTTCAGCGCGTGTCCGATGTGGATGTTGCCGTTGGCGTAGGGCGGGCCGTCGTGCAGCACGAAGCGCGCCTTGCCGCGGGCGCGCTGGCGCAGCTTGTCGTAGAGCCCGATGAGCTGCCAGCGCTCCAGCAAGCGCGGCTCCAACTCCGGCAGCCCCGCTTTCATGGGAAAATCGGTTTTCGGCAGATTGAGCGTCACCGACCAGTCGCGACCGCCTGAAGTCGCTGTTTCGCCTGTCGCTGCACCGGCGGGCATGCCCTTGCCGCCCGCACCCTTCTTGTCAGCCATCGTTCCGTCCGGTCACGTTCGCGTTGCATGAGAGTCGGCCCGGTTTCTACCAATCGGACGCCGATACTGCCAGCCCTGCTTGCCGTTGGGGTGGGAACTGGCGGCACGCGGAACGTCGGCCCAGATCAGTTGCGGTCGCGGCGCGGATTGGAGGCGGGCCGCTCGACCTCGTAGATGGCGGAGACGGGGCCCGGATTGCGCAGCTCGGCGCCGGCATCGAGATGCACGGGAAAGCTGAGCGTACCGAAGAAGAATGCCACCTTGATGGCCTGTAGGATCGTAGCGGCTGAGCTGTAAAGGAACATGTTGGCCTCCCGGCGCGAACCCTTGGCAATTGGTCGCGATAACGATGCTTTAGGTTCAATCGCCGCGCCGCGCTGTCCCGGGCGGAACAGCGGCGACGCCTCAGGCCTGTCAAAGTGAGGATACCCACAGCCCGCAACAGGGGTTTTCCGCAACTCAACGACAGCCAGCCGCATGCCATGATGAAAAAGCCAATGAAAATGTTCGCCGACGCATTGTTCGCCGTGTTGCTTGTGTTTGCCGCGGGCCTTGGCGCGCTCGTCGGCATGAAGCATCAGGACGAGCCTGTGCACATCGCCGCGGCCCACGACACGGCACGCGAGCTTGCGCGCAATTGGGCCTATGCCGACATCAAGGGCCGCTTCCTTCCCGACATCGCCACCGCCGTCGACGAAGCAAGCGCCCAGAGCGCATTCGACAGCCTGCGCGCGCTCGGCCACCTGCACCACATCGAGAATGCCGCCGTCAGCGGTTACAAGGCGAGCTACTCGTCGCAAGACGGCCTCTCGCGCCTCTCGACGATCACCTTCATCGCCCACTTCGAGCGCGGCGCCGCCAGCTTCACCGCCACCCTCGTTACGCGCAAAGGTGTCACCATGCTGCAACACCTACACGTCAAACCTCGCGCGGCGCCGCACACGACACCGGGCCGCACGCTTGCTTGATGCGTAGATTGGCTTGATCAACGGTCCGCATTCGCGCCGTCACGACAAAGCTGTTGCCGACTGTGGCCGCGTTGATGGTGCGCGTGGAGCGGTGCTAAAGTTGGACCCGATGTCGAACCCGAAGAATTCGCTCGGCGACGAACCCTGCAAACACTTGTTGCGTGCTGCCGCCGTGGCGGTGACACGACCGTACAGCTGATGCTCTCCAACCGTATGTCGTCACGAGGCCGAGCCATGAATGCCAGGGTGTTGCGCATTGCCTTATCGCTGACGGCAATCGCATGCGCGGGGCTCGCCTCGCACGCAGCCACTCGTGACCGGCTATCCGACCGGCCGGCCTTCAAGATGAGCAAGACCGAAGCGCGCCGCGACGTCTGGCCGAAACCCGTCGACGAGTTTCTGGCCGGCGAATATCTGGAGCGCGCCGACGTGGTGCTGACGCGGCGGGACTATGATCTGTCGTCCTACCTGATCCGCATCGCGACCAAATCGCCATTCTCGCATGCCGCGATGATCTTCACCGGTCCGCAATTCGAATCCGGCTTCACGAATACCTTCGTCATCGAGGCGGGCACCGGCGGCGTCGATCTCACCAACATCCGCGACTACATTTCCGACAAGAGCTCCTTCATCGCCATCAAGCGCTTCAAGAGAACCTGGTTCGACCAGCCCAAACAGTCGCGCGTGCGCGGCATCCTGCTCGACAAGATCAAGGGCTCTTATAACTACTGGGCCATTACGCGCATCGTCCGAAATCTCTGGTTCGGCGTGCAAAAGCAGGTGCGCGGCAAGGAAAAAACGATCGAAGCCTACCGCAAGAACGACTGGCAACCTCCCAACGACTATATCTGCTCGGGCCTCGTGCAGCTCGGATTCGTCGAGGCGACGATCGAATATATCAAGGCCGGCGCCTTGCCGCCGTCGGCGTTGAAGGAGGTCGTCTTCCACGAGACCGCGGCGAGCCGGCTGCCCGATGCGCCCGATTGGGCCTATCTCGATCCCGAGAGCCAGAAGCAGACGGCAGAGCTGTTCGAGGAACAAAACCTCGTCGAGCTCGAAGCGGTAACGCCGCACGATCTGGCCGTATCCGACAAGCTCGAGTGGCTTTATCTGATCCGCGACGACAAGGTCTATAGGATCAACAGCTACGACGATGTGATCGCGCGCACCCGCCAATAGCGCGGACGCACGCATCGCGCCCAAGCTCCAGAACGAGTTCGGCGCCGCAGGATCGTTCCCGCAGCGCCGTCAACACTCGTGCATCGGCTGAAAGCCAGGCTATTTCGTCGCCTTGCCGCCGCGCGAGTTGTCGATGCGGCGCATCCAATCCCCCGAGCGTGCGTTCGTCGGCTTGAGGCTACCCTTGACCACTTCGGAGGGTGCCGCCGCAACCAGCGTCGACGCATAGGACTTGGGCGTGTCGTAGCAGCCGCCCATGCAGACGATCATGTCCTTGGCGGTGGCCGCGGCACTATTGCTGGAGCTGGGCTGCATCTCGGATGTTACCGCGTCTTTGGTCGCGGTCGTCGGTTGCGAATAGACGACTTGCTGCTTTTCGTTGGCGCAACCGGCCTCACACACCGTGACGTCCATGCCCTTGTGCGGCGCTGCCAGAGGGTGCGGTTCCTTCACCTTGACGGTCTTCTTCTTCTTCGTGCTGGCCGGTGCCGGTGCTGGAGCCGCTGCTGCCTGAGCGGGCGCGGGATCGGTCGCGGCATTCTGGGGCGAGGAATTTTTGGGGGACGCATCTTCGCTCTTCATCCCGACGGAGGGACGAAGGCCAATCCCAGTTCCGGATGTATCGTCGGAGGCTTCGTGCTTGCCCGATGAGGCGTCGTCAGCACTTTGATGCTTGGCGGCCGAACCGGAATCGGCACCTGTCTGCTTATGTGCGCCAGATGGCGATGCAGCGCCGCCCGAACTTGGCGCGTTGCCGTGTCCCTTGGAAAAGCTGCGCACGATTTTTCCGGCGTAGGCCTGATCAGGCGCCGATATCACGAATAGAGCAGCTGCGCATACGGCAAGGATTGAACCGAGCAGGCGCATGGGCGAATAGGCACAACAGAACATAAAGCCTCACTGACACGCTGAACTGAAACGACGACTTTCCGATGCCACACTGACAGCTGATGGTTAACGAGGTCTTACCAGTCCTCGATTGCAGCGCCTTTCAGCGGCGCATGTGCGGCCTTCAGCGATTGTGATTGAACACCGCCGGTTCGCCTGGGCGCGCATTGAGGATCGGCACGCGGCGAAAATCGACCGGACCCGAAGGCGCATCGGATGTCTCGGTGGGCCGGCGTGAGCGATGGCGAAAGACGACGGCTTCGACGCGCGGCTTCAGCTCAGCCTCGTCCGCATTGACATGTTCGTCGGGGCCGGGGCCGATTTCCACACTCTGCAACACGGCCGAGCGTTGATCGAGGCGCGCGCTGTTGCGACTGGGCAGTGGCGGCGCGCCTTCCCCCGCGATCACTTCCGGCAAATGCGCGGGCGCTGCTTCTTCAGCGGCACTTGCGGGCGCTTCCACATTGCGGCGATTGGTGCGGGCATAATGGGCGGCAACACAGGGATCGGACTTCTTCTTCGCCTCGAGCTCACCGAACCGCACATAGACGACGCGACCATCTTCGCAAGCATAGGCTTCGTCGGCCTTGGCTTGGCTGCCGATCAGCGCCGCGCCGGCAGCAAAGACGGCAACGAGGGCATGTACAAAATGGACTGCAACGCGCGAGCAACGAGACGCGGCCATGACGGGCTCCGGACTCTTTACGCATGCACCAATCCCGTCACGATATGGGACATGCGTTAAAGCACGGTTTACCCACGCCGCCGGCAAGCGGTGGGAAATTCGCCGTGCGGCTCACGGCCCCGACGGATAGCGCCAGTAAGCGCCTTTGTCGGTCTTTACCTCCTGCAGGATCGGCACGCGCTTGCCGGGCGGCCGCTCGCCGGTCTGGATCAACAGGCCGATGTCCTGCAGCAGCGCGTTGCTTTCCGCGTAGCCCGAGTGGTGCAGCCCAAGGCTGTCCATGCTGACGGCGGTAGCGTCGATGGTATCGATGCCAGGCATCACCAACGGGCCGCTCACGGGCACGTCACCGGCACGCGGCACACCGCCATGAAACCGCCGCGAAACTTCCAGCGCGCGATCGTTCGCCGCCGTATAGAGCGTGATGCCGCCGCGCGCGAAATCCTTGAGCTGGCCGGCGATCGCTTCGAAGGCGTCTCGATCGACATCGGGCGCCGCGAAGATGATCTGGCTGATGGCGACGCCATCGGGCTTGGTGCGCTGCAGATCCTGCAGCACGCGCAGCAGAAGCTGATTGCCCATCGAGTGGGCGATCACACTGACATGCTTGGCGCCCGTCTTCTGCGTCACGAGCTTCAGGAAATCGGTCAGATAGTTCTCTGCCTGCGAGGCGCTCTCGCGGTCGTAGGTATAACTGGCGATGCCACCACCGGACGGCCACGAATAGACGAACGGCGCACCGTCGAACTTGATGTCGTAGGCGATCTGCGCGGCGCGATAGACGGCATAGTCGAACGACGTGTTGTAGCCATGCACAAAGACGAAGGCGTGATCCTTGTAGCGGGCCGATTTGGCGAGCCGTTCCTTGACGATGGCGAGCAGCTCGGCCTCGCTCAGCGTCTTCAATTCCTGCATGGTGAAGTGTTTCTTGGGATCCTCCTTCTCCTCGTAGATCTTGACGCGGAAATAGGGGATCGTGATCGCCCATGGGCGCTCGATCTGCGGCACCTCGTGCGCCTTCGGCACGCTCACCAACGCGCGACCCAACTCCAGCCGGCGACCGCGGTCGTAGCCATAGTCGATGCGCTTGTCGTTGGGCAGGCGTGCGCGGTCGGTGCCGTAGTAGACCGGCACCACCATCCAATCCTCGCTTTCCGCTCCCGCTGCGGCGGCCGGTGGCGGCGCGGCGGCGGGCGGCGGTGGGGAAGAGCTTTCCTCACTGCGGTCAGGTGCGGCAGAGGCGGGCTCATCAGCAGGGCCAGGCCTATCTTCCGCAACCAAGCCACCGAAGCCCCCGCTGCCTCCTCCCCCTCCTCCTCCGCCGCCGCCTCCGCCACCCGTGCCGGTTCCCGACATGCCGAGACCGCGGCCCAAACCGCCGGCAGTGCCGCTGTCGCGTTCGTCACTCCACCTTGGCCTGGAACCGCCCATGGGATCGGGCTTTCCCGGCACATCCGGTTGCAGGTTCGAGGCTCCCGGCTCGGGTTGCGGCACGACCACGGGTGGGGGACTGGGAGCGGTCACGGGCGCAGGCGGTGGTGGTGGCGGCGGAGGTGGAGACGCAGGCGCAACCGGACGCGGCGGCACCTCGGCTTGCGTCGATTCCGCAGCTTGGTCGTCGGGCTTGGACTCTTCCGCCTCCGGCGGCCGCGGTTTCGCCGCCTTCTTCTTGGCGGCAGAGCGCGTGGCCCTTTCGTGCTCGCCCTCGGCCATGCCATCCTGGCGGCGCTCGGCAGTCTGCATGTCGGATGGCGCTCGCATCCGTCCCATCTGCGGCGCCACGGCGATTAGCGTGAACGGCACGATGATGACCGCCAGCAACAGCAGCCGCAGGCTCCATCGCGCCAGCCCGGGCAAACCTGCAACCGAGCGCCATGCGAATACGACCAGCGCAAGCCCGATGAGGATCAGCGCAGCATTCAACTCGATAGAGCCCGGTTGAAACATATCAGTCCCCCAAACCAACAAATGAAACGCGACTTGGCCGCTACGAGTTCACACCGGAGTGCCGCCACAATAGCGCGTGCCGGTCGCGGATTTCGAATGAGCGCCTGCCCTGCAACCCCATTTAAACTCACGGCGGCTCAGACTTCGGCCGCGCGCCCACGTCAGGGCCGCGACCTTTCCATAGCTCAAGGGGGCGAAGCAACCCCGCCGCGCCGGTTGCACCGTGCCGCATCGACAACCGGACCATGCGATAGCTTTACGCCTTGGCGCTTCTGTGACATCACGGGCGCCGTCCGGTTTGCGCGCAGTTCGGCCGTGCCACCAGAGCAAGGAGACCAGATTCCATGGCGAACCGCATGGCGGCGCGCGCCGGCTTGACGGCCGCCGAATACGTCACCGGCGTGAAATCGGGCGATCGTGCGGTGCTGGCACGGGCCATAACACTGGTTGAAAGCACCAAACGTGAGCATCGCGCGCTGGCGCAAACCGTGCTGCAGGAGCTACTGCCCGCCACCGGAAAGGCCATCCGCCTTGGAATCACCGGAGTTCCAGGCGTCGGCAAATCGACAACCATCGATCAGCTCGGCATCAATCTGATCGAGGCCGGCAAGAAGGTGGCCGTGCTCGCCGTCGATCCAACCTCCAAGCGCACGGGCGGCTCTATTCTGGGTGACAAGACGCGCATGACGCGCCTGTCGCAATCGCCGGGCGCATTCATCCGTCCCTCGCCGACGTCAGGTACGCTGGGCGGCGTCGCGGCCAAGACGCGCGAGACGATGGCGCTGGTCGAAGCGGCGGGCTTCGATGTCGTCATTGTCGAGACGGTCGGCGTCGGCCAGTCGGAGACAACCGTTGCCGACATGGTCGATTTCTTCCTGGTGCTGTTGCTGGCGGGCGGCGGCGACGACTTGCAAGGCATCAAAAAGGGCATCATCGAGATTGCCGACATGATCGCCATCAACAAGGCCGACGGCGACAACATCACACGCGCGCAGGCCGCCGCTGCCGAATATCGCGGCGCCCTGTCGATCCTGACGCCGCAATCGGCAACCTGGAAGCCGCCGGTCGTGACCATATCGGGGCGCGCCAACATCGGCCTCGACGAACTGTGGCAGCAGATCGAGGAGCATGGCCGCACCACGCGCGCGACCGGTGAGTTCGAGGAACGCCGCCGCGCCCAAGCGCTGTCGTGGATGCACGACATGCTGGAAGATCGCCTTATGGCGGCGCTGCGCGCCAATCCAAGTGTCGCCGCGGCGTTGCCAGGCATCGAAGCCGATGTGCATGAAGGACGCCTCTTGCCGACGCTCGCCGTTGATCGCATCTTGACGTTGATGGGCCTTGCCGGCTCGTGAGCATGTCGGCGCACGTCACGGCAGGATGGTGGAGCGCACATGAAGCCCCGCGCTGACGTTACGCCGCACGTTCTGTTGACCGGCTTTGGTCCGTTTCCGGGCGTTGCCGTCAACGCTTCCGCGCTGCTGGTCGAGCGACTTGCCGAGGCCGCAGGACTCATGTCGACGGGGCCGCGGATCACGGTTGCCGTGTTGCCCACCGAGTGGGTGCGCGGCCCTGATACGCTCGATGCCATCTGGGACAAGGTGCAGCCCGACATCGCCATCCATTTCGGCGTCTCGGACCGCGCACCGGGTTTCGTCGTCGAGACCACCGCCCATAACCAGTGCTGCGCCCAAGCCGACGCCTGTGGCGCGTTGCCCGTCACAGTGGGGGACACGCAGCATTCCCCTCGGACCTGCATGGCAACGCTGCCGGTATCCTCGATCCTGCTGCGGCTGGCTTCCCATGCCATTCCGTGTTGCAGCTCCACCGATGCCGGCGCCTACTTGTGCAATGCCATCCTGTTTCGCAGCATCGTGCGCGCCCAGACCGTCCAGCGCCGCGTGCTGTCCGGCTTCATCCACATTCCTTCCGCGCTTGCCGGTGGCGGGCCGGATGGCGAGGACGCACTCGCTGGCTGCCCGTTGACGTGGGAGAGCGCATTGGCCGGCGGGCAGGAGATCATCAGCGCCTCATGCGCCGACTTCGGCGCGCCACGCCACTGGCCGAGGGCCGGCTCGCCCCAACGCCGCGTCCTGGACGGTTAATGGACGCGGCCGCTGGCGCGCGATTTGCTTCTTCCCGCCGCGAGGAAGGAGCACATTCGATGACCTTTAACCGGCGTGGACTTCTGGCAGGCGGCCTCGGCCTTGGCGCACTTGGCGTGGCTGCGACCCAATCGCATGCAGCAACAACGAGAAGGCTTGCCGCGACCGAGCATGCACCTGCCGCGGGGACGGACACACCCACCTTCATCGCGACCCCATCGACAAGCGACAGCGGCCTCCTCCCCAATGACGAGGCCGACCAATCCTCCCAGCTCCAGGCGGCCATCGATCGCGCCAGCGCTCTGCGCATTCCTCTGGCATTGGCGCCCGGCCGATATCGCGTCGCCGACATCCGCCTTCGGTCCAACACCGTCATCACGGGCAGCCTGGGCACCGCCACCTTGGTACTCGCAAAACCCGGCGCACTGCTTACAGCCGAAGCCGCTGACGGAATCGAACTTCATCACCTGCGACTGGAGGGCGCCCTGCGTGCCACCGGCGTCGAGCCCGGTGCGCTCATCGCCTTCAAAGGTTGCAACGGCCTCAGGCTGTCGAACCTCGACATCACCGGCAGCGGTGGCCGCGCCATCGGGCTCGACGGCTGCAGCGGCCGCATCACCGGCTGCCGCATCGACAACATCAAAGACGCTGCCATCTTCGCAATCGATTCCACCTCGCTCGACATCACCGCCAACACCATCAGCAAATGTGGCGACAACGGCATCCAGGTGTGGCGGCGCAAGGCCGGGGAGGACGGCACCATCGTTGCCGGTAATCGCATCACACATATCGCCGCCACCTCGGGCGGCAGCGGCCAGAACGGCAACGGCATCAACGTCTATCGCGCAGCCGGCGTACTCGTTGAAGCCAACCGCATCACGGATTGCGCTTATTCGGCCGTGCGCGGCAACGCCGCTTCCAATCTGCAGATCCTCGCCAACTCGTGCCAGCGCATCGGCGAGGTGGCGCTCTACGCCGAATTCGGATTTGAAGGCACCGTCATCGCCAACAACCTCGTCGATGGCGCGGCGGCCGGCATCTCCGTCACCAACTTCAACGAGGGCGGGCGTCTCGCCGTCGTGCAAGGCAACCTGATCCGCAACCTCACGCGCCGCGAGCACGAGCCGGTCGACAAGCGCGGCGAAGGCATTTCGGTGGAAGCCGATGCCAGCGTCACCGGCAACACCATCGAGAATGCGCCGACCGCCGGCATCGTCATCGGTTGGGGCCGGCACATGCGCGAATGCGTGGCGAACGCCAACCTGATTCGCAATGCCGGCGTCGGCATCATGATAAGCGCTGATGGCGAGGCCGGCGCCTGCTTCGTCACCGGCAACATGATCAGCGCATCCAAGGACGGCGCCATACGCGCCATGGACAAAGGCAAGCCGCTTGGCCCGGATCTGGCCCGTGAAGCAGTCGCGACCAGCGGCCGCGTCGTTGTCGTCGGCAACATGGCGGTGTGAGCGGGCAACGCTCGAATCGTGCCGCAAACAAGCCGCTCAGACGGCAGCGGCCACAGTGGTCTGTAGCCGTTCGAGCGCGCGCTCCAGGGCGGCGGCCGCGCGGATCTCACCCACCTCCATGCCGCGCCAGCTTTTGATGACCTTGCGCGCCATCAGCCCGCGCGCTTCCGGCAACACCCGCTCGACCAGCGCGATGACAGCGCCAGCCGAGGCGCGCGTCGTACCATCGTCGATCTTCAGAGCGAAGCCGAGACCATACTCGGGGAAGCCGCCGGCATAGACGCCCTCGGCCCCGGTCTTCATGAAAATGCGGCCGGGTAGGCGGCGCATCACCACCGTGTCGGCGCGCCCCGGCCCCGCCACCAGTTCGGGCTCGGCCCAGCAGGCGGCCAGAATGCGTTCGACCGCGCGGCGCCGGTCCGGCCCCATGCCGGCACCCGTCACCAGCCGCGCGAACAGCCGGGCAAGCGCCTCCAGCGGTATCGCCCAGTTCGGCACCGAACAGCCGTCGAAGCCCATCAGCTCCCGTCCCAGGCCCAGCCCCGACATTTCCGACAGAATCGCGTGAACCCGCCGCTGCACGGGATGGTCCGGGCTCCAATATCCTTCGACCGGCTCGCCCAGGTGGCGAGCGGTGGCCAGCATGCCGGCATGCTTGCCCGAGCAGTTGTTATGGAGTTGGGACGGCTCCATGCCGCTGCGAATCAGCGCCTTCTGCGCCGACGAGCCGAGCGGCATGTGCGCGCCACAACCCAACGCCGCCTCACCCAGCCCGATATCTGCCAGCATCTTCGCCGCCAGCGCCGCATGGCGCTCGCTACCGGTGTGTGAGGCGCAAGCCAGCGCGATCTCGGCCTGTCCGTAGCCGAAGCGGTCTGCCGCCCCGGTCTCGATCAGCGGCAGGCACTGCAGCGCCTTGATCGATGAGCGCGGGAAAACCGGGCGCTTGACGTCGCCCAGCGTGAACACCGCACCGCCATCCGCCGTAACCACCGCAAGCGCGCCCGTGTGCACGCTCTCCACCAGCGGACCGCGAGTCACTTCGATCAGGACGGGGTTGCTCATCGGGAGAGCCTAGCTCCTCTTCGGGATGCGATTCTTGGGATCTCGACGCGAACCATGCGAGCCAACACGAAAGGCAGGCGCTGCGCAATCCGACGGTGGTTGCCCTTGCTGCGCCGCAGCAACACACTTCATCGCCGGCAGAAACGGCAATTGCGGTGCGGCTGTCAAACACTTTGGCAATCAACTTCGCGTGGCCGCACATCGGCCCGTCGGGGCGCAGAATTTGCCAATCAGCCGGGCAGGTTGCACCTTCTCGCGGCAATGAGCCGCATAATGCTACCTAATTCAAATATTCGAATATCCGGCCATCGCGACTAAGATGCGCAACAATTCCGGGAGGTCTTGCGGACAACGAGGATCATGCCGCGTGCCGGCTCAGCCGTGCGCGCGAAAATGAGTCCCAATCCGCATCGAGGGAGGGCGGCGTGGCATGACTGCGCAGCATGGAACTGATGCCGCGGCAACGGCAGGCGATGGCGATGGCCGTCGCGGCCGGACAATGGATGGGCTCGGCGCGTTCGCCTGCCGATTGCCGATCATGTGCTGGCTGCCCGAATATAAGAAAATAGATCTGCCGAGTGACGCCCTGGCTGGCGCCGTCGTCGCCGTGATGCTGATCCCGCAGGCCATGGCCTACGCCATGCTCGCCGGACTGCCGCCCGTGACCGGCCTCTACGCCAGCGTCCTGCCTTTGATCGCCTATGCCGTTTTCGGCACCTCTCGCACGCTGGGCACTGGCCCTGTCGCCATCGTTTCGCTGATGGTTGCAAGCGCGCTGACACCGATTGCCGCGCCGAGCTCGCCCGAATATGTCGCTTATGCGCTGCTGCTGGCGGTGATGGCTGGCCTCATCCTGTTGGCGCTTGGCTTCCTCGGCGCGGGTGCGTTGACCAATTTCATGAGCCATCCGGTGATCGCAGGCTTCACGGCCGCGGCCGGTCTCATCATTGCGGCAAGCCAGGTTGGCCACCTGCTCGGCCTGTCGCTCGAGCGCACGCACTTGATCCCCAAAATCGTCGCCGAAGTTTATGCCAAGAGCAACCAGATCAACATTCCAACCCTGGCGATCGCGGCGGTGTCGCTCGCCATATTGTTCAATCGCAACAACATCGGCACCCTGACCCGCAAGCTTGGACTGCTGGGCGAAACCAGCTCCGACATGTTCGCCAAGGCGATGCCGCTCATCGTGGTCGCGCTGGCGACATGGATTTCCTACATCGGCGATTTTGCCGAAAAGGGCGTCAAGGTCGTGGGTGAGATACCCAGCGGCCTGCCCGGCCTGACGATGCCGCATTTCGATGTCGCGACCATCCAGCTGTTGGCGCCGGCCGCGGTTCTGATCGCGGCCGTAGGCTTCCTCGAATCGATCTCGATCGCGCGCACGCTGGCGAGCCGCCGGCGCCAGAAGGTCGAACCTGACAAGGAACTGATCGGTCTTGGCATCTCCAACATCGCGGCTGGTCTGACGGGCGGCTATCCGGTGGCGGGCAGCTTCACGCGGTCGAGCGTCAACTTCGCCTCCGGCGCGCGCACACAGCTATCGGCCATCATCACCGCCGTCGTGATCGCAGCGACACTGTTGTTGTTCACTTCGCTGCTCCATCACCTGCCGCGCGCCACCCTGGCAGCCATCGTCGTCATGGCCGTTTCGGGCCTCGTCGACTTCAGCGCCGTGCGCCGCGACTGGCGCTACATGAAGCTCGACGCGGCGAGTTTCATTGCCACCTTTTTGGCTGTGCTTGCGCTCGGCATCGAAGAAGGGCTGTTGATCGGTGTCGCCATCTCGATCGCCTTCTTTCTGTGGCGCACCAGCACGCCGCAGTTCGTGGTGCTCGGCCGTTTGGGCGACACCGAACTGTTTCGCGACCAACGCGCACACGAGGTACGCACCTATCCCAGCGTGCTGTTTCTGCGCGTCGACATGAGCCTCTACTTCGCCAATGCTGCGGCGTTGGAAGACTACGTGCTGCGCTACGTCGCCGATCACAAGGACGTTCAGCATTTCGTGCTGGTCTGTTCGAGCGTCAACATGATCGATTCAAGCGCGCTCGAAACCTTGGAGTCGCTGCGCCAGCGTCTGCGCGATTCTGACGTCATCATGCATCTGGCCGCCGTGAAAAGCACGATCCTGCGGCGCATGAAGCAGACCGAGTTCCTGCACACGCTGGCGCCGGGACAGATATTCCTGTCGGCCAACGAGGCTGCAAAGATCCTGGTGCCGCCAGATCTGTACCCCCTGGAAATAGAACCCCAGCTAGCGCCTGCCGCCTGACCGCGGGGGGGCACGGCGAGCCTGCGATCAGCCGATAGGCTTGCGGCGGCTTGCCGCCAAGCCCGTTCAACGATATTGGCGCCCGCCGCGAAGTTTCCTACTATGCGTCCCAGATTTGGGACGATCGTTCGCACATGCAGGATCTCAACGATCTTTATCTCTTCGCCCAGGTCGTGGAGCACGGCGGCTTCGCGGCGGCCGGACGCGCAGTCGGCATCCCCAAATCCAAGCTCAGCCGCCGCGTCGGCGAACTGGAAACTCGCCTGGGTGTCCGCCTCATCCAGCGCTCGACGCGCAGTTTTGCCGTAACCGAAATCGGTCAGGAGTACTACCGGCACTGCGTTGCCATGTTGATCGAGGCGGAAGCTGCGCAGGACGCTATCGACCGCTCGCGCTCCCAGCCTCAGGGCAACGTGCGCGTCAGCTGCCCGCCCGCGCTCGTCTTCCTCCAAGTCGGCGACATGATCTCCCGTTTCATGGCCGCCAATCCACGCGTGACGGTTTACCTCGAGAGCACCAGCCGCCGTGTCGATCTCATCAGTGATGGAATCGACGTCGCCATTCGCGTGCGTTTTCCACCGATTGAGGAAACCGATCATGTGATGCGCGTGCTCGGCGACAGCGATCAACGCCTCGTCGCGAGCCCCGGCTGCTTGGCGCAACTCGATGGCCCGATGGTTCCCACAAGCCTCAGTGCTTTGCCGAGCGCAGGCTTTGGCCCGACTCACCGTGAGCATGTCTGGCAGCTGGAAGGGCCCGATGGCACAACGGCACGCGTTCCTTTTGCGCCGCGGCTTGTCACCGACGACATCGCACAACTGCGAAGCGCCGCGTTGCAGGGGGTTGGCGTGGTGCAACTGCCGACCTTGGTGATCGAGAAGGATATCGCGGACGGCGCGCTCGTCGATATTCTGCCTGCCTGGAAACCCAAGGCCGGCGTTGTGCACGCCGTATTCCCCTCGCGGCGCGGCTTGCTGCCATCGGTTCGCGGTCTCATCGATCACCTCGCCGACGAGTTCACATTGATCGAGCAAACGAAGCGGCGATGAGCGCGGCAACCGACGGGGACGCTCTGCGCATCTCCTGCGCGAATTTGGAGCAAGTTCCAACTTGATGGAAACAGTTGGGCCGTAATGGCCTGCTCGCAGCCCTTGCTTGAAAGACTGAATGGCACTGGCTGTGTAGGCAGTCTGGCGCGAACGGGTCTCGAACACAGTGCAAATAACAG
>CAZLHQ010000073.1:0-15048 GCA_964559355.1 uncultured Hyphomicrobiaceae bacterium
GTTCTAGGCCGTAGGGGGCGTTGATGTATTGGATCACCTCGTCGCGCCGCTCTTTCTCGAATTATTCGTCGATGTCGGGCGGCTCCTTCCTCGCGTGAGAAACGAACCGCTCAAATAGCAGATCGACCTCGACCGGGTTCACCGCGGTGATGCCGAGGCAGTAGCAGACCACCGAGTTGGCAGCCGAGCCGCGCCCCTGGCAGAGGATCCCACTCGACCGGGCGAAGGTGACGATGTCGTAGACGGTGAGAAAGTAGGGCGCAAAACCAAGCTCGGCGATGAGCTGCAGCTCGCGCGTGATGGTGGCGCGCACCTTGCCGGGTATGCCGTCCGGGAAACGCCAGGCCGCCCCCTCCCAGGTGATCTCCTCGATATACTCTTGCGGCATCTTGCCAGGCGGCGTCGGCTCTTCAGGGTATTCATAGACGAGCGCGTCGAGCGAGAAGGTGCATTGCCGGGCGATCTCGACCGTGCGCTGCAACGCCTCCTCGTAGCCGGCGAGAATGCGCGCCATTTCGGCGGGCGACTTGAGGTGGCGCTCCGCGTTGGCCTCGAGTCTGAGGCCCGCCTCACCGATCGTGGTGGCTTCACGCACACAGGTGAGCACGTCCTGCAGCGGGCGGCGATGAGCTGTATGATAGAGCACGTCGTTGGTCGCAACGGTCTTGAAGCCGAGACGATCTGCAAGCGCGGACAGCGCTTCAAGCCGCGCGCGATCCTCGCCGTGGTAGCTACGCGTCAACGCCAGATAGAGTGGCGTGGCATCCGGCAGCGCAGCACGAAGACGCTCCAGGTCAGCAGCAAAAGTTGCTACGCGAGCGCGGTTACCGCCCCCTTTCTCGCAGGAGACGGGAGAGGATACCGCCGCAACCACATCTCTTTCTTTCCACCAGCCCGACAAGCGCCGGTCAGGTTGCGACTTCGGCCCGGCGCCTGTGCGCCGGACTTCAACCGGCACACAGGCAGCGGCGGCAAAGGTTCCATCAACGTCTGTCCGTGCAAAACAAAGAGCCTCGCGCCAATCCCAGGTCTCAGGCGCAAGTGCGATCAAAATCTGCCCTTCTGCATGAGCGCCAACGTCGGCGAGCGTCAGATGACACGCTCCTTTTTGTGCCCGGGATTGGCCAAGCGAGATGAGACGGGAAAGGCGGCCATAGGCGGCGCGGTCCTTGGGCAGGCAGATGAGACTTGGCGCATCGGCAAGATCAAGCCGCGCACCGACGAGGAGACGCAAGCCCGCCTGCTTTGCCGCGCTGTGCGCCCGCACGACGCCGGCAAGCGTGTTGCGATCGGTAACGGCAATGGCGGCGAGCCCGAGCGCCTTTGCCTGGGCGACCAGTTCGTCGGCATGCGAGGCGCCGCGCAGGAACGAGAAGTTGGTCGTCACCTGCAGCTCGGCGTATTCAGGCGGGGCTGCTTCGCATGTTGGTTGGCGCCGCCGATTCACGGCCTCGCTGATAGCCGCTCGGCCGATCGGGGCGCTGTTGATCGGTGCACTACTTTCACACGGCGGCCGCGACATCTCCTGCTCACTCATGCGAACACCCCATGCAGGAACCAGCACGGCGGCCCCTCCTCCTCCACCCGCCCATAAAGACCCTCGCGATAGACCCAGTAACGGCCGCCCGCAGCATCCTCGACGCGGTAGTAGTCGCGCGGGCGATGCCGGGAGAGGGGCTTTTGCAGCACACCCAGGGCCCGATCACACGGGCTTTCCTGCGGCGGTGAACCCTTGCGGCGCGACCGCTCGCCAAGCGCGCGCCACCATGCGGCCTCGATCCGCTCCGGCCCTTCCGCGGCGATCACGCGATGCTCCAGACGTCGCCATGTGAAACGCAACGGTGGACCATCGGGCACTTCGGCCAGAACCTCGATCGGCTCGGCGGCCTGCAGCAGCAACGGCGGGCGCGAAGCCAGGAGATGGCTCGCTTGCGGAGCTTGGTTCGGGACTGCTGCGGCGGCGATCCTGTTGGTGGCGGGAGCCCCGTGCGGGCGCGGGCGCTGGCGCTCGCGCAGCAGCGGCCAGCGCATGTGGGCGCGCTCAGGCAGATGCTCGGGCGTACACGCCATTGCCGTCACGCAGTCGGCGCCGAGGCGGTTTGCGAGACGATCGGCGAGGCGGACGATAGCGGTGCGCTGCTCGGCCGGACTGGCAGTCACGCCAGCCACGCCAGCGTTGCGGCCGGCCGCAGTCAGCGCGGCTTGGCGCGCAGCGAGCGGCTCGACGGCAACCGCCTCCAGATGCAAGGCGTCGATACCAAAGCCGGCGTCGATACTTTCCAACTGGTGCGCCAGCAGCGCCAACAGATGATCCTCCTCGCGCACCGCTGCCGCTGTGCCGATGCGGATTTCGGCGCTGCTGGCGTCGGCGCGCTGGAGCATCAGGCGGCCGCGCCGCAAGCCGAGTCCCTGGGCATCGAGGTGGCAGGCGAGTTCATGTGTCAGCTCGGCGACCGCCTCGGTCAGCCCCGACGCGCTGATGAGCGGCTCGGCAAAGCTTTTGCTGACGGCGAGACATGGCGGCTCGGCCAGTCCCGCACGCGGCTCTCCCTCCCGGCCGAGTGCCGCATCCAGACGCTCCAGCAGAGCTGCGGCTCTCTTTTGGGAACGGAACCGGCGAGCCAGACTGGTGCGCGGCAGATCAAAGAGCTGGCCGATGCGCTTGAGACCGAGGCGGTATGCGGCAAGCACGGTCTCGGGCTCGACCCGCAGAGCGGCGAGCGGCAGCGGCGCCAGCGCCTGGGCGATCTGTCCCTCGGGCACGCACACCAGCGGCTGCGCAGGCGTGGTGGCAAAGCGGGCCAGAGCATGTGCGCTCCCCAGCGTTTCCGCCAGCGCGATGCGCGCGGAGATGCCAAGGCGCGCCAGCTGGCGGTAGATGTCGCCGGCAAGACGCTGTTCGCCGCCATAGAGGTGAGCGACGCCGGTGGTGTCGATCCACACCCCGTCATCGCCATCGGTATGACGCAACGGACCATAGCGGCCCGCCCAGCGCGCCAACGCGACCAGTGCGGCGCGATCGCGCGCAGGCTCGGCGGGACGCGCGGCCAAACTAGGCAATGCCGCGCGCGCGTCTGCCAGCGCGGTGCCGACCCGCACACCTTCCGCCAGCGCGCATGCATTGAGCGCACTGATGCGGATGCCGCCAGCCGCCGGCATCACCAGCGCCAACGGCGCCTCGCGCAGCAGATCACGCGATGCGCCGGCCGGCGTCGCGCGGATCAGCCGCTCGATCGGCCAGGCCGCGAGCCATATGGAAACGATGCGTCTCATCGGACCATTCCAGGGTGAAAGACTGGCGCTCGGCGACCAGCGGATGACTGCGGCAACGCTCGAGCGTGACGGCAAGGCGCACAGCGCCTGGCGCCCGTGGATCGAAGGGGTGGGGAGCGCTTCTCGCCCGGCTGACGCTCCAGCGGCTGGCGGTTGCCGCCGCCGCAGGCGAGTGCGGCGATGTCAAAAGCAGGCAGGGCGTTCGATGCCGGCTGGCGCGCAACGCGAGGCGGCGCGCCGGCGTCAAGGCGAGATCGTCGACAACACCCGCGACAAGGCTCAGCGCCCCCGCGGCGAGACCTTCCTCGATGGCCCACAGCGTCTCCTCGCGCCGCCTGGTCTCGACCAGCATCACCTGCTCGGGGTCGATGCCGAGGCACGCCAGACCAGGCGCATAAAGCTCGCCCAGCTCCCGGCCGGCATGGCGCGGGGCGCACCACAAGAATGCAGCACGCCGTCCGGCACGCTCGGTGGCGGCGAGACGGCGACGCGCTAAAAGCAGCAGGAAGGCGAGGGCCGCACTCCAATCCGTCGCATGACCGCCGTGCCGCGACTGCGCGGGTATCCCCGGCAAAGGCTTGATCTCGTGCACCCCATCATCGGCAAGCCCGTCTGGACCAAGATAGCAATCGACCGGCGCCGCTCCGAGATTCCAGCACGTCGGATCCGCCTCCCTGACCAGCGCACCCCGAGCCGGGAGCCCGCGAGCCTGCAGCACGCTGGCATCGGCGAGCAGCCCTGGCGCCATCCTGCCGAGAGCGAGAACTTGCTGACGCGCCCGCAAAGCCCGCGCCGATACTGCCTCCGGCCGCAGCCCCGCAGCACATGCGTCGCGTTCCAGGCCATCCTTGGAAACATCGCCGGCATCATCACAGCAAATATCGGGGGCCTCCCCTGCAGGAGGGGCATCGAGCAGAGGAGGCCAATCCGCCAGACGAGAGGCCGCGGCAGAGGGGGCCGCGACACCGGACGCTGCAGCACGGGGAGATGCGCCGTCCGGTGCGGATTTCGATTGGGGAGCAGACGGAGCGCGCCCCCTGGCGCTCGGTGACGCCGCCAGTTTTGCATCTGGTTGCGCGCCAGCATCGGGCACGGCGAGAGGCTGGCTCGCGAGGGGGGCAAGACGGGTTGTAGCTGCCGGAGACCTTGGCATCACGCACACCTGCGGGATCGAATTCGACTCGGAGCAACCATCTTGATGGCCGCTTCCGAAAATTATGTTCGTTGTTTGTTCTAATTGTCGCCCGCGGGCGCGTCAATCAAAAAGAGAACAAACGGAGATCGCAAATATCAAAAATCAGGTCTGGCGACACCGCGCGGCCCGACAGGATGACGCCACCGACACAAGTCAACGGACTGATACATTGGAAAAATATTGACGACACCACGTCCACGCCACCGTGCGCACCAGCGATCACGCGCGCACCCGCCTCACCGTCTTCCGCGGTGGAATAAAAGCATTCGTGGCGCAAGTGTGGCCCGTATGCTCTGCCGTCCGAAAGCGACGCACGATATACGAACTATTCACCTTAACCGCGCAGCATGACGCGGATCCGAGGGCGACCGTTTGCGTTTCCCATCGAGAAGATTTCGAACCTCAAGATCACGGAGCCGCATGGGTATGACGTCTGTTCCGCACAAAATTGGCCGTTTCGCCGCCCTTGGTGTCGCTGCTGCCATCATGAGCACCACATTTACTGCCGCGGCCTCCGCGCAGGATTTCTTCTCGTTCCTGTGGGGCGGGGATGAGAAGCACGGCGGCGATCGCAAGGTCGTCAGCTTCTCGTCCCAGTACAAGCCCGGCCAGGTGATCGTGTCATTCGGCGACCGCCGCCTCTACTGGGTGCAGAAGCCGGGCCAGGCGATCAGCTATCCGATCGCCGTGCCGCGCGAGCAGAGCCGCTGGCAGGGCATCACCTCCGTTTCCATGAAGCGCGAGAACCCGTCGTGGACTCCGACCGCGGAGATGCGGGCTGAAAATCCGAAGCTGCCGACCTTCGTTCCCGGCGGCCACCCGCTGAATCCGCTCGGCGTGCGCGCCCTCTATCTGGGCTCCTCGACCTATCGCATCCATGGCACCGACGCGCCCTGGACCATCGGTCAGGCTGTGTCGAAGGGTTGCATCCGCATGTACAACGAGGATGTGCTCGATCTTTATCCGCGCGTTCCCACCGGCACCCGCGTGACGGTGACGTGGCAGCGCTTCAAGACCGGCGAGGGTGACTTTGCCTCGGTCGACGCCGAGCAGAAGGCGCAGGCTGCCTCACAGCGCCGCAACGCAATGGAACAGCAGACTCAGGACGCTCAGCAGCGCCGCGTGCGCTACGAGAGCCGCGGCTATCGCCGTATCACGCGCCAGCGCAACGCTTCGATCGAATAACGCAACGCACGGGCGATTTGTGAAATTGCAAAGGGCGGTCCTGCGGGGCCGCCCTTTGTCGTTGGCGCCGCCCCTATCACATCGCGACAATCGCGCCGGGAACGGACTAAGCTCCGTGCAAAGCGGCGATTCCATCGCCGATTGAGGATTTCATCACGAGGGCGGAATAGGTGGTGAGATGGCGCATCGCGAAATCGAGACACCGAATTGCGCCGCTGCGGATCTGACGCTGGCCAACGCGACGGCTCGACTTTTCGCGGCGGGTTACGGTGCTCGCCTTCGCTTTTTGCGCTGCCGATTGACGCCCTCGCTGATAGACGCTCGGGCGATCGGAGCGTTTCACTCCGGCTGCGCGCCTAACCCGCCCTACATCTGGCCGGCGATCCAGCGACGGTGGCCGGTAGCCTCAGGCATCTCGCCGCGAATGAATTCAAGGAAAGACCCGTGAAGATGCTGATCAGCGATCCGGAGACGGGCGAATTGCGGGTGACAACGCTGCGGCAGATGATGAGCTTCACCTGCGGCGACAAACGGACGAAGGCGAGAGCATGACCGGGAAAACCAGAAAATCGCTGTTGTGGTGGGGCGGGGTTCCGCTCGTCGTCGTTTCGATGCTCGCGCTGGTGCAGGCGTGCGCGAACAACGAGAATACCTTCCGTTATCGCCTGAGCTTTGCCGTCGAGGTCGATGGCGTTGTCAAATCGGCGTCCAGCATCATCCAGGCTGGGTACCTGGAATTGAGTTCGCCAAATGCCGCCGGCGCCAGGGGAACGGCCTGGTACCGCGGCATCGCGCCAGTGATCGATCTCGGCTCCCACGGCTATTTGATCGCGTCGATGAGCCCGGATTGCAATTACCCGAAAGAGTCCGAGCTAGGATTTCAAAAGAGCCCAGTCACGACCTCGAAAGAATACGGCAAGGTCTGCAAAAGGCCCGTCGCAGCTACGGAGTTGCCGAAAGCCTTCGGGCTTGGGTACGGGGCGGAGCTCGAGCGGTTGCGCGAGGGCAAGCGGCAGCTTGCCGATGACAACTACCCCGCCTTCATCTGGATCGCCAAGGGCGCCTCGTGGCGCCACACTAAACGGATTTGCCCTGAGGAATTTTCAAGTGTCATCGGGGCCGATGTCACGCTCAAGTCAGCGTCGATCGAGGCCGCGCCCGATGCGCCGCTGATACACAAACTCGAACTCCAGGCGCCGTGGCTCGATGAATTGCGCGCCGACTCGGAGTCCTATGGAAAATCGTACGACAAGATTCATCGTGCTATCGCCGACTACTGCTACCTCGGTTCAGGCTCTTTGGAACGGTGAGGATACATGCCAGAATATGATCTGAAACAGCTGCTGCTGACTGAACTGTTGGCGATGGATGTTTACCACCGTGACGTCGAAGGCGGGCTTGTTTCGCTGGTCGGAGGCTTGCCGCAAATCGACGGAGTTGTGCCTATCGCTGTACGCAAAGATAATCCACTTAACCCCATCGGCTTCTTCGCCAAGGCCTACCAGAAAGACGGCACGACCTACATCGTCTACCGCGGCACCGACGACGGCTCGCTGGATGTCATCGGCAATCTCGGCTCGATCTCTGCGTCTCTATTAAACGCCGGGATAGCCCGTAGGGCGGAATAGGTGATGAGATGGAGCGCAGCGCAATCGAGACACCGTATTCCGCCGGCACGAATTCCAAACCTGCAATTGCGGCGGTTCGACTTGCCGCGGCGGGTTACGGTGCTCACCTGTTGTCTGCGCTGCCGATTCACGCCCTCGCTGGTAGGCGCTCGGGCGATCGGTGCGCGGTTTCGTGCCGAAATCCTGCGCGCCTAACCCGCCCTACGCCCTCGCTACGCCCTCGCCGATAGGCGCGCGAACGATCAGAGCGTGGGGACGTCACCGCGCCAGACACCCCGCCATCGATTTCGCTAGTGCGCGCATCATCTCGCCATACTGCCGAGGCCCGGCCGGCACGGCGCTGCCCAACGGATCGAGCGTACCGGATTTCGCCGTGCTGCCCTCGATGACCGTGGCAATGATATTGGGCGAGAACTGCGGCTCGGCAAATACGCAAGCGGCATCCGACGTGGCGAGCTTGGCGCGGATATCCCTCAGGCGCCGCGCCGACGGCTTCACTTCCGGATTGAGGGTGATCGAGCCCACCGCGCGCAAGCCATAGCGCTTCTCGAAATACTGATAGGCATCGTGGAAGACGACGAATGGCTTCTCCTTGACGGCGGCGAGGCTGGCGGCGAGTTCACGATCGAGTGCATCGATGTCGGCGACCGCCTTTGCCGCATTGGCCTCCAGCTGCTGCTTCAGCTCCGGCTTGCGCGCCACGAGCACGTTTGCGGCATGACGCACGATCGCCTTGGCATTCTCCGGATCGAGCCAAATGTGCCCGTCCTTGCCGCCGTGCGCATGGTCGCCCTCGTCGTGGTCGTCGCCATCGTGGTCATGACCGTGGTCGTGCTTGGCAGCGGCCGCTTCGCCATGTTCGTGCGCCTCGAAGGTCGTGCCGGTGCGCACGTCGAGCAACGTGACGCCGGGCGCCGTCTCCAGATCAACGAGTTGCACCGACTTCGGCAATGCCTCGGCGATCTTGACGGTGAACGGCTCGAGCGCCGCGGAAATTCGAAACACCACATCGGCTTCGTTGAGCGCTTTGGCGGCCGAGGGGCGCAGCGCGAACGAGTGCGGGGAGGCTTGGCCGTCGATCAGCAAAGACGGCGTGCCGATCCCCTGCATCACCGCGGAGATGAGGGAATGGACGGGCTTGATGGTGGCGACGACGCGCAGCTCTTGCGACCGCGACAAGCTGCTCCAGGACATAGAGAAAGCGAGCGAAAGCAAACAGAGCACAACCGTGCGAGCGAAGCGGCTTGGCATGGTGATCCCCCTAGTCGCTCATTTTTGGTTGTTATAACATCCAAGACGGTGTGGCATGCAAGTGGGTAGCGGGCGTTGGTCGCAGAGCGGCCTTCGTGCCGCTGCAATGTGCCACGAGCATCGCCCTGTGATTTGGCTGGCGACGCACCCATATTGGGGCTAGCTGGCTGATGCGTGGCGTGGTGTGTGGCGTGAATTGCACGGATCGCGCGAGCAACCGCGAAGCGTTGCGCCTCCCGCATGGTCGGCAGGCACACCACAATCGTCGCCACGCCGCAAGGCTCAGCACGCGGCGAGCGCAGTCGCAAAGCGAACCGAGACAACCAGCAACGGAATTTGGAATTGAGCGCATGACGACCTTCAAACTTCGCGTCACTGCCGCAGTCCTCGGCATCGCCACGGGCGCCCTGATGGCGATGGCGCCGGCGCATGCCCACCCGCACGTCTGGGTGACGACTGAAGCGACCTTCGTCTACGACAAGGGCACGCTCGTCGGCATCGAACACAAATGGACGTTCGACGACATGTACACGGCGATGGCGATTCAGGGCCTCGATGCCAACAACGACGGCGTCTACGACCGCAAGGAATTGAGCGAGCTGGCCCAGGTCAACATCGATGGATTGAAAGAGTTCGACTACTTCACATTCGCCAAACTCGGCTCCCAGCAGCTGAAACTGCAGCAGCCCAAGGACTATCATCTCGAATACGCCGACGGTCAGCTGTCCTTGCACATGATGACACCGCTCGAAAGCCCGGTGCTGGCGGAGGCCGAAGGCTTCAACGTCTCGATCTACGACCCGAGCTTCTTCATCGCCTTCGATCTGGCCAAGACCAATCCCATCCGGCTATCGCAAGGCGCGCCTGCGGGCTGCCAGTTCAACGTCGGCGTGCCTCCCGAAGATGCCGAGCTCGCCAAAAAACTCGCCGACGCTCTGAAGGTCGACACCACGGGCAGCGTTGGTACGGATCTCGGCGGCGCGGTTGCAAAAACGATAACGCTCTCGTGTCCCAAATCGTGATGCGTGGCTATCTGACCCTGCTCGCCGCCATGGTGCTGCTTTTCACGGCAGCGCCCTCAGTGCATGCACAGACCGCACCCGGCGCTGCTACCGGCATGGGCACGAGCGCGACCGCACCGGCGCCAAACACTGCCACACCAACTGCCGCCGCACCCGATGCCGCGCGCACGAAGAGCCCGTTTGCAAATCGTGGACTGGGACCAGCGACGTCTTCACCTCCCGTGGCCGCCGGCGGCCCGCTGCACGGCTTATGGGTGTGGTTGATGCGCACCCAGCAGCAGTTGCATCAATCGCTGTCCAAGGCCGTGCGTGATTTCAAGACGCGCGATCCATTTGGCGCAGCGCTAGCGCTGGTGCTCGTCAGTTTCGGCTATGGCGTGTTCCATGCCGCCGGACCCGGGCACGGCAAAGCCGTCATCTCCTCCTACGTGCTGGCCAACGAACGCACCGTCAAGCGCGGTATACTTCTGTCGTTCCTGGCGGCTGGCATCCAAGGCCTTTCGGCGCTCGTCGTCGTCGGCATCCTGGTGCTGGTGCTGCGCGTCACCGGCATGACGATCAAGGCGACCGAAGGTTGGATCGAGACGATCAGCTGGGCACTGGTGGCACTGGTCGGTGCGTGGCTTCTCTACGCGCAAATGAAGGTGCTGGTGGCCGGCTGGCAGCGCAGCAACACCGCGCCGACCTCTGCCGACGACACCACAGCCGCGCACGGCCACCAGCATGAGCATGCGCATGGGCCGGACTGCTGCGGACACGACCATCAGCATGTGCCTGCCCAATCCCTCGGCGCCGCCGGGGTGCGCCGGATGGGCGACAGCACCGTGACGCCGACGCTCGCACCGCGCGCTGACGATGCCCACCCGCACACGCACAGCGGCCACGGCGCGTGCGAAGCCTGTGGCCATGCCCACATGCCGGCGCCCGAAGATCTGCAAGGTGCGTGGCGCTGGTCGAAAGCGCTGGCGATCGCCTTCTCGGTCGGCATCCGCCCCTGCACCGGGGCAATCCTGGTGCTCGTGCTCGCCATCAGCCAGGGCATGGCCTGGGTCGGTGTCATCTCGACCTTCGCCATGGCGATCGGCACTGCCATCACGGTTTCGGCGCTGGCCGCCCTTGCGGTCGGATCGCGCGAGCTCGCCATGCGCTATGCCGGGCGTGAAAGCCGCTGGGGCTGGCGCATCGAGAGAGCCGCCGGCATTGGCGGCGCACTGCTGGTGATGGCGCTCGGCAGCGCATTTTTCGTCGCCTCCCTGCAACCGGCCTCGCCGTTTTGAGGCCCTGCTGCATTAACCACCTGCCAGATTATTAACGCCCGCATGCCGTCTGCGGCCCGCGAATTGGATGGGAATGAGCACGTACCCTCATTCCGGACGAGAACGACCATGCTCCGCGACCTTGCTGCCCGCTTCCTTACCGCCACAATCAGCCGCGCCATGTCGGCGCTGGCAGCGCTTTCCCTGTCCGCGGCGAGCATACCGGCTGCGCCCCCGGCGCTGGCCGCCCACGACACCGAAAGCGAAA
Source organism: uncultured Hyphomicrobiaceae bacterium (assembly GCA_964559355.1). Lineage (GTDB taxonomy): Bacteria > Pseudomonadota > Alphaproteobacteria > Rhizobiales > Hyphomicrobiaceae > JAEUMD01. Next base: position 11,079 of record CAZLHQ010000073.1, read on the forward strand.
TTGGCACACTGCCGGGAACGCGCGTCGACACCACGCTGCAGCTTGTCATTCTGGAAGCCCCGGGCTGCAGCTACTGCAATCTGTTCCGCCGCTATGTGTTGCCCGCCTACTCCGCCTCGCCGCGCGCGCGTGAAGTTCCCCTGCGCTTCGTCGACCTCAACGACGAGGCCTTTGCCCAGCTTGGGCTGAGCGCGCCTGTCGATCTCGTGCCAACGGCCGTGCTGTTGCAGAACAACCGCGAGGTCGGTCGCATCCCGGGCTATCTGGGGCCGGAGAATTTCTTCCACGCCATCAACCACCTGCTCGCCAAAGTCGAATAGACCGGAAAGCGCAACACACGTCTCCCAAGTCTCCCAAGCCGGCGGTCGGGTCATTGTCATGATCCGGCCGTTGCGCTTTGATAGCCTTGTCTTGCCACTTGGACTGCAAGACCGCGAAGACGAGGGTCGCCCGATGCATCGCCGTGAATTCCTGAAATCGAGCAGTGTCGCAGCACTCGCCGCCAGCGGCTCAACGGCAATTGCCGCGGCTCCCGCATCGCCCGCGCTCGCAATGCCTGCGCTGACAACGAAGCGGCGCGAGCTGCGCCTTGTGACACGTTTTGAAGATCGCCCGGGAGGCAGCGGCGATATGGTCCGGCGTCTTGCTGCCCGCATCGTGGCGGCAAGCGAGGGAGCAATGCGAATTGTCGTCGAGAGCAGCAGCGAAGGCAGTCTCGACATGATCAAGAATGGCGCGGCCGATCTCTACATGCAGGTCGAGAACGACAATAGCGGCGCACACCCGGCCTTCCACTATCTCGCCGGTCTGCCCTGCGGTGTCGGGCTTGACGCTGCTTCATTCGAAGCGTGGCTGACGGTGGGCGGCGGCCAGGAGCTGTGGGACGAGCTTTCAGGCTTATTCGACATCAAGTCGCTTGCGGTCGGCAACACCGGTCCTTCACTTGGCGTTTTCTCCAATCGCCCAATCCGTCAGAGCGCCGACCTCAGGGGAATGCGCATCGCCATCGAGGGCCTGGCGCGCGAAGTGCTGCTGGCGTGCGATGCCGACATGGCGCCGCTGCCACGACTGGCGCCTGCCGATGCCCTGGACGAGCGCCGGATCGATGCCGTCGAGGTGCTGCATGGTGATTTCCCCTTCCACGATCGCCGCGCCAGCACGCGCCTCAACCGCGAAACCCACATCATGCATCCCGGCCTCAACCGGCAGGGTCTCACGATCTCCATGGGCATGCGCCGCAGCTTCTGGGATCAATTGGCAAACAGCGAGCGCATCATGCTCACCGCGCTTGCAGCCGAGGCCCGCGCGATGGAACAAGCCGAGTTGCTGGCTCACCGACAACAAGCCGAGCAAATGGCGGCGGCCTCGGGCCCGTGGCCACTCCCGATGTCGTCTCCTGCCGAACTGGCGCGCGATCTCGAGAGCATCGCAGCGACCGTCGTTGCGGAGATGAGCGGGCGGGATCGGATGACGCGCCGCATCAACGCGTCCTACATGGCTTTCCGGGCGTTACACACGAATTCCGCCGTCGCTTGATGGCCAGCCTCGCCGGAGTTGCAGGAGAACCAAATACCTCCGGCCCTGCCCTCGGGTCGGCGAGCGACGACGTGCAATCGCCTATGAAATAACGCGAATTCCAATCGGATGGGCGCGTTCCGGCATTGCAAAACCCTTCACCCGCCCATCGCCATTGGCCACTATCTCCTGTAGAACATTGAAGTTTTTCGATTGCCGACGTATCACAGGGCGCAGGCGGACGTTAAGGTTGCATGCTTTTGCGCCCTTTGCCTCAGGCCAGCAAAGCACTCGCCGGCCTGCCAACACGGGAGATCAGGAACAATGAGCACCGAATATTTGACCGACCTCAAGCGCTATGTGCCCGATGCCAGCGAGAAGACGGTCGCCAACATCGTCAAGCATCTCGGCATCGCGCTGAAGAGCAAGGATGCATCACTGGTCTCGTGCTCGAGCAAGGAAGAGCTTGATCGCGTCCGTGAAAGCTGGGGCAAGAAGAAACTCGGCATCACCGACGATGCCGCGCTCGACGCTGCGATCAAGGCCGTTTGCGAGAAGATGAAGGCCGACAAGCAGAAGCAGCGCGTGACATTCTACTATCTGCTGGCCGACAAGTTGGGCAAGCTGGCGAGCCTCGGCGGCTGAGGCCGGCGGCCTGCGGCGACCCTTGTGGATGACCCCGGCCCGCCGCCGGGGTTTTCCTTTTGCAGCGGCAGGCGATCGGCCAGGGAATAAAGCAAGGGCGCCGCCGATTGCGCGCTGTTGCGAAGCGTGACACGCTGCACCACATATTGATTGCATGGCACCAGCGCTTTCGTACCGGCGCGTGCACCGCCTGATCCAACTTCGGCCGGAGGCAACCGATGCAGCCGACGCCGCGGCTCAGCGACAAGTTCGATCTCGACAAGTCCGTGCAATTGCTCAACGGCATGCAGGCGATCGTCCGTCTGGTGCTGATGCAAAAGGCGCGTGACCGCGCGGCCGGGCTCAACACGGCGGGCTACGTCACCGGCTACCGCGGCTCACCGATCGCCACGCTCGAAAGCGCATTCGCCCGCGCCGGCAGTCGCGTCGGCGAGGCCGACATCCTGTTCCAGCCTGCCATCAACGAAGACCTGGCGGCAACCGCGCTGTGGGGCTCGCAGCAAGCCGAGCTGCGCGGCGAAGGCCGTTTCGATGGCGTGTTTGGCGTCTGGTACGGGAAGGGCCCGGGCGTCGATCGATCCGGTGACGCCTTCCGCCACGCCAATCATGCCGGCACCTCGCCGAACGGCGGCGTCATTGCGTTGATGGGCGACGACCATACTTGCGAGAGCTCCACGTCGGCGCACCAATCCGAGTTCGCATTTGTCGATGCCATGATGCCGATCCTCAATCCGGCCGGCATCCAGGATCTCATCGATTACGGCCTCATCGGCTTTGCGCTGTCGCGGTTTGCCGGCGTGTGGGTCGGCATCAAGTGCGTCAAGGATAACGTCGAGAGCACCGCCGTCGTCGATGCGCGGGTCGATCGAGTCAACGTGCGCCTACCAACGAGCGCCGAATTTCACATGCCGCCGGGTGGCCTCAACATTCGCCTCGGTGACACACCGCTGGCCAAGGAATTGCGCCTGCATCGCTTGAAGCGCGCCGCCATTCTCGCTTTCGCGCGCGCCAACGCTCTCGACAAAATCATCTTCACCGGCGGTGAGAAGGCGCGCATCGGCATCTTGACCTCGGGCAAGACCTACGCCGACACGCGCCAGGCGCTCGACATGCTGGGACTCGACGAGGCCCGCTGCAACGCCATTGGTATGCGGCTCTACAAAGTCGCCATGACATGGCCGCTCGAGCCGTTCGGCTTGCAGCGGTTCGCCGAAGGGCTCGATCTCGTCATCGTGGTCGAGGAAAAACGCGCGCTGATCGAGACGCAGGTGAAGGAGCAGCTCTTTGATGCGGAGCGACGGCCGCGCGTCATCGGCAAGCGCGACGAGTACGGCGAATGGCTGTTTCCCGCCAGCGGCGCGCTCGATCCGTTGGCCATTGCCATCGCCATTGGCCGGCGGATCGTAGCGGCGACTTCGGATCAGGCATTAGCGCGCCGCCTCGGCGAGCTGGAAGCGTCGGAGAAACACCGCGAGCTTCCACCCGAAGCCATGCGCCGCGTCGCCTACTTCTGTGCCGGCTGCCCGCACAACACCTCGACCCGCGTGCCGGAAGGCGCCCGCGCCTATGCCGGCATCGGTTGCCATTACATGGTGCAGTGGATGGACCGCGCCACCGAGGGCTTCACGCAGATGGGCGGCGAGGGCGCGAACTGGATCGGCGAAGCGCCGTTCTCCAAGCGCCGGCACATCTTCCAGAACATCGGCGATGGCACCTACGTCCATTCCGGCAGTCTCGCCATGCGCGCCGCGATCGCATCCGGCGTCACCATGACCTACAAGCTGCTGTTCAACGACGCCGTGGCGATGAC